>NZ_JAVDSM010000007.1:0-296185 GCF_031455315.1 Arthrobacter sp. 1088
CGCCCTCACTCCGGGGCGCGGCCGCCCCCCCCCCCCCGCTCTTTTTTTGCGGCGCTACACCCCACAACACCCCGCGCCGGCCCCCCCCCCCCCGGCGGGGGGGGGGCGCCCGCCGTCGTTGGTTCCGCCTGTGATAAAGCAACGCGGGGTCACTTAGGGCCCATAAAGCAGGCCGAAATGGGCCCTAAGTGACCCCGCGTTGCTATTAGGAAGGGTTGTACCCGTAGGGGTTGTTCTTCTGCCAGCGCCAGTGGTCCTCGCACATCTGGTCCACCGTCTTCGTGGTGGACCATCCGAGGTCTGCGAGGGCGGAAGAAGCATCAGCCCAGAAGGCGGGGAGATCGCCGGCGCGGCGGTCGGTGATCTCGTATGGAATCGGCCGGCCTACGGCCTTCTCGAAGGAACGCAGGACCTCCAGAACGGACGAACCGCGACCCGAGCCAAGGTTCCAGCGGCGGACTCCCGCCCGGTCAGCGATGAAGTTCAGTGCCGCTACGTGGCCTTCAGCGAGATCCACGACGTGGATGTAGTCGCGCTGGGCTGTTCCATCGGGGGTGTCATAGTCGCCACCGAAAACCATCAGCTTCTCGCGGCGTCCCACGGCAACCTGGGCGATGAAGGGGACAAGGTTGTTGGGGATGCCCTGGGGGTCCTCGCCGATGCGTCCGGACGGGTGCGCGCCAACCGGGTTGAAGTAGCGCAGCAGTGCGATATGCCAGCGGTCGTCCGCATTGCCCAGGTCCGAGAGGATGTCCTCGATCTGTTCCTTGGTGCGGCCGTACGGGTTGTTGGCCCCGATTTCCATCTTCTCGATGTAGGGGATGGGATTGTGCTCGCCATAGACGGTTGCGGAGGAGCTGAACACGATGGAACGGACGTTGTGCTTGTCCATGGCCCGGAGCAGGTTCAGGGTCCCCACGATGTTGTTGTAGTAGTACGCCAATGGCTCCTGAACGGATTCGCCCACGGCTTTGAGTCCTGCGAAATGGATCACGGCGTCGATCTGGTGCTGGTCGAACACGGCCTCGACGGCGGGCTCGTCCACCAGGTCGACCTTGTGGAAGGCCGCTGTCTTGCCAGTGAGCTCGGAAACCCGGCGCAGGGACTCTTCGCTGGAGTTCACAAGGTTATCGAGCACGACGACGTCATGGCCGGCTTCCTGAAGGGACAGAACGGTGTGTGAACCGATGTAGCCGGTGCCACCCGTGACAAGAATTTTCATGGTGTCTACGCTATCGGAAATCGGAGCCACGCCGCTCAGTGTTGAGCGGTGTTGAAGCACGTTCGTGCTAAAAAATACTGGTGCCCAAAATTGTTGATGCCGAAGTCCGGCGCCAGGAAGTTGTCCAAGCTGTCTTCAGGATCATCGCAAGCGACGGTTTGGAGCGGGCATCCCTTCGTGAAGTAGCTGACGAAGCCGGGCTGGCCGTCGGCTCAGTGCGGCACTATTTTGCCAGCAGCGACGAGCTACTCGCGTTCTCCTTTGCCTCCGTCATCGACCGCATCAGCGCCCGGCTGGAGTCAGCTTTTCTTGCCGTTGAAAGCGAAAGCCCGGGCAGCGCCGGGCAGCACGCCGCGGTGTTGAACCTCTTGGGTCAGTTCCTTCCCTTGGACGAAGAGCTCGCTATGGACGCCTGCGTTTGGATGGCCTTCCGCCACGCTGCGCGAATCAAACCCGCCCTGGCTGCCGAGGCCGAACGTAGCCACCGCGCAGTCGCTGCCATTGTGGGACGCCTCATCATGCTGCTGAGCCCCGGCGAGGCCGCAGCCCGGCAAAGCCTCGTCACAGAGGCTGAGCGGCTCCTGGCCACCATGGACGGCCTTTGCATGCACGCCCTGCTCCAGCCGGAATGGATGACGGCCGAGATGTGCAGTGACGTCCTCACGGCTCATCTCGCGGCTTTCGCTCCGGCGCCGGCCACGCAATAGACTGACCGGCCACGCCATAGGCAGTCCAGCCACGCCATTGACTGTCCCGGCGTCCCGCGGATGTCCGCAGGAGGACCAATGTGCCGCCCGGCAAGCAGTGCGTCCCGCACCGTTACCGTAGCAAGCCAACGGGAATAGACTGGGACATGTCGGGAACCTGCCAAGGGAGGAATTCGGATGCATGAGTCAGGCGGCCCGGGATGGCGCATCACCATGGACACGTCCGGGCCGATGCTCATCGCCCTGTACTTGCGCGATGTAGCTGGACTCGACGGTGCCGGAAAGCCGTTGCTGTCGCACGCTGCTCCCAAGGTCCGCCATGCCGACCATAGTCACCTCACCTCGGATGTGGGCGGAATCAACGCCCTGAAAACCGAGTGGGAGGCCTGGTGGGAAAAGCTCGTGAAGACCTATCCCGACCCCGCACTTGAGCTCGCGCCACCCAGTTTCAAGGCCTTCGGCAATTCGCCTGCCCTCCAGCGTGTCCTGCAGGCACACTTTGGCTCAGCTTTGGGATGGGCAACGGACAGGATCGATGAATACGCCAAGATCGAGGCGGAGCGTGAAGCCAACGGGGTCACGGGAGTCCTGGACGAGATGGTGGAGGACCGGCTTTTGGAAGTCGGGCGTAGTTCGCGGGACTTTGATCTCACCATCATCGAGTTGCCGCTCAACGAACCCCGTGCCTGGTACTTGGAGCCCAGCACCATGATCATGAGCCACAAGCTGCTGTCCGAGCCCGATGTCTTCCGCAGTTATGTCCAGCCTGTGGTGGAGATACTGGCCTAGGTAACGGCTTTGCACCCCCTATGTACCAGTTAGGTAGTGGGTGCCGAGACCGTGATGGTCACTGACTCAGACGGTGCCGCCGAAGCAATCCACCCGCTGCGTTTTTCCCTGTTCCACGTCTGGCCGCCAACATCCACTTGCGTGATGGAGAGGGACTTGGCATTGGCCACTGCCCAATGGGCAACTGCCCACGCTTGCGTACCGGTGATATCCAGTTGCACCGAGCGGCCCTGGACTGTGGCGCGCTGGGGGCCGAACGCCGTCGTCAGTTCTTCCACGACGGCGGCAGGGTCACCAGCTGCTTCAGGCATCCGGAGTTCACAGGTCAGCGCGGATTCGGAATGACCGGTGAGGGCGGAAGCGAAGGCGCGCCCCATGTTCTCGTGCTGGGCGTAGGCCCGGGGGAACGCGGAGCGCTGGACCTGCTGGGCTGCCTGGGTAATTTCCATGGTCTCGTAACCGGGAATTTTGATGAGGCCGTTATAGAAGGCGTTTGTCGCATAGACGGGGTCCAAGACCTGTGCCTCGGTTCCCCAGCCTTGCGATGGCCTCTGCTGGAACAACCCCCGGGAATCAGGTCCTGCATCGTCACCATAATTGATGTTCCGTAGCTTGGATTCCTGCATCGCGGTGGCCAGGGCGATGCTTGCAGCCCTTGGTGGAAGTCCGCGCTGTACGGAGATAGCCGTGATGAGCGAGGCGTTGGCCGCCTGGTCGGTAGCCAACTCGTAGCTTTCGGAACCCATGACGGCGAGGCAGCGCTCCGAGACCAGGGTCTCGGAGCGCTGCAGTATGGCAACTATCGCGTAGATAGCACCGGCCGCGAGGGCCAGCGCAAGCACCGCAACAATGGCGCGGCGGAACCGGCGCATTGCTTGTCTTCTGCTAGTTGGCGTGGAGTGCCTCGTTCAACTCCACGGTCTGGCCCTTGCGGGGCAGGACTTCCACGCCACCGGTTGTGGAGTTGCGGCGGAACAGCAGGTTGGGAACACCGGAAAGCTCGACGGCCTTGATGATCTTGCTGGTATCTTCGCCGTTCTCATCCTTGGGACCAGGCACACGGACGCGGGTGCCGGCGGTGACGTAGAGGCCGGCTTCCACCACGGAATCGTCGCCGATGCTGATGCCGACGCCGGAGTTTGCACCAAGCAGAACGCGCTCGCCCAAGGCAATCTTTTCCTTGCCTCCGCCGGAGAGCGTACCCATGATGGAGGCGCCGCCACCGACGTCCGTGCCGTCACCGGCCACCACTCCAGCGGAGATGCGGCCTTCCACCATGGACGTGCCGAGGGTTCCGGCGTTGAAATTCACGAAGCCTTCATGCATCACAGTGGTGCCCTCAGCGAGGTGCGCACCCAAACGGACGCGGTCAGCGTCGGCGATCCGCACGCCTGTGGGGACCACGTAGTCAACCATGCGCGGGAACTTGTCAACGCCGTAAACCACGACGTTGCCGCGCTTACGCAGGCGCGCACGCGTCATTTCAAAACCTTCGACGGCGGCTGGACCGAAGTTGGTCCATACGACGTTGGGGAGCTTGCCGAAGACGCCATCCAGATTGATGCTGTTGGGCTTGACCAAGCGGTGCGAAAGGAGGTGAAGACGCAGGTAAGCATCGGCGGTGTCGGCCGGCGCGGCGTCGAGGTCGATCTGGGCGAAGACCACTTTTTGCTCGGTACCGCGATCGGCGTCTTTGCCGTCGTCGGCCAGGGCGGTGAGTGCGGGATCGGCATTCTCGACGTCGCGAAGGGTTTCAGCGGCTACACCCAGGGCAGGCGCCGGGTACCAGACATCCAGCACGGTTGCTTCCCCGGAAGGCGAGGTTGCGATGGTGGCGAGGCCGAATCCGTAGGCTGATCGGTGGTTTGCGGGCACAGCAGAGGAAGCAGTTTCAGTCATGGCCCCAGTGTATCGACCGCCCATGGCACGGCTGAAACCCGTCTCACCCCGGGGTAGGTCGCATTTGTTGCCCGAAACACAGCGGCCCGGAGCGTTAAGGTGGAGTGGTGACCCTTAACCCTGCCCCCGCCCTGCTGGACCTGCGCCAGGACGTCGCCTTGCTGACCGCCGCGCTCATCGATATCAACAGTGTCTCCGGCAACGAGACTACGCTCGCCGATCTCGTCGAGGCCGGCCTGCGCGCCATCCCCGAATACACCGTGGTGCGCGACGGCGACGCCATCATTGCCCGAACCGAACTTGGCCGCTCCGAGCGCGTCATCCTCGCTGGACATTTGGACACCGTGCCACTGCCCACAGTGGAAGGCTCATTGGGCACCGTTCCGGCGACGTGGGAGTCGGGCATCCCCGGGGAGGGTGTGCTTTATGGCCGCGGGACTACCGACATGAAGGGCGGCGTTGCCGTGCAGCTCGCACTCGCGGCGACCCTGTTCGACGACGGCAAGGAGCCGGACAAGGATGTCACCTTTGTCTTCTACGACCACGAGGAAGTGGAGGCAGTCAAGAGTGGCCTGGGCAGGCTGGGCCGCAACCATGGCGACCTGCTCCTGGGGGACTTCGCCATTCTCCTCGAGCCCACACACGGCACAGTTGAAGGGGGCTGCAACGGAACCAGCCGATTCGAAGCGACCACCATCGGCGAAGCGGCCCACTCCGCCCGTGCGTGGATGGGAAGCAACGCCATCCACGCTGCTGCACCAATCCTCGCCCGCCTCGCAGCCTATGAGCCGCGGACCATCAACGTGGACGGCCTCGACTATCGGGAGAGCCTCAATGCGGTCAGGATCAATGGCGGCACGGCAGGCAACGTCATCCCGGACCGCTGCGTCGTAGAGATCAACTACCGCTTCGCTCCGGACAAGACGCCGGACCAGGCTGAGGCCCACGTGCGGGAGCTCCTGGAGGGATTCGACGTCGTCCGTACGGACGCTGCTGCCGGCGCCCGGCCCGGACTGAACCACCCTGCAGCTGCGTCTTTCGTGGCCGCAGTCGGCGCGGAACCAAAGCCCAAATACGGTTGGACCGACGTCGCGCGTTTCAGTGAGCTGGGCATCCCGGCCGTGAACTTCGGACCCGGGGATCCGTTGCTGGCGCACAAGGACAATGAACACGTCGACGCCGGTGCCGTCCGGGAATGCCTTCGTGTTCTCCGGTCGTGGCTGGTTCGCTAAGGTCCAAATGCACTCTGCAAGCACATAAAAAGAAGGTCCGCAGCCGAATGAACGGCTGCGGACCTTCTTTTCATGACTAACGGAATGTTCCCGGTTCTACTTCGCTTCAGATCCCGGGACGTTTACCTCAAGGTCAACGGTCTTGATGGCCGAAGCCATACCTCCTGCGGCCTTCTTGGAGCCACGCCTTTCGATCCAGATCGCAAGTCGGGAAACTGACAGGTTGATCAGGATGTAGATCGCGGCGCCAACGAAGAAGGCGGAGAACAGCAGGCTGGGTTCCAGGTCCGAGATCAGCTTCACCTTACGCAGCAGTTCCTCGTAGGCCACGATGTAGCCAAGCGAGGTGTCCTTGAGGAGGACGACCAACTGTGCAATGAGTGAGGGGAGCATGCGGCGGATTGCCTGGGGGAACTCGATGCTCATCCTGGACTGGAAGCTGCGCAGGCCAATGGCCAAACCTGCCTCGCGTTGTCCCTTGGGAAGTGACTGTATGCCTGCCCTCAGAATTTCGGCAAAGATCGCCGCGTTGTAGAGGACCAGGCCGCTGACAACTGCTATGAAGGGGCTGGTGGCGAACACCAGCAGCACGAAGAGGATCATGAGCACCACTGGCATACCGCGGAGGAACTCAAGGACCACCTGCGTGGGCACCCGGATCCACGAGATCAGCGAGATACGGAGCAAACACAGTGCGACTCCGAGGGGGAAGGCAATGACGGCTGCAATGCCGGCTGCCTGCAGGGTGGCAAGGACGCCGTAGCCGAGCTGCGTCCATACGTCCTTTGCAGACTCGTTAACAAAGACTTCCCAACGGGAGGCGTTGAATATGCCCTGCGAAGACAGGATGACAATGGCTCCCACCACGCCACCGGCAATGATGATGGACCCGACAACTGAACCAATGAGGGAAACGCGGCGGGCCTTGGGGCCTGGTACGTCATAGAGAACCGAAGTCATCGGGCAATCGCCACCTTTTTCTCGACGAAGTGGGCCAACAAGCCCAGGGGCACTGTGATCAGCAGGTAGAAGAATGCCACACCGATCAAGATCCACATGACTGCGTCACCATGGCTGTTTGACAACTGCAGGCCGTAGCCGAAGAGCTCCAGGACAAAGAAGGCACCCGCCACGGATGAGTTCTTGACCAGCGCAATCATGATGTTGATCAACGGGGGTACAACGGTGCGAACGGCCTGGGGCAGGACCACCAGGCCCAAAACCTGCGTGAACGTCATGCCAATGCTGCGGGCTGCCTCGGCCTGTCCGACCGGGACGCTGTTGACGCCGGATCGCACAGCTTCAGCAACAAATGCTGCGGTGTAACTGCTCAACGCGATGATGGCGGCCACTTCAAATTGTTCAAACTTGACGCCAAGCCGGGGAAGCACGATTGCGGAGAAAAAGAAAATAATTGTGAGTGGGGTGTTTCTGGCGACTTCAACATAAAACGTGCTGAAGCCCCGTAAGGCTGCCACGGGCGAGACACGCATTGCGGCGAGCAGAGTACCTGCTGCCAGCGCGATCACGCCGGACACGACGGCTAGAAACAGGGTTCGGAGAAATCCGTCCCAATATTGGGGGAGGCTTTCGAAGATGGCGTCCATTGGCTTCCTTCGGCTGCTGCGGAAAGGTAGGGAGTCCTCAAGGTCGGTGGCTGCCGCCCTTCCCCCGAGGGGAGGGCGGCAGCCACCGGCTTCCGACTAGTAACGGTCGATCTTGGGCAGCTCAGGAGCGGTCTTGATGACCTTTCCTGCTGTTGCTTCCCAAGCCTTCTTGTAGGTGCCGTCCTTGGCGAATTCCTCCAACTGGTCATTGATCCAGTTGCGGAAGACCGTGTCGTCCTTCTTCAGGCCGATGCCGTAAGGCTCTTTTGTGAAGGTTTGGTCCGAAGCGAGCTTGAAGGCGTCCGGTTCCTTGTCAACGTAACCGGCGAGGATCACGTTGTCCGTGGTGACGGCGACAACCTGCTTGTTGCGCAACGGCTCCAGGCAAGCGGTGTAGTTGGCGGCCGGAACCAGTTCGGCGCCGTACTTTTCAACGATGGTCTTGGCTGGCGTGGAACCCGTAACAGAGCAGACCTTCTTGCCCTTCACGTCTTCGGGCTTGGTGATGGAGTTGTCGTCCTTGTTCACCAACAAAGCCTGGCCGGCTTCGTAGTACGGACCCGCGAAGGCGACCTTCTGCTTGCGAGCATCGTTGATCGTGTAGGTGGCAATGACGATGTCAACGCGGCCCTGCTCGATGAACGGTTCACGGTTGGCGGAAACAGTTTCAACCCATTCGATCTTGTCAGGTTCAATGCCGAGCTTGGCGGCGATGGCCTTGCCGATTTCGACGTCGAAGCCGACAGGCTTGCCGTCAAGGCCCTTCTGGCCGAACAGCGGCTGGTCAAACTTGGTACCAATGGTGATCTTCTTGGCCTGGTTCAACTTCGCCATCGTGGTACCGGCCTCGAAGCTCGCCGAGGCAACAGGCGGAGTGGTGGTGCCACTGCCTCCACCACAGGCGCTCAGCGAGAGGGCCAGTGCAGCCGAAGCGGCCACCAGGAGAGATTTCCTCCGGGTAATAAAAGCCTTCTTCATGACATTCCTTTCATTGGTTGGCCGTCGTACGGCCTGGGTGCGGTCCGTGCGGGCCTGGATGCGGGTCAGCAGGGAGCTAGTGGGTCAGAAGCTTGGACAGGAAGTCCTTGGCGCGGTTGCTCTGCGGATTGGTGAAGAATTCCTCGGGTGTTGAATCTTCCACGATCTGGCCATCGGCCATGAACACGACGCGGTCGGCTGCCTTGCGGGCAAAGCCCATCTCGTGGGTAACCACGATCATGGTCATGCCTTCCTTTGCCAACTGGATCATGACGTCCAGGACCTCATTGATCATTTCGGGGTCCAGAGCCGAGGTTGGCTCGTCGAACAACATCACCTTGGGCTTCATGGCAAGTGCGCGGGCAATGGCCACACGCTGTTGCTGGCCACCGGAGAGCTGCGCGGGGAGCTTGGGAGCCTGGTGGCCGACGCCGACACGTTCCAGGAGGGCCATGGCCTCCCTTTCCGCCGTGCCCTTGGCGACGCCCTTCACCTTGATCGGTCCCAGCGTGACGTTCTCAAGGATCGTCTTGTGGGCGAACAGGTTGAAGGACTGAAAGACCATCCCCACGTCTGCACGCAGGTGGGCGAGTTCCTTGCCTTCTTCCGGGAGCTTCTTCCCGTCGATCGCGATGTCGCCGTCGTCGATCGTTTCCAAACGGTTGATGGCACGGCACAACGTGGACTTTCCGGAGCCGGATGGCCCGATGACCACGACGACTTCACCCTTCCGAACCTGGAGGTTGATGTCTTTGAGAACGTGCAATTGACCGTAGTGTTTGTTGACGCTGTTCAGGGAGACGAGCGCATCGCCGGACACTTGAGTAGTCATAGGACGAATCTAGCGAACAAAGACACAATTATGACCACGGTCACGGCAAGTTCCTCCAGATCGTGACTGAACAGAAACCTGCCCTCCAGCGATATACCAGACTGCAATGCAAGAACCGCGTCGTAGCGTCTTCGCTTGCATTCATCCGCGCTAGCCTTGGGCAATGAGCATTAGCCAGCACCCGATTCCCGGCCCCGACGCGAATGGCCACGTCGCGGGCGTCCATGTGCCCCTGCCTTCGGAGATTCCACCGGCCAAGCACAAGGGTCCTTTGGAACTGCGACGCAAACAGGCAGACACGGGAATGTCCGATCAGCATTTGCTGGACACGAGCGGTGCCGGGCAATTCATCCACACCGATCCCTGGCGCGTCCTGAGGATTCAGAGCGAATTCGTTGAGGGCTTTGGGGCCTTGGCCGATATTGGTCCGGCGGTCAGTGTTTTCGGTTCTGCCCGTACCAAACCGGGAACCGAGTACTACGAGATGGCAGTGGATGTAGGACGCAAGCTCGCCGAAGCCGGGGTCGCAGTGATCACCGGCGGCGGTCCGGGCTCCATGGAAGCCGCCAACAAGGGTGCTGTTGAGGGCAACGGCGTATCCGTCGGGCTGGGCATTGAGTTGCCGTTCGAGCAGGGCTTGAACCAGTGGGTGGACCTGGGCATCAACTTCCGGTACTTCTTCGCCCGCAAGACCATGTTCGTGAAATACGCCCAGGGCTTCGTCGTCTTGCCCGGCGGACTTGGAACCCTGGACGAGCTGTTCGAGGCAATGGTCCTGGTACAGACACGAAAGGTGACATCGTTCCCGATCGTGCTGCTGGGTGTCCGCTTCTGGGGTCCAATGATTGAGTGGATCCGGGACACTTTGGTTGCTGAAGGGATGGTGTCCGAAAAGGACCTGGACCTGATCCAACTGGTGGATGACCCTGCCGATGCCGTCCACCGAGTCTTGCACGGTGCTCCGCTTCCGGCCACCACCAATGGAAACCAGCGCCCGGAGTAGGCGGCTGTTTCTGGCACGATGGTGGCTGTGAGCTTTTTCCTGGTGTTTGTCGCGATTGTCCTCATTGGTGCCGCATTGTATTTTGGGGCCGCCATCATCCGTGGCGGCTCCGTCGGAGCGGGCCTGGATGACCCGGTGCCCAACTTGCCTCCGGTGCTGCTCCCGGAGAAGGCTGCAGCCACAGACATCGACGCCGTGCGCTTTGCACTGGGGCTGCGCGGTTACCGCATGGACCAGGTGGACCAGGTCCTTGATGAGCTACGGGACCAACTGGTGGCCAAGGACCGTGAGATCGAGAGACTCAGCGCGTTGGTCCAATCAAAGCTTGAGGATGGCGGCGCCCAGCGGACCACGCCGTGAGTACAACTCCACGTATCCGTTTTGGCGGGGAAGGACCTACTGCCCGCCTGTCGCGCGGTATCTCCGCCGCGGGAGCCCGGATGGCACAGTGGCCGTGGTGGCTGCAGGTTTCGTTGGTTTTTGTGGTGGCCCGGGTGGTCAGTGCCTGCATCTTTATGGCGGCTGCCGTTCATCAGGGAGTGAATCCTTGGTTCCCGCCCGCCCCCGACTACTGGAACTTCATCACTATCTGGGATGGGCGCTGGTATTCCCAGGCAGCGGACAACGGCTACCCCTCCGTGCTCCCGGTGGATGCCAACGGGGTAGTCAAGGAGAACGCCTGGGCCTTTTATGCCCTGTTCCCGTTTCTTGGACGGGGACTCTCCGCCATTACGGGACTCGGGACTCTTCAGGCCCTCACTGCCATAGCCATGGTTGCGGGCCTCGGTGCTGCCTTGGTGATCTTCAAACTATTCAGGGAAGCAGCCAGCCGGCGCACTGCGATGTGGGGCGTCATCTTCGTGTCCACATTCCCGGTGTCCCCAATTCTCCAGGTGCCCTACGCAGAATCCCTGAACCTCCTGCTGCTGTCCGGCTCATTGCTTCTGGTGGTCCGGCGACGCTACGTGGCAGCCATACCTGTAGTGCTGTTGACGTGTTTGTCCAGGCCCACGGGAGTCCCCTTCGCTGCCATGCTGGGCCTCCTCCTGGTTTGGCGGCTCTGGCAGCGCTTCAGGCCATCAGAAAATGGTGACCAGCCCCGGGCAATGGCTTCGTCCGCGCCGGAACTCCTGTCCCTGGGCACCCTGGTGCTGGCAACGGGACTCGGAGCCCTGGCCTGGCCGGCCATAGCCTGGGCAGTTACGGGGGACCCCAGCGCCTATACGCGGACGGAAACTGCCTGGCGAGGACACGACCTGGTGCCTTTCAAGCCGTGGTTCGATACCGGACGGATGCTGTTCGGTCCGGTTCTTGGCGTGTTGGCGCCCTTCGTTTTCGTCGCCTTGTTCGTGCTGCTGATGATTTCAAAGCCTGTTCGCGCACTGGGAACGGAAATGCGCCTTTGGTGCGCCTGCTACATGGGTTACTTGCTGGTATTCCTGCATCCCCAGACCAGTACTTTCCGGATGTTGCTTCCTCTTTTCCCGCTTGCCCTCGGTGCGGCGCTGCTGTCCAGGTCCAAGGCATACAGGGGAACCGTCGTCGTCATGTTTGTCCTCCTCCAGATCGTCTGGGTGGTTTGGCTTTGGGCCTGGGCGCCATTGCCTGGAGGCGGAGACTATCCGCCATAACCGGACCGCCCGCTGTCGGGAAGTGTGTTTGTTCCGTGTGGGGGTAATTAGTCCATTGATTCGCTACGGAGCAGTAAGTACGGGATAATGGAATACGAGCAAGGACAAAAGCACCTAAAAGTGCCCGGCCAAGGCGGCCTCCCAAGCGGTGCCGCCGGCTGCAATTGCGAAGCGGATCCAGCCCGGCCGGGTTGGGCGTGACTTGGGACAAATGGAGGGGATTTTCCTAATGGCGGCTATGAAACCACGTACTGGCGACGGCCCTATGGAAGTAACCAAAGAGGGACGCAGCCTGATCATGCGTGTGCCGCTCGAAGGCGGAGGACGGCTTGTAGTCGAGCTCAATGCCGCGGAGGCGGAGAACCTCAAGGAATGCCTCGTAGGTGTTACCGAATAGATTCATAGGCAGGCTGGATTCAAAAGACCAGGGCCCGGCGGGAGCCGGAGCCCTGCTTTTGTTTAAGCAGCAGCGTGTTTCTTGGGGGCCGTTCTTTAAGAATGTCCGCTAAATGGCAATTGCCTATTTTTTGACAGCCACCAGAAGTCCGTCGCCGGTGGGAAGCATCGCAGAGGCCAGGCGGTCGTCGTCGCGAATGGATTTGCCAACTTGCCGAAGAACCACAGTGGTGGCGTCGCGGGCTGCCGGATTTGAGACGCGGTCCTTATCCAAGGCGTCGTTGATCACCAGGGTGCCACCGGTCTTGAGCAACCGGACAGCCTGTTCAACGTAGCGGGGAAAGTTCGGCTTGTCGGCGTCGATGAAAACAAGGTCATAGGCGGAGTCCGTGAGGCGTGGGAGGACGTCGGCGGCCCTTCCTGAGATGGTCCGGGTACGGTTGGCGGGGCTGCCCGACTCCAGGAAGGCTTCGCGGGCGGCCTTGAGGTGTTCGACATCGACGTCGATGGTGGTCAGGACGGCTTGTGGACCCAGGCCCCGCAACAGGCAAACGCCTGAGACCCCCGCGCCCGAACCAACCTCAACTACTGTCTGTGCCTTTGAAGCCGCGGCAAGGACTGTCAACACCGCGCCAACGCCGGGGCTGATGGGCTTGACTCCCAGCTCGAAGGACCTCTCCCGGGCGCGCAACAACACGTCATCTTCAGCAGGCAGATCTTCTGCATAGGACCAGCTGGTTGACTTGTCGGCACTCATGAAGGGTTCGCTTTCCGCGCGTAGGGGTGTCTGTACCAGCCTACTGTGTCCGGTGATCCAAACCCCCTGTTCGCACCCGTCCCGGGATTGTGTCTGCGGCAGGATTTCGCCTTGCGTGGAAAATGTGCCTTAGTCAGGAAATTCCCAGACAAACTTGGGATGATATTGATCCGGTCATCCACGTGGTGGGCGGCACCGGAGGAGTCCGGTGAACCACAGTTTGAGGGGAGTGGACGATGCCGGCATCGCATGCTGCGCCAGTCCAGACATCGGAGAGCCTTGAGGCCGTTACGGACTGGGTTGCGCCCAGCTGGGAGGACGTGGTCGCCAACCACTCCGCCAAGGTGTACCGCCTTGCCTACCGCCTGACCGGAAATAAGTTCGACGCCGAGGACCTCACCCAGGAGGTGTTTGTCAGGGTTTTCCGTTCGCTGGAAAACTTCAAGCCGGGCACCCTGGACGGGTGGCTGCACCGGATCACCACCAACCTTTTCCTGGACCAGGCACGTCGTAAGAGCCGGATCCGCTTTGACGCCCTCGCCGAGGACGCCGAGTCACGCCTGCCCGGCCGTGAGCCAGGCCCCGAGCAGAGCTTCGAACACAACAACCTGGACCTTGATGTCCAGCGTGCGTTGGAAGAACTGCCACCGGATTTCAGGGCTGCCGTTGTTCTGTGCGATCTTGAAGGATTGTCCTATGACGAGGTGGCGGAGGCGCTGGGCGTGAAGCTGGGCACCGTCAGGTCCCGTATCCACCGTGGCCGCACCATGCTGCGGGAGAAGCTCGCCCACCGTGACCCCCGTCCGGCTGAGGCCCGTAAGCCCCGCCTGAAGATGCCTCGCATCGCCAGCATTCTTTAGGTAGTCGATGCCTCGACGCCACATCCGTCCGGGTGCCCTGTCACGTCGCAAACTGGCTGCACGTTACAAACTGGCTACCCTGCGCCACACCCGGAACCCGGAGCACCTTCGGCATTGCCCGGAGTGCCGTGCTGCCCTGAACAGGGAGCGGCAGTATCTTGAACGGCTCCGCGGAGCAGCGGTGCCCGAAGCCAGCCAGGACCTGACCGCGCGTTTGCTCCAGCACACACAACGACTCGCGGATGAGCAGGCCGCGCCGGTCGCAAATCCACGGACCAGGCGTGGTGCATGGCGGGCCCTTCGAATCGCCGGCGTGGCCGCGGGCACTCTCACGGCAAGTGCAGGTGCGCTGGGCCTTGCCGCATATGCGGTGGCAGGAGATACCGCGCCGAAAGCAGCCATCGGTGCAGGCAACGGCGCTTCATCCCTTTCCAGTGCATTTACCGGCGGCCCCGCGGAGCTGATGATGACGTCGGAATCCGTCGCGACGCCGGACTTCCGCCCCACCGGGCCCGTGAATTTGAGTTCCGAACAGTTGGATGCCCTGCGGGACCAGGGATGGGCCTGTCCTGAACTTGGCGGTATGGGCTTCCACGTCGTAGCCGCCAAGGCCACCATGCATAACGGTCACCCGGCAGTGGAACTCCGGCTTGAAAGCAACGGCCATTACGCCACTGTCCTGGAAGAGCACCTGCAGGGTTCGGACATCGCCGTCACTGGACGCCCGGCATCGGCGCAACTCTCCCTCACGCAGGGGACGCCGTGGGAGGCTGTATACCGGACCTCCGCAGCAGTCCTCAGCTACTCGTCGGACCTCCCGGCTGATGTAGCCGACGACGCCGTTCCCGAGTTGGTTCGTGCAGGGGACTCCATGGTCAGCAACAAAGCTCCGCAAGCCTCCGAGACGTGGTCCGAACGGATGATCCGCGGCCTCCGGACACTGCTCCGTCCCGCTGGTTTATGACCGGCACCACAGACAAGGTAATCTTCGTAGCGTGCTTGGAATCAACGGCCCGGAGTTCATACTCCTTCTGATTATCGGCGTACTCGTCATCGGTCCCAGCCGTTTGCCCGAATACACTCAAAAGCTCGCAAACCTGGTGAAGGAAGTCCGCCGGATGGCCTCCGGGGCACGCGAGCAGATCAAGGAAGAAGTCGGCATCGACATCGATGAGGTCGACTGGAAGAAGTACGATCCCCGCCAATACGATCCGCGACGCATCATCAAGGATGCGTTGCTTGACGATGATTCCAAGCCCGTCAACGCAGGCGCGCCGGCTGCTGCGGCGACAGTTGCAGCCGCAGCAGTGGACACGAAGCCCAAGGCTCCGGCCCGCATCATTGAGCGGCTCGCCGAAGGCGAGGCCGCGCCTTTCGATACCGAAGCTACGTAAACTTTCCGGGTCTCTTTCGAAACGCGGTGGCTCAGCGCGGCTGGATCCCCAGCGGCATGCCGGACAATCCGCGCGGACGCGTTGCCAACATCCCTGCAATGCCTTCCAACGCCTTCGCAGCAGCAGTTTCGCCCGCGGCAAGGACTACAGGCTTTCCGGCGTCACCGCCCTCACGCAAGCGGATGTCCAAGGGAATCTGGCCGAGCAGGGGCACGTCGCTGCCCACAGCAACACTCAGACGCTCAGCGAGGACTGCACCGCCGCCGCTTCCGAACAATTCCATGCGACCGCCGTCGGGCATTTCCAGGAAGGACATGTTCTCGATGACGCCGGCAACCTTCTGGCCGGTTTGGGTTGCGATGGTTCCGGCCCGTTCGGCGACGTCCGCAGCGGCAGCCTGCGGGGTTGTTACCACGAGGATTTCGGCGTTCGGGAGGAGCTGGGCCACGGATATCGCGATATCGCCTGTTCCGGGAGGCAGGTCCAGGAACAGGGCGTCGAGGTCACCAAAGTAGACGTCCGTGAGGAACTGCTCCAAAGCGCGGTGCAGCATGGGACCACGCCACGCCACGGGCTGGTTTCCCGCAACGAACATGCCAATGGATATGACCTTCACCCCGTAGGCCACAGGAGGCAGGATCATGTCATCCACCTGCGTCGGTTTCTGCGTGATGCCCATGAGCCCCGGGACGGAGAAGCCGTGCACGTCAGCGTCCACGATACCCACCCGCAAGCCCTGTGCGGCCAGGGCACAGGCGAGGTTGACGGTGACGGAAGACTTACCTACGCCGCCTTTTCCGCTGGCCACTGCGTAGACCTTCGTCAAGGAGCCAGGCTTGGCAAATGGGATGCCCCGCTGGCCACCCGGACCGCGCAGTTGTTCCTTCAGGGCCTCGCGCTGGGCGGGGGTCATGACCTTCAGCTCCACGTCAACACCGGTGACGCCTGCGATGCCTGACAACGCAGTGGTCGCATCCGCCGTAATGGTGTCGCGGAGCGGGCAACCGGCGATCGTGAGCAGTACTGCTACATGGACGTTGCCGTCGTCGGTGGCTGACACCGACTCCACCATGCCAAGTTCGGTGATTGGACGCCGCAACTCGGGGTCGATGACGGTTGCCAGGGCAGCGTGAAGTGCCTCGGCCGATGGGGTGGTCATGGGTTACGCTCGGCTTTCAGGATTTTCGGTAGGGGCCGGCTTCGCGCTGGAGTGCTGGGGCCCTGGACGTTGCGGGCGTACTTTGGGGATCTGTTGCGTGCGTGGTCCACGCGACTTGTCCCGTTTCTCCTTGAGCTTCTCTTTGACCTTGTCGGCCGAAGACTCGTTGCCCTCTGCTGCCGCTTCGCTCTCCCGCAGTTCCTCCTGGGCATCGATGATGTCTTCCAGCAGGCTGCGGAGTTCGGCGCGGACGTAGTCGCGGGTGGCTACTTCACGGAGTGCGATTCGCAGGGAAGCCAGTTCACGGGTCAAGTATTCAGTGTCTGACAGGTTCCGCTCGGCCCGCTGGCGGTCCTGCTGCAGCGACACCCGGTCCCGGTCGTCCTGACGGTTCTGGGCCAGCAGCAGGAGCGGTGCCGCGTATGAAGCCTGCAGCGACAACATGAGCGTCAAGAGCGTGAAGCCGAGTTCCACGCGGTCGAACTGCCACTCCGTGGGCGCAAACGTATTCCATGCCAGCCAGAAGAGACAGAAGACCGTCATGTACACGAGGAACTGCGGCGTACCCATGAAGCGCGCAAAACCCTCCGTGGCATTGCCGAATGCGTCAGGGTTGGGGGAGAACTTGGGCAGTATGCGTTGACGCCCGCTCAGCGGCGTGTCCAGGCTGCCGGGACTGTTCGTACGTCCAGTGGACCTGGGGGATCGGGGGGCGTTGTTATCAGCCAATGCGGCCTCCGAGTTTCCTTATAGGGGCGTCGTCCTCGTGAGCGCGCCAGTCATCGGGCAACAGGTGATCCAACACGTCATCAACAGTCACCGCCCCCACAAGGCGGCCGTCGTCGTCGACGACGGGCAGGGAGTTCAGGTTGTATGTGGCCAGGGTCCGGGCTACTTCGCTGATGTGCGCCTGGTCCGACAACGGCTCAAGGTTCTTGTCAACAAGGTTTCCCAGCGGCTCCGGCGGAGGGAAGCGCAGGAGTTGTTGTATATGTACAACGCCCAGGAAGCGGCCGGTGGGCGTTTCCAGCGGAGGCCGTGTGATGAAGATGGAGGACGCCAACGCGGGGGAGAGTTCCTCGCGGCGGACATGGGCAAGTGCTTCGGCGACCGTGGCTTCAGGAGGAAGGATGACGGGCACAGGTGTCATGAGGCCACCTGCAGTGTCTTCGTCGTACTCCAGGAGACGCCGGACATCTTCGGCTTCCTGGGGCTCCATGAGCTGCAACAGTTCTTCCGCTTGGGCGGAGGGGAGTTCGGCGAGGAGGTCGGCGGCGTCGTCGGGATCCATCTCTTCCAGGACATCGGCGGCCCGTTCCACGTCCAGGGCGGACAGGATCTCCACCTGGTCGTCCTCGGGAAGCTCCTGGAGGACGTCTGCCAATCGTTCGTCCTGAAGTTCGCTTGCCACTTCAAAGCGGCGCTTGTCGCTCATCTCCTGCAGGGCTTCGGCGAAGTCGGCAGGCTTGAGGTCCTCGTGCGTGGCAACGAACTGTGTGGCGGCCTGGGGTTCGTTATGCCCGCCGGTCTGCGCGTCCGCCCAGTCAATGATCAGGGTTTCGTTGCGGCGGAGCCTGCTCAGGGGGGACAAGGAATGCCCGCGACGGACGAAGAGTTTGCTGACGAACCAGTCCTTGGACCGGTGCTGGTCCATCGCGATGTCCTCGATCGTTGCATCGCTGCCATCGGCAAGGGTGACGCGGCGATCAAACATTTCCGCTACCACCAGCGTTTCAGCGCCCCGTTGTTCGAAACGACGCAGGTTCACCAAGCCCGTGCAAATGATCTGGGTCTGGTCGATGGAGGTGATTCGCGTCATCGGTACGAAGACCCGCTTCTTGCCGGGCACTTCCACCACGATGCCTACGACATGCGGGGCGCCGCGGGTCCCCCGGGAGAGCACGACGACGTCGCGCAACCGGCCTAAACGATCGCCCAGGGGGTCGAAAACGTCCAAGCCGAGCAGACGCGCGACAAAGACGCGTGAGGGATGTGTGCTCATGTTTACAGGCTACCGAGTCTGCTCTCTTTTAGCTGAATTCCAGCCGCTTCACATCTACATGCGACACAATGGGGCTATGTCAAACATTTTTGGTGCTCCTAAAGCCGTTGAGGAGTCCCGCAGCGTACCCCAAGGCGACACTGTTGGCTCGTACACCTCATATTTGGATGCCCAAAAGGCGGTGGACTACCTCGCAGACCAGCAGTTCCCCGTGCACCTGGTGTCGATCGTGGGCAACGACCTCAAGATGGTGGAGCGGGTCACCGGGCGGCTGAGCTACCCACGCGTTGCCTTGTCCGGTGCTTTGAGCGGCATGTGGTTCGGCCTCTTCGTCGGCGTCATGCTCTCCTTCTTCACGCCCGCTGGCGGCACCTTCTCCATCATCACATCCGTGCTTATGGGTGCAGCTTTCTTCATGCTGTTCGGCATCGCCACGTACGCCACCCAGCGCGGCAAGCGCGACTTCACGTCCACAAGCCAGGTGGTCGCCACCAATTACGATGTCATTGTTGCCATCGAGGCAGCCCACGAAGCCCGCAGGTTGCTCCACCAATTGCCCATGAATTCCGCACAGGCTGCCACCGGGCAAGCACAAAATTACGGTCAGCCAAACGCGCCCTTCCAGCAGCCCGGCCAGGCCCCTGATCGTCCTGCCACCTGGAACGATCCCTATGGCCAGCGCGGACCGGAGCTCACCGAATCCGCTGCCTCTGGTGTGCAGGCTCCTGCTGCACAGCCAGTACAGAACCCGACGCCGTCACCCGTGCGCTATCCGGACCTGCCCGATGGCCGCCCCCAGTACGGTGTCCGGGTCACTGAGGGCCAGAATGCACCCCGGCCCGAGGAACACCGGCAAGAGGAACAGCGGCCCGGGGACGGCGATTCCCACAAGCAATAGTCGTATAAGAAGCACAAAGGGAAGGCCACCGGATGCATACATCCGGTGGCCTTCCTTTTGTTCTGATGTCGGCTGTGCTGTTGTCTGCCGGACCGGGTCCCCTGGCTGGAGGCTAGCCCGCAGCTTCCTGGTAGATGCCGGCCATCCAGGACTCGACGTCGTCGGCTTTGCGTGGCAATGCCGCGCTCAGGTTCACGGGGCCATCCGCGGTCATGAGGATGTCGTCCTCGATGCGGACACCGATGCCACGGTATTCGGCGGGAATGGCGAGGTCTTCGTTCTTGAAGTACAGGCCGGGCTCGATCGTGAAGACCATGCCCTCAGTGAGGATTCCATCCAGGTAAAGCTCACGCTTGGCCTGGGCACAGTCGTGGACGTCCAGGCCGAGGTGATGGCTGGTTCCGTGTGGCATCCAGCGGCGGTGCTGCTGGCCTTCGGGGCTGATGGCTTCCTCGACAGAGACAGGCAGCAGACCCCATTCAGCAAGGCGCTCGGCAAGCACCGTGGTGGCTGCAGTGTGGATGTCCCGGAATTTCACGCCGGGCTGTGCGGCGGCAAACCCCGCATCGGCGGCGTCCAGGACAGCTTCGTAGACCTTGCGCTGCACCTCGGTGAACGCGCCGTTTGCCGGCAGGGTCCGCGTGACATCCGCTGTGTACAGCGAATCAGCCTCAACGCCTGCGTCAAGTAGCAGGAGTTCACCAGCGTTGACGGGGCCCGAGTTGCGGGTCCAGTGCAGCACCGTGGCGTTGTTGCCTGAAGCCGCAATGGTGTCGTAGCCGAGTTCGTTGCCTTCCTCGCGGGCACGGGCGAAGAAAGCGCCTTCAACCACGCGTTCGCCGCGCTTGTGCGTCAAAGCACGCGGGAGGGCCCGCACGACGTCGGCGAAGCCTTCCACGGTGGCGGCAACGGCGATCTTCATCTGCTCGATCTCCCACTCGTCCTTGATCAGGCGGAGTTCGGAGAGTGCTTCACTGAGCTTTTCATCCAAAGCATCGAGTTCGCCCAGATCAAGGTTCTCAGGATCCTTGGCCGTGTTGTAACGGGCAGTGTCCACCAAAGCATCGATGTTCTCATCTACCTTGCGGACCAGACGGATGGAGATGCCGCCGATTTCCGGCGCGCCCACGTTCTTCGTGATGGCCAGTTCAAGTTCGGAAATGTGCGCCGTGGGCAGACCCAGGCGGGCTTTGAATTCTGCCAGTGTGGGCCGTGCGCCAATCCAGAATTCACCGGCCCGGGAGTCGGCGTAGAACTGTTCGGTATCGCGGCCAGCCAGGGGACGGAAGTACAGGGTGGCAGTGTGGTGGCCGCCGTCGTCGCCCTTTCCTTCACCGGCCGGTTCCAGGATCAAAACGGCATCCGGCTCGTGGTCCAGGCCCAACCCCGTGAGGTGGGCGAATCCGGAGTGCGGGCGGAAGCGGTAGTCGCAGTCGTTTGAGCGGACCTTGAGCGGACCGGCCGGGATAACGAGCCGTTCACCCTTGAACAGTTCGGAAATTGCGCGACGGCGGCGGGCAGCGTGGTCTGCGACGGCGTCACGAGCGGGGTTCACCTGCGGTGAGGGCGCCCAGTTGCTGGCCATGAATGCCTTGAAGGCATCGGATGTGGGCCGCTGCGAACGGTTGTTGACGCGTTCTTGCAGGGGCTGGGAATCTGTGGATTCCGCGTACGGGGTGTTTTCGGCATCATTCACCGTTACATCGTCCCACCAGTTTCGTGAGGAGGCCAACGGCGCAACACCCCAAGCCGGTCCGCATCCCATAGGCTGGGAAAGTGAGGATAGACCTGCATACGCACTCGAATGTTTCCGACGGAACCGAGACCCCGGCCGGGGTGATCATTTCGGCCGCAGCTGCAGGCCTGGACGTCATTGCGTTGACGGACCACGATTCCACTGATGGCTGGGAGCTTGCTGCTGCCGCCGCTAAGGAACATGGAGTCACTTTTGTTCCGGGAATGGAGATCTCGTGCCGGACGGAGCAGGGAATCAGCGTCCACCTGTTGAGCTACCTGCATGATCCTTCCCACCCCGGGCTTCTTGAAGAGATCACCAAGTCAAAGGACGCCCGGCTTACTCGCGCTGAGCGCATGGTCACCCTGCTGTCCGAGGATTACCCCTTGACGTGGGACGACGTCATCCACCATGTAGCTCCTGGTGCCACAGTAGGGCGCCCGCATATCGCGGACGCCTTGGTCGCTGCCGGCGTGGTCGCGGACCGCTCCGAGGCCTTCACGTCCATCCTTACCTCCCATTCGCGATACTTCGTGCAGCACTACGCACCCGACCCCGCCACCGCCGTCGAACTTGTCCGTGCCGCTGGCGGCGTGCCGGTCTTCGCGCACCCGGTCGCTTCAGCGAGGGGACGGATCGTGGGGGAGCGGACGTACCGGGAAATGATCGACGCCGGACTGCTGGGCCTGGAAGTCGATCACCGCGACAACCCTGAAGAAGGACGTGCCTTTCTTCGCACCATGGCGTCCGAGCATGGGCTGCTCATCACCGGATCATCCGACTACCACGGAGCCGGCAAACCGAATCTGCTGGGAGAGAACCTGACATCCCCGGACGTCCTGGCAAGGATCGAGGAACTGGCAACCGGCAGCACGGTTGTGCGGCAATAAACGAGGACCACCGCTGCCCAGTACCACGGGTTCGGAAAATAGGTTGACGTGCTGCGGGGGAAGAGTAGTCTGGCGCTCGTGGGGGAGGCGGGCTGGGCCGCACCACTGAAGGTCTCATCGCAACCAATGACTCACCCCGTCGATGGAGCAATCATGTTCAAGAAATCCTTGGCTGCAACAGCCCTTGCAGCCGCCTTAATGTTCATCCCTGCCACAGCAAATGCCCTGGACTGCAATAACGTGAGCCGCCCGGCCTACACAGGCACCGAGTGGGTATTTGTGCCGGATATCAGCAGCAACGTCCACTTCAGCGGAAACTGGGGCTATGTGGAAGCCTGGGGCGCCTGGGTGTTCCTTCCTCCAGGCACGGTGCCTGATGTGCCCGGCGGTGAAGGGAATTATCAGAACGGTCAAGGCTTCGCACTGCTGGTCAACGCATTGTGTGATTCCTATGGGGCAGCCCTGGACAATAGGCAGGGCGAGCACGGAATCCAATTGATGCACGGGTGCGGTTGACCAAACGACGCCTCTAGTTGCAGTGGAACGACGCCTTGGCGCCCAGCCGCTTCCGCATGACCTCAATGGCTTGCTCGTTCTGGTCCACGCAGACAAAGTTGCGCCCCAGCTTGGCGGCAACGGCGCCGAGGGTTCCTGATCCGGCAAAGAAGTCCAGGCACCAGTCGCCCTCGCGGCTTGAGGCAGAGACGATCCTGCGCACCAGGCCTTCGGGTTTCTGGGTGGGGTAGCCGGTCTTTTCCCTGCCGGTGGGCGAAACAATGGTGTGCCACCAGACGTCCGTGGGGAGCTTTCCCCGCTCGCGTTTGGCAGGTGTGACCAGGCCGGGGGCCATGTAGGGTTCGCGGTCCACTTCGGCGTTGTCGAAGTGATACTTCGCAGGGTTTTTTACGTACACCAGGATGTTGTCGTGCTTGGTGGGCCATCGGTTTTTGGCCCTGGCGCCGTAGTCGTAGGCCCAGATGATTTCGTTGAGGAAACACTCCCGGCCGAAGATGGCGTCCAACATCACCTTGGCGTAGTGCACCTCGCGGTAGTCCAGGTGCAGGTATAGCGTGCCGTCGTCGGCAAGGAGCCGCCAGGCCTCTACGAGCTTGGGTTCCAGGAAGGACCAGTAGTCGCTGAAGGCGTCATCGTAGCTGTGAAGGGCACCCTTGATGGTGTCGTAGGAGCGGCCCTTGAACCCGACGCGGTCGCCGTCGCCGTCCGCGTTGCGGACCATGCGCGTTTCCTGGCGGCGTTGGACCCGGCCCGTGTTGAAGGGCGGGTCCACGTAAATGAGTGTGAAGGCGCCGTCCGGCAGCGTCGGGAGGAATTCCGCGTTGTCCGCGTGCACCACCAGATTGCCGCCGTCCGGCGCCCAAACAGTTTCAGTCATTGAGGATTTTAGGCCTCGGAGGTACCGGACTGGGCGCCAGCGGTCCCGCCGGAAACCACTTCGCCGTTACGGCGGCGCGTGCGCGTACGGCGCGTGCGGGCCGGCTTCTCGGCATTTTCGCCGGTAGCGGTACGGGTTTCGGAGGAACCGGCAGCAGGGGCCGCATCGGCTTCGGATGTACGACGGCGGCGCGTACGGTTGCGTCCGCCCTCGCCCTTGGATTCCGAGTTGGCTTCGGTGGACTTGGCTGCGTTTCCACGGCCACGGCCGCCGTCCCTGCCGCGGCCGCCATCGCGTCCGCCTTCACGGGATGAACCGCCGGAACGGGAGTTCTTCTTGCCTGTTTCGCCCAGGTCCTCAAGGACCTCGGCATCGACGCCGGCAAGGGTGCGCTTGTTGCGCGGGAGGCGGCCCTTGGTGCCCTCGGGAATGTCGAGGTCACTGTAGAGGTGGGGGGAAGAAGAGTAGGTTTCAACCGGCTCCGGAACGCTGAGCCCCAGTGCTTTGTTGATCAGGCCCCAGCGGGGCATGTCGTCCCAGTCGACGAAGGTGACGGCTGTTCCCTTGTTGCCGGCGCGGCCGGTACGGCCCACGCGGTGCAGGTAGATCTTTTCGTCTTCCACGCACTGGTAGTTGATGACGTGCGTAACGTCATCAACGTCGATGCCCCGGGCGGCAACGTCCGTGGCAACCAGTACATCCACCTTGTTGTTGCGGAACGCGCGGAGAGCCTGCTCGCGCGCGCCCTGGCCGAGGTCGCCGTGGATTGCAGCAGCGGCAAATCCGCGGTCCACCAGTTCCTCCGCGACCTTGGCCGCGGTGCGCTTGGTTTTGGTGAAGATAATGGTGCGTCCACGTCCGCGGGCCTGCAGGATGCGGGCCACTACCTCGGTCTTGTCCATGCTGTGGGCACGGTAGATGAGCTGGCGGATGTCGCGCTTGGTGAGGCCTTCGTCGTTCGGGTCGGCCGCGCGGATGTGGGTGGGCTGCGTCATGTATCGGCGGGCCATCGCGATGACCGGGCCGGGCATTGTGGCGGAGAAGAGCAGGGTCTGGCGAACGGCCGGCGTGCCGGCGATCAGTGTTTCCACGTCCGGCAGGAAGCCGAGGTCCAGCATTTCGTCGGCCTCGTCCAGAATCACCATTTTGACGTTCTTCAGGCTGAGGTGCTTCTGCTTGTAGAGGTCGATCAAACGGCCCGGGGTGCCAACCACTACCTCGACGCCCTTCTGAAGGGCGTCAATCTGCGGCTCATACGCACGGCCACCGTAGATCGTGGCGATGCGTGCGTTGCGCTTGCGGGATGCCGTCTGGAGATCGTTGGCTACCTGGACCGCAAGCTCACGGGTAGGAACGATGACCAGGGCCTGCGGGGCACCGGGGACGGCCAGCTTGGCGTAGCCGGGGTCATCGCGGCCTTCCACGCGCTGCAGTGCCGGAATACCGAAACCGAGGGTCTTGCCTGTACCGGTCTTGGCCTGGCCGATGATGTCGTGGCCGCTAAGGGCTACGGGCAGCGTCATGGCCTGGATGGGGAAGGGATGGGTGATACCGGCATCGGCGAGGGATTCGACGATGTCGGCGCGGACGTTGTAGTCAGCGAACGATTTCTCTTCGATCTCGTGGGGCGTCTCATCAGAGATGATCGTTTCCTCGGGCTCGATGGATTCGGTGCCGGTGGCGTCCGTCAGGACTTCATGGGTGTGCAATTCACTCACAGGGAGTTTCCTTATTCATTTGGGCATTGGCGCTGCATGCTCAACGGGTGGCGGAGCCGTACCGGAGCACGAACCGGCGCGCAAGCTAATCCAGTGGAAGCCGATCGCGGGCTATCTAAGTACTGGCACTGGTGACCAGCGGGCACATCTCAAGATCGCGTAGGGGCGGGCTTGTTGAGTTCAAAAATTAACTGAATCAACGACCGGGCATCCATTACTACAGGGTCAGTCTATCCTCTGGGAGCGCTAAAGCCCGGATCGGCGGCAGTTCGGGTCCTGCGGGGACTTAGGGGAGCAGCGTAAAGCGGATCTCGCGGCTGGCGATATCGGCCTTCAGGAGTTGCACCCGGACCTTGGTGCCTGATTCCATTTCGCCGTCACATCGGGCTGTCACCGCGGGTTCGGCTATCTGGATGATGCCGAACGGCCCATTGCCGTTTCCGTTTGCCCTTCCATTGCCATTGATCGTGCCATTGGACGGCTTGGAACCGGAGATGACGACCGCGTCGAACTCCTCGCCGATGTGGTTGGCCACGAGTGCAGCTTCCACTGTGTCCATGGCCAGACGCTCAAGCCGGCCGGCCAGTTGGTCGGATGAGGCCATGATCTCAGGCAGGGATGGAAGTGCTTCCCGCGCCCAGGCGGGGATCTGGTGGCCGTTGCTGAGGGCCTCGCAGATCACCAGGACAAAGCGGTCGATGAGGCGACGCAAAGGGGCAGTGGTGTGGGCATAGGGTGCGCCGATGGCTGACTGGATGATGTTGGGGGGAAGTTCGCCATCGAAAGGCGTGTATCCAGCGCCGCGGAAGAGTGTGCCTGCCGAGTGCAGGATCGCAAGTTGTTTGGGATCCGAAGCGTCAAGTGTCCGAAGGTACTCACCGTAGGTGATCTCGCCGTCCCAGGGTTTCCCGAGGGCCTTTGTCTGGCGTTTGAAATGGAGCAGTGACCGCTCATCCGGTGCCGGCATGGTGCGCAGGATGCCCACTTTTCCGTCAAGCATCAGTTGGGCGGCCGCCATCCCGGTCATGAGGGATATCTGCGCATTCCAGTCCTCCACAGGCAAGGACGGCGCGGCCACAATCCTGTAGCCTCCGCCACCTGTCGCCTGGACGATTTCCTGCTCCGGCATGTTCAGGTTGGCGCCACCGCGGAGTCGTTCCAGCTCCACCCGCTTCAGGCCAACCTCTTTGAGGAGCTCAAGGACCTCCGGGGCTGTGCCGGCATCGATCTGCTCCTGGGCACCTTTGTAACTGAGCTTCGTGCGGCTACGGACAGTGCCACGGGCCACGGACGTGGCGGTTACCTCCGCATTGCGGTCCAGTTCGAAGTCCCACACGAAGGCGCTGCAGTCCTGACCGGCCAGCAGGCTGCCGGCGTTTTCGCTGATGACCTCCGGGTGCAGCGGGATCCTCCCGTCAGGAGCGTAAAACGTTTGTCCCCGTTGCCGGGTTTCGGCATCGAGCGCCCCGCCGGGAGCAACGAAGGATGGCACGTCCGCGATTGCGTAGAGGACTTTGTAACCGTCGCCGGCACGTTCAATGAACACTGCTTGGTCCAGGTCGGTGGACGTGGCGGGATCAATGGTCACAAAGGGAATGTCCCTGAGGTCGCGGTCCGGCAGCGTATGGTTTTCCACCGCTTTGCGGGCTTCCGCCACGGCTTCGGCCGGATACTCGCCCGGGAGCTCCAGTTCGGTCCGGAGGGCTGCAAATGCCGCCGCGAGCTGGTCCGACGAGTCGTCGACGTTGGGCGAAATCCGATGATGTGACACGAAAATCAGGTTAGCCCGAAATCGCTGGATAGTCTTGGACCATGAGCACTTCCTTGGACGATAATGCTCGCATCCAGCGACTCTCTTCGGAGCTGCTGGGGGCCATGGCGTACGGCGAGCTCTCCGCGTTTGGCCGGCTGTCTTTCGACTCGCGGTACGCTCCCAACCTCCATGACAGGGCAGTGCTGGCAAAGATCGCCGTCGGCGCTTACGGAAACTTCGCCTTGATCAGCAGCCGGCTCTCGGAGATGGGACTCGATGCCGAAGAAGCCATGCTTCCGTTCCAGCGCTCGTTTGACCACTTCCACGAGCGAACAAAGCCAGCGGACTGGTTTGAATCCGTCATGAAGGCCTATGTGATCGACACCGTGTCATCGGACTTCTACCGCATGGTCGCGTCGTTCCTTGACGGCGGGACGCAACTCTTTGTCCAGAAGGTGGCCTCCGCCGACCAAGCCACGGAAGTTTTACGCATCCTCCTGCGCAGGGCCCTGGCTGACGACCCCCGCCTGGCGTCGCGCCTGGCTTTGTGGGGCCGCCGCCTGGTCGGTGAAGCCCTGACGCAAGCACAACGCGTAGGCATGGAACATCCCCAGCTGGGACCGCTGCTCAAGGGCGGCGGGGACGCGCGCAATGCAGTCAAGGCCCTCACCGCTGAGCTGGCGGAGCGGCATGGGCGACGCATGTCCGGGCTGGGGCTCACGGCTTAGGACACTTTCGAATATCCTCCGCAGCAGCCAGGGCGCCGGGGTGGTTATCCGGCGTCGAGCGCTTCCAGCAAAGTCTTGGCCGCCGCCGTCGGGTCCTCCGCCTCAGTGATGGCACGTACCACCACGATCCGGCTGGCTCCGGCCGCAACCACCTGTTCAACATTGGTGAGGTCTATGCCGCCGATGGCGAACCAGGGGAGGAGGACGCCGCCTACGGTCTCCTCATCCGCGCGCTTTACGGCTTCCGCGGCATATGTGACCAGGTCCAGCCCAACTGCTTCACGGCCTGGCTTTGTCGGTGTTGCCCACACCGGGCCAACACAGAAATAATCCAGTCCGCTCCTGCCGGGGGAGGCAGCTATCGCGGCGTCAACCTGGTCCAGTGTATGGGTGGACAGGCCGATGACCGTGCGGTCGTGGAGGAGGTGCCGTGCAGCGCGTAACGGGATGTCTTTTTGGCCGATATGGAACACCGGAGCCCCGGAAATACTGGCAACATCGGCGCGGTCGTTGACGGCCCACAGCCTTCCGTGCCGTTGGGCAACGTTGTGCAGGACCTCCAGGACCTCAAGCTCCTCGGCGGCCTCGAGCGTCTTGTCGCGAAGCTGGATGATGTCGACGCCGCCCTCAAACGCGGCGTCGACGAAGTCTTCGAAATCGCCCTGGCGTTTGCGGGCATCAGTGCACAAGTAAAGGCGGGCAGTGGTGTGGACATCATGCTGGGTCATGGAAACCAGAGTAGTTCCTCTAAACTGGGCACGTACTGCGGGAGCCGTGACAGCGTCATATGACCGTCCGGCTGAGAGGGCTTCAGCGCCGACCGCTTGACCTGATCCGGCTAATACCGGCGTAGGGAAGGAAACATATGGCAGAATCCCGCCAAAACCCCTTGCAGGCAGACGTTGCGGTCATTGGTGGCGGCGTCATCGGCCTTGGCATCGCCCACGAAGTCCGCCGTCAGGGCCGCTCTGTGGTCCTCATTGATCCCACCCCCGCAGTGGGTGCGACGTTCGCTGCCGCCGGAATGCTGGCTCCAGTCAGTGAACTCCACTACCAGGAGGAAGACCTCCTGGAACTCATGTTGGAATCCTCCCAACTGTGGCCGGCTTTCGTCCGGAGCGTCCACGGCAGCGAATCAGCCGCCGGATACCGCACGACGTCGACCATCGCCGTTGGTGCCGACGCCGCCGACCGCCGTGCGCTGGCAGACCTCCGCACAGTCCAGCAGGCCGCGGGGCTGCGCGTGGAGCCACTGTCTTTGCGTGAAGCGCGCGAGCGCGAGCCTTTGCTCAGCCCCGGGATTTCCTGTGCCTTCGACATACCGGCCGATCACCAAGTGGATCCGCGGCGCCTTGCACGATGCCTCCTGGACGGGTTATCAGCCCACGGACCAAGTGACGCAACCTGGGTTTCCGGAGCGGAGGACGGTTTCGCCCTGCCGTTCCAAGCGTCCCGTTTGCTCTGGGACGGGGAACGCGTCTGCGGGGTCCAGCTCGATTCGGGCGCCGGGCGCGTTGTTTGGGCCTCAGAGACTGTGCTCGCCTGCGGGCTGGATGCAGCCAGGATCGGCGGTCTCCCCGAGGGTCTCAACCTGCCCCTGCGGCCCGTTTACGGCGACATTCTCAGGCTGCGCGTTCCCCAACACCTCCAGCCGCTGCTCACATCCACCATCCGGGGCATGGTCCGCGGGGTGCCGGTCTACATCGTCCCCCGCGACGACGGAACGGTGGTGATTGGAGCCACCCAGCGGGAGGACGGGTTGTCTGCGTCCAGCAACGCAGTGTCCGCCGGGGGCGTCTATCAACTCCTGCGTGACGCCCAAGTGTTGGTTCCTGCCGTGGCGGAGCTGGAACTGTTGGAAGCGACAGCCCGTGCACGGCCAGGCACACCGGACAACGCACCCCTACTTGGACGAGTTACCGGGCCCGGGGGCACCATCGACGGTCTCGTGATCGCCACCGGGTTCTTCCGCCACGGCGTTCTCTTGACGCCTGTGGCCGCCAAAATCGTAGGCGGACTGATCAGCGGCCCAGCCGACCCCCGATGGTCCATTTTCCGGCCTGATCGATTTACGGCAACTCAGGATCACCTCCTCCAACCAGCAATCAAGGACACACCATGAACATCAAACTCAACGGCTCCGAACACGCCGTGGCGGACGACGCGTCCGTGAGCACACTCGTCAGTGCCATCACAGGCCGCGCGCTGGACCACCGGGGACAGGCAGCCGACGGCGGCAAGCTGGGTGTCGCCGTCGCACGTAATTCCGAGGTTGTGCCGCGCAGCCAATGGGCAGCGACTGCGCTCGCCGATGGAGACGAACTCGAACTCGTAACCGCAGTCCAGGGAGGCTGAAAAATGACCGCAGCAAAAACTGACGTGAGCACTGACGCTTTGGTGATCGACGGCGTCGAATTCGGCTCCCGCCTGATCATGGGTACCGGTGGTGCGCCGAGCCTGGACGGGTTGGGAGCAGCCCTCCTGGCTTCAGGAACGGAATTGACCACTGTTGCGATGCGCCGATACTCACCGGCCGAGACAGGTTCATTGTTCCAGCTCCTGGTGGACCACAACATCCGCGTCCTGCCGAACACGGCTGGCTGTTTTACTGCCAAGGACGCCGTGATGACCGCGGAGCTCGCCCGGGAGGCCCTGGAGACGGACTGGGTGAAATTGGAAGTCATTGCCGATGAACACACGCTTCTTCCGGACGCGGTGGAACTCGTTGAGGCCACGGAACAGCTGGTGAACCGCGGCTTCAAGGTTTTCGCTTACACCAATGACGATCCCGTTCTGGCGCTGCGCCTGGAAAACCTGGGCGCCACAGCTGTCATGCCCCTCGGTTCGCCTATTGGAACGGGGCTGGGCATCCTGAACCCGCACAACATCGAACTGATCGTGTCCCGGGCCTCCGTACCGGTAGTGCTCGACGCCGGCATCGGGACCGCCTCCGATGCCGCGCTTGCGATGGAGCTGGGCTGCGATGCTGTCCTGCTGGCAACAGCCGTGACCCGTGCGCAGAATCCGGTGCAGATGGGCGAAGCCTTCAAACACGCGGTGATCGCCGGTAGGCTGGCCAAGCAGGCTGGCCGTATTCCGCGCCGGGAGCACGCCCTCGCGTCGTCGGCCATGGAAGGCCGGGCAGAGTTCCTCTGAATGAAGGAGCCGTGGTGGCTGACAGGAAAGAGCAATTGACCCAGGTCGCCATGGAGGCCGCCCTCAAGGACCTCCCGGACTGGAGGCTCCAGGACGGCCTCGTGACGGTGTTCAAAACCTCGACGGCGGCCGACGCCTTGGCGCTTATCGCCGCCATTGGCCGGATCGCCGAGGAACAGAACCACCATCCGGATCTTGACTGGCGTTACAACAAGGTGTTCCTGCGGTACGTTTCCCATGACGCCGGGGGCCAGGTGACCCAGCGCGACATCGCCGCTGCGGCTGCCGTGAGCGAGGCGGCAGCGGCATCCGGTGCCTTGGCGCAGCCGGATCGCTACCCAGCAGCCGGATCGCTACCCAGCAGCCGGATCGCTACCCAGGGGCTTGAACGGGATTGAACGTTAAACTTCGCTGGCCATCACCCACGGGTGATGGCCAGCGACGTTTATTGAGTGAACAGTGCCTAGAGCCTCAGGGCTTTGGTGAGGGCGGCGGTGTCATGCTGGGTGCGTTTGCGGCCCAGAAAGACCACAACGGCAATCGCGATGACCGTCCCCAACACGATGGGGAGGACCCAGGGGATCCAGGTCAGGCCGGGCTGGTAACCAAAGCCTGCCATGATGAAAGCTATCCAGCTGAGCACGCCGACGGTTGCCGAAACGCCCGCCGGCAATGCGATCCCGTACTTGCCGTGTCGCTTGTCATTTGCCCACACGATGAATCCTGTAGCGATCGTGGCAAGAACCACCACAACGAGTGAAAGCATGGAGACTCCTTAGCGGCAGCTGTAACCGGGAACCGCTAGAGTGCGCCGAAACCGACGCGGCGCACTTCCTCGGCACCAATTTCAACGTAGCCCAGCACATTGCCGGGAACGATGATCTGGCGGCCCTTCTCATCCGTGAGCCGCAGATCCGATCCCTTGGAGATGGCCTCTCCGACAATCTTGGCGACAGCATCAGCATCGAGTGCGGATTCGAGCACAATTTCACGGCCAACATTCTGAATGCCGATCTTTACTTCCACAGCAAGGCCTCCAAGCCAATCAAGTTTTAAGTCAGTCCTCTATTTGTAGCCTAGGACTCTTTGGGGAATCGACTGATTCCGCGCCAAGCTAAACGATAGATCAGATCACTGGCTACATCGAGGTCGAGATTTCCATCGGTTTCGAGCCAGTAGCGGGCGCTGACCTGCGCCATTCCTGCCAGTCCGCGGCCAAGGAGCTGCGCCTCCAGAGGGGGCAACTTGGTGTCCTCGGCGATGACGTGGGCCACGGCGTCGGCGAACGTTTTGTTGAACGTTTCCAAGCGCGAGCTGACATCGGGGTCATTGATGAGGTCAGACTCGAAAACCAGGCGGTGGGCTTGGTCGTCGTCGGCGATGAACCTGTAGTAGGCCCGCATGACTGCCTTCACGCGCTCTTTGTTATCCGTGGTGGAGTTCAGGGCATTGAGCATCAAATCGGTCAGGGCGGCCAGGTGGCTGTCCAGCAGTGCCATGTACAGCTCGCGCTTGGAAGGGAAGTGCTGATACAGGACCGGCTTGCTCACATGTGCTGTCTCGGCAATTTCGTCCATGGCCGCACCGTGGAAGCCGTTGGATACGAAAACTTCCAAGGCGGCGTTCAGCAACTGCGCGCGGCGCTCGTCCCGGGGCAACCTTGCTGAACGCGTCGAACCAGTCCGTTCTTGCTTCGCTGGTGCTCCATCGTTTGCCCGTGTGCCGTCAGCCACAGTCTGCCGCCTTTCCTTTGCAGTTATGACCACTGTACCGGTGGGTAATATGACCGGGCGGCATCGGCAGGCATACATTGGGGTATGGCCTCAATTCTTGCTGCCCGCCCCGCGCCCGCCGTCCTGCCGCCCCTCGTTGAACCGGCCGCCGAACTAACGTCGGCCGAGGTGGAACGGTACTCCCGGCATCTCATCATTCCGGAAATCGGCGCTCTGGGCCAACGCAGGCTTAAGAATGCGAAAGTTCTTGTCATAGGTGCCGGCGGGCTGGGATCTCCGGCATTGCTGTACCTCGCCGCGGCGGGCGTTGGAACCCTGGGAATCGTCGACGATGACGACGTAGACCTCAGCAATTTGCAGCGGCAGGTCATCCACGGCGTCAGCGATGTGGGCACGCCCAAAATCGAATCTGCGCGGAAGGCCATTGCGGAGCTGAACCCTTTGGTGGATGTTGTCCTCCACAACGTCCGCCTTGACTCCTCGAATGCCCTGGAGCTGTTCGCGGATTACGATCTCATCCTGGACGGTGCGGACAACTTTGCCACCCGTTACCTGGTCAACGACGCCGCCGCGATTCTCGGCAAGCCGTACGTCTGGGGCTCCATCTTCCGCTTCGACGGGCAAGTCAGCGTCTTCTGGGCCGAGCACGGCCCCACCTATCGCGACCTCTACCCTGAAGCCCCGCCTGCCGGCTCAGTGCCTTCATGCGGTGAGGGCGGAGTCTTCGGTATGTTGTGTGCTGCCGTTGGATCCCTCATGGTGACTGAGGCAGTCAAGCTGATTACCGGCGTCGGCCGTTCCTTGCTTGGCCGGGTTGCGCTGTTCGATGCGCTTGGTGGCAGCTGGCGCGAAATCAAGGTCTCCAAGGATCCTGAGGCGGAGCCCATCACTGAACTCGTGGATTATGAGGCATTCTGTGGGGTGACTCCGGCTGCGGCCACTGACCAGGAGCACACGGTCACTGCCAAGGACCTCGCGCGGATGTTGGCCGAGCGGGAGGCGGGTGAACGCGACTTTGAGCTGGTGGATGTCCGCGAGTCCGGCGAGCACAGCATCGTGAACATCGATGGATCGGTCCTTATCCCGCAGGGCAGGATTCTTTCAGGCGAGGCCTGGGTCGACTTGCCGCAGGACAAGGACATCGTGTTCCACTGCAAGGCCGGGACGCGCTCTGCTGCGGTCCTGGAGGCCGCGCAGAAGGCAGGCTACAAGCGCGTCAGCCATCTCGACGGCGGTATCCTCGCCTGGGTCCGCGACGTCGAGCCCGAAAAGCCTGTCTACTAGTCGTTGCCTGCATCGGTCCTGATCTGTGCAAAGCTCAAGCATGAGCGAAGAATCCACAGCAACGCCCCAACGCCCCATCGGCTCCGGTTTTGGGCACGGCTCAACCGCCATGGAAGTGGTAGAAGGCCTTGACCTGACGGGTAAGACGGCAATTGTCACCGGTGGTTACTCCGGGCTTGGACTGGAGACAGTGCGGGCTTTGGCCTCGGCCGGGGCGGCGGTTACCGTTCCGGCGCGCAGGCTCGAACACGCACGGAAGGTGCTGGCAGAGGCAGGTTTGGCGGACACCGTGGAAGCGGACGCCCTGGACCTCGCCGACTTGGCGGCCGTCAAGGCGTTCTCAGCTCGCTACCTGGACCAGCACGACACCCTGGACATCCTGATCAACAACGCGGCGATCATGGCAAGCCCGGAGCATCGCGTTGGGCCGGGCTGGGAGGCGCAGTTCGCCACGAACCACTTGGGGCATTACACGCTGGTCAACCTGTTGTGGCCTGCACTGGCCGCCTCCGGTAACGCGAGGGTTGTGTCCCTTTCCTCCACCGGCCACAAGCTCTCACCCATCCGCTTTGACGACATCAATTTCACGTCCGGCTATGACAAATGGCGCGCCTATGGGCAGGCCAAAACCGCGAATTCGCTCTTCGCCGTGGAGCTGGACCGCCTGGGCCGGGAATCGGGCGTCCGTGCTTTCGCGGTCCACCCCGGCGGAATCATGACCGAACTTCAACGCCACCTGCCTCAGGAAGAAATGGTGGCTGCGGGATGGATGGACGCGGAAGGAAACCTCCGTGAGGGTTTCAAGACGCCGGAGCAAGGCGCCGCGACGTCTGTCTGGGCTGCAACGTCTCCGGCTTTGGCCGGTATGGGTGGTGTCTACTGCGAGGATTGTGACATTGCCGAACCCACGGACAAGGATTCGCCCCTGGCAAGGTACAGGGGAGTCGATGCGCACGCGATTGACAGGGCAGATGCGCGGAAGTTGTGGGAACTATCGGCCGAGCTGACGGGCGTGAACGCCTTCAGCTGATTCCGGTTGGCTAGGCGCTTTCGGAGCGGAGTTGCTCGTGGTCCACGGGGCATTCTGCAGCAGCAGGAGCCTGGGGCTGCTCCACCTGGATGCCGTACAAGGCTTCCAGTGCGGCCACGTAGTCGTCCTGCTGCCCGTTGGCTGCAAGTTCGCGGGCGCGCACCGTTGGAATGTGGAGGAGTTGCTTGACCATCCGGCGGAGCGCAAATTCCACCTCTTCGGCGGCAGCGGTGCATCCGTGGCGGGCGCGGACTTTTTCCATCTCCGCATCCAGTACGTTCATGGTGTGGCGGCGCAGGGCTACGATCGCGGAGTCGACGGAGCGGGATTCGCGTTCCGCTTCGAATGCGGACGCAGCCCCATTGACGATCTCGCTGGCATGGGACAGGGATTCTGCCTGTTCCTGGGGTGCAGCGAGACGTACGGATTCAAGCGTGAGGAGCTCGACGCCGTCGAGCTCGCCTACTGCGGGGTCGAAGTCGTGGGTTAGCGCAAGATCGATCGCGATTAGTGGCTTACCTGAATTTGCCCTGACCCGCGCAAGATCATCGGCTTCAACGCGCGTGTCCGAACCGCTGCACCCGATCATGACGTCGGCTGCGGCAACCGCCGCCGGAAGGCTGTCGGTGTCGAGTGCTGTCCCACCCCGGGTAGCGACGAAACCCTCGGCGCGGCCGGAGGAGGAGTAGACGGAAACATCGGTGCATCCGCGTTCGCGGAGCAGGGACATGGTGGCCCCGGCATAGGCGCCCGTTCCGAAGACAACTACCTTCTTGGCAGACCAATCGTCACTGTCAGAGAGGTCCGTTGCCAGATCCAGGGCTACAGAGACGATGGAAAGGCCGCGGGAGCCGAGGGCCGTCTGGGCGCCAACGTCTTTTGCGGTCTTGGATGCAGCCTGGAACAGGCGGACGAGTCCGGAACTTGCAGTGCCTTCCTGCTGCGCGGTGATCAGGGCCCGGCGGACCTGGCCCGCTATTTCGCGTTCGCCCACCACCGCAGAGTCCAGGCCGGCGCTTACAGCGAAGAGGTGCCGGGTGACGTCAGGTCCCGTGTGCGTGCTGAAAGAGCGGGACACGAGTTGTTCGTTGAGGCCGCTCAATTCGCTGATCTGCGAGACAAGGGCCGATCGGGCAGCTTCGAGGCCTGCTCCGTTGGCTGTTTCGCCGTAGATCTCATAGCGGTTGCAGGTTGCCAGGACGACGGCGCCGGAGACCAGCGGGGATCCGGAGAGGGCCGAAGAGGCAAGCTCAGAGGAACCGTTGCTCAGCTGAGCAACGGTTTCGAGATCGATGTCGGCGTGTGTAGCCACCAATGAGAAAAGAACCACAGCACCCCAATCATAGCTTTTTCGCAGGCCGGTAGAACAATGCGGCGCAGTGGGAATTCACACGCGGTTACGTGATCCCCGCCACGCCACCGGTTGGAGGGGTGGGACGTGACAGCCTGTCGTTATCTTTTGGCCGGGATTTTCGGCACAATCAAAGGCATGACTTCTAGCGCGGCAGCATCCAAAAGTACGGCCACCAACGCCACTGCAGGCGAACCTGCCGGCAAACTTGGCGCGGATCACCCGTTGATGGACGGCCGTACGTCGGACTCCCCGCTCATCACCGCCTACCGGGGCGGCAAGCCCTCGCGCAGGCCGGTGTGGTTCATGCGCCAGGCCGGCCGGTCCCTGCCGGAATACCTGAAGGTCCGCGAGGGCGTTGCCATGCTGGACTCGTGCCTGCGTCCCGAGCTGGCCGCGGAGATCACCCTGCAGCCGGTTCGCCGCCATGATGTGGATGCAGCCATCTTCTTCTCCGACATCGTTATCCCGCTGAAGCTCGCAGGCGTTGGCGTGGACATCGTTCCGGGCGTGGGTCCGGTCCTGGACAAGCCGGTCCGGACGGCCGCCGATGTCGCTGCCCTCCCCAAGCTGACCTGGGAAGCACTTGAGCCCATCCGCGAAGCCGTCCGCCTGACGGTTGCGGAACTGGGCAAGACTCCACTCATCGGGTTCGCCGGTGCGCCGTTCACGCTCGCCGCGTACATGGTCGAGGGGAAGCCTTCGCGGGACCACCTCGGCCCCCGGACCATGATGCACGCGGACCCCGAAACCTGGACCGCCCTCGCCAACTGGGCAGCGGATGCTTCCGGAATGTTCCTTCAGGCACAGCTTGAGGCCGGGGCGTCAGCCGGACAGCTCTTTGACTCCTGGGCCGGTTCCTTGGGCCTGGCTGATTACACCAAGTACGTCGCTCCTGCGTCAGCGCGGGCGCTGGACCATGTGCGCGGGCTGGGTGCTCCGCTGGTGCATTTCGGTACCGGCACGTCGGAGCTCCTTGTCGCCATGCGCGACGTCGGCGTGGACGTTGTTGGGGTGGACTACAGGCTGCCACTGGATGAGGCCAACCGCCGCCTGGGTGGCACGGTGCCGCTCCAGGGCAACATCGATCCCGCCCTCCTCCCGGCTCCGTGGGAGGTCCTGGAGGCCCATGTCCGCGACGTCATAGCCGCGGGCTCGCACGCTCCAGGCCACGTCCTGAACCTGGGCCACGGCGTGCCCCCGGAGACGGACCCGGCTGTCCTGACGCGGGTTGTGGAGCTCATCCACTCGATCCCGGCAGAGTAGGACGCATGCGCGGGGGACACGTCCATGGCAAGGCGAAGGAAGCAGCCACAACGCAACCATCGCCTGGGCCTACCGCTGTTGTGATCGGTGGCGGCATTTCCGGCCTTCTGGCTGCGAGGGAACTGGCCATGGCGGGTACCTCGGTGACGATCCTTGAGGCGGGCGAAGCCTGGGGTGGTTGCGTCGGAAGGCACGTGGTGGCCGGCCTGTCATTGGACAGCGGGGCCGAGTCCTTTGCTACGCGGTCCACGGCCGTGGCCGATCTGGCGCGCGAACTCGGGCTGGAGGGCCAGATCGTTTCCCCGCACCCTGGCGGCGCCTGGGTGCAGCTACCGAATGGACCGCAAGAGCTGCCCAAGACTGGAATTCTTGGTATCCCGGCCAATCCTTGGGACCCCGAGGTCATGCGATCGCTTGGGCTCTCCGGCGCCCTGCGTGCATCCCTGGACCGCTGGCTGCCCGCTTCGATTGGCACAACATCCGAGGTCACAAGCGTGTCCTCACTGGTCCGCGCCCGCATGGGGAAGAAGGTCCTGGAACGGCTGGTTGCTCCTGTGGTGGGCGGTGTGCACTCCGCCGATCCCGGGCTCTTGGACGTCGATATGGTGGCTCCGGGCCTCCGCTCCGGCCTGAAGAAACACGGGTCCCTGGCTGCGGCTGTTGCTGCCCAGCGCAAGGCAGCCCCCGGTCCTGGTTCCGGGTCCGCCAAGGCGGGTTCCGCCGTCGCGGGTTTGAAGGGCGGCATGAACACACTGGTCACGGCGCTGGTTAACGACCTGCGCCGCCGGGGCGTGGACATGCTGAGTGGAAAGAGCGCTGACACCGTTTCTAAAACCGCCACGGGGTGGCGGGTCGCCGCCGGAGAAACCACGTACGACGCCGGCCGGCTGGTAGTAGCGCTGGACGGTCCCGCTGCCGTGGGGCTCCTGGAAAGGGCTTTACCGGAACTGTCCGGCCTGCGCCCCGCGCCCGGACCCTTGGTGAGCTTGGTGACACTGGTTGTTGATCTTCCCGAACTGGATGGACGGCCCCGCGGCACCGGAATCCTGGTGGCCCCCCAGACCCCGGGCATCCGGGCGAAGGCACTGACGCACGCCACTGCCAAATGGGATTGGCTGGCAGAGGAGGCCGGACCGGGAACGCACGTCCTGCGCCTTTCCTATGGCCGCCGTGAGGACGCCGATGGGGGAGTGCCGGATGTTGTCATGGACGATGAAGAGTTGCTGGCCGCAGCACTTGATGATGCTTCCGCGTTGTTGACTGTGCCCGTTACGCGCGCAGACATTGTTGATTGGGATGTGGTGCGCTGGGCAGGCGCCCTGCCGTTTGCCGCCGTCGGTCATAAACAGCGCGTAGCCCGGGTGCGGGAACTGTGCGCCGCAGCCGATGGCCTAATGGTCGTTGGTGGCTGGTTGGCAGGTAATGGCCTTGCCGCCGTGGTGGCGGATACCCGCTCGCAGCTCGCCCAGGGCATCGGCGATATTCGCCCCATTTCGTGATTTATGTCACTTCTACGCCTTGTAGAAGTGATCCGTTTCGACTTAGTGGCTGGCACGGGGCAAACTTGAACCATGAGCCACACTTCTGCCGAATCTGTCACTAAAACTGCTGGAACCGAAGAGCAGTTCTTTACGCTCTGGACCGTCTTCAAACGCTCGGCCGATGTCCTGCGCAGCGGCGATGCTGCCCAGGAATTCGAAGCCCTTGAAGGGAAGCTCGCCGAAGAAGGCGTGACCCTGCGGGGCAGTTACGACGTTTCGGCCATGCGCTCGGATGCCGACATCATGGTGTGGCTCCACGGATCCAAGCCGGAAGACCTCCAGTCAGCCGTCCGTTCCATTCGCCGCAGCAAGCTCTTTGCCGGCACTGAGATCGTCTGGTCCGCCATGGGCGTCCACAGGGAAGCCGAGTTTGCCAAGAGCCACGTTCCGGCCTACGCACGGGGCGTTGAGCCCAGCACCTGGCTGTGCGTCTACCCGTTCGTCCGCTCCTACGAGTGGTACCTGCTTCCCGCGGAAGAACGCGGAAAGATGCTGCGTGACCATGGAATGCTGGGCCGGGAGTTCCCGCAGGTCATCTCCAACACTGTTTCCTCGTTCGCGCTGGGTGACTGGGAATGGATCCTGGGCCTGGAGGCACCTGAACTCGTTGACCTCGTTGACCTCATGCGCCACCTGCGCGCAACCGACGCCCGCAACCATGTCCGCGAAGAAATTCCGTTCTACACCGGCCGCCGCGTGACTGCTGCCGAGATTGCAGAGGTCCTCGCATGAGTGGCCTTGCCGTCTCCACCACCCCCAACGAAGTCACCGGGCGTGGCCGTCAGGAAGCAAAGCAGTACGATGCCGTGCTTCTTGCGTCCTTTGGTGGTCCTGAAGGCCAGGAAGATGTCATTCCCTTCCTTCGCAACGTCACCCGGGGCCGTGGCATCCCGGATGAGCGCCTTGAAGAGGTCTCACACCACTACCGCGCGTTTGGGGGCATCAGCCCCATCAACCAGCAGAACCGCGAACTGAAGGCCGCAATCGAAGCCGAATTGGCCAAACGCGGCATCGAGCTTCCGGTCCTGTGGGGCAACCGGAACTGGGACCCGTACATCGCTCCGGTCCTGCAGGACGCCTACGACGCCGGCCACCGCCGCATCCTGATGCTCACCACCAGCATCTACTCCTGCTACTCCAGCTGCCGCCAGTACCGTGAAGACATTGGCATCGCCCTGACCGAAACAGGACTGGACGGCAAGCTCGAGGTGGACAAGATCCGCCAGTACTTCGACCACCCCGGTGTTGTCCAGCCCTTTCTTGAGGGGACCGCCGCCGGGCTGGAAGAGATCCGCGGCAAGTTGGCAGCCGCCGGTGAATCCGATCCCGATTCAAAAATCCGGGTCTTGTTTGCTACCCACTCCATCCCCACGCGCGACGCCGAAGCAGCCGGCCGGTCCGAGGACGAGCCGCGCGAATTCGCGGAAGGATCGGCCTACGCGGCACAGCACCTGGCAAATGCCCAGGCCATCATGGATGCCGTTGCCCCGAATGTGGCCTGGGACCTCGTGTACCAATCCCGCTCCGGCGCGCCGCACATTCCTTGGCTGGAACCGGACATCAACGATCACCTCGAAGAAATCGCCCCCGAAGGCGTACGCGGCGTCGTGATCGTTCCCCTTGGCTTTGTCAGTGACCATATGGAGGTTGCTTGGGACCTGGACACCGAGGCCCTGGAGACCTGCAGGAACCTGGAGATGGAAGCCACCCGCGTCCCCACCCCGGGAACGCACGCTGCCTTTGTTTCCGGGCTGGTTGACCTGATCTGTGAACGCACGGTGGATAACAACATCGCCGATCGCCCCCACGTAACGGACCTTGGTCCTTGGTACGATGTCTGCCGCCCCAATTGCTGCGAAAACTTCCGGGGAGCAAAGCCGGCTATTGCCGAGGTCGGTTCCACTATCGGTGTTGGCCATGACGCTTACTCCTCCACGGAGGCCAGCAAGTGACCATTCGCATTGGCACCCGGGCCAGCAAGCTCGCGCTGACCCAGACCCAGCAGACGGCCGATCAGCTGGCGGCTGTTGGTGGCTTCCCGGTGGAGCTGGTGCACATCAAGACCGAGGGCGACGTCAAGACCGGCTCGCTGTCGCAGATGGGTGGCACGGGTGTCTTCGTGGCGGCCCTGCGGGATGCCTTGCTTGCCGAAACCTGCGATGTCGCTGTCCATTCTTTGAAGGATCTGCCCACGGGGGCTGCAGTTGGACTGAGCATCGCCGCTACCCCCAAGCGCGTGGATGTCAGGGACGTCCTGTGTGCACGGGATGGACTAACCCTTGCCGAATTGCCCGGTGGTGCCAAGGTAGGTACGGGTTCACCTCGTCGTGCTGCACAGCTAAGGGCGGCCCGGCCTGACATTGAGGTGCTGGATATCCGTGGCAACGTGGACACGCGCCTGGGACGCGTCCCCGGGCTTCCCGGCAACGTCACCGACGAAGTTGTTCCCGGCAAGTCCTGCGACCTGGACGCCGTAGTGCTCGCTGCGGCCGGGCTGGAACGGATGGACCGGCTGGACACTGTGAGCGAGTTCTTCGAGACGGATGTCATGTTGCCTGCCCCGGGCCAAGGCGCGCTAGCCATCGAATGCCGTACGGAGGACGCCCCGCAGTTGGAAGGCTCCCAAGGCGTTCTCGCCCAGGCTCTCGCCGCATTAAACGACGCCGACACCCGGCTTGCCGTGACAGCCGAACGTGCCGTCCTGGCCCGGCTCGAAGCTGGTTGCGCCGCGCCGGTAGGTGCCTACGCGTTCAGGAAGGGCAGCATGCTGCACCTTGAAGCCGTTGTCTGCGCCGTTGACGGTACCAAGACCGTGCGCGAGAAGAAGGCCACCGATGGGCTGACCGAAGTAGGGGCGACGTTGCTCGGCATCGAAGTTGCGGAGCTCCTGCTCGCTGCCGGTGCCGCGGAGATCGCGGACCTTGCAGCGTCCTGATGTGACTCAAACATCGGCTTTGGTCGGTCGGCGGGTCCTGATTACCAGGAGCGCCGACCGTGCCCGGCCACTTGCTTCGCTCCTGCACACGCTCGGAGCGGAGCCCTTGGTGCTTCCCCTCATCGATTTCGAACGGGCGGAGGACCAGGCTTCCCTCAACGCCGCCCTGGATCAGCTCGCCGCTGGATATTTTGACTGGATGGTGGTCAGCAGCATCACCACCGTGCGCGTCCTGCTCGAAAAGGCTGCCGAGCGTGGCACGCTTCCGGCAAACCTCGTGCCATCACGGACGCGGGTGGCAACGATCGGTCCATCGTCACAGCGGATCCTGGAAGCTATCGGCCTGACCGTCTCACTGGCACCCACGGACCTTCAATCTGCCGAAGGCCTCGTCACCCTATGGGAACCGGAACCTGCACGGGTTCTCCTCCCGCAAGCCGATATCGCGGGCCCCGGCCTGCGGGACGGATTGGCCTCCAAGGGCGCAGAGGTAACATCGGTGACCGCCTATCACACGGTGGACTACCCGGCCCGGACGGGACTGCGCCTGAAAGCGGAACTACCCGCCGTCGTCGTGCATTCCGGCAGTGCTGCCTCCGGCAGTGCGGGTTCCCGTACCGGACAGCCGCAGGAAATGACTCCCTCGGAAGCTCGTGCGGCCATTGACGCCGGGATTCTCGACGCCGTTGTGGCCGCTTCCCCGAGCGCCGCGCGACGTATTGCGGAGACCCTTCTGCCCTTGGGCGGGTGCCGCTTCATAGCCATTGGGCGTCCGACGGCGGAAGAGGCCACCCACCTCGGAATCACCGTCGCAGCCACCGCCAAAGAACCTACCTCGGACGGCATCGCGGCCGCCTTGGAAACAGTATTCGTCAACGAAGGGAACCCCAGATGAGCTTTCCGAACCACCGTCCCCGCCGCTTGCGCACCACCCCGGCGATGCGCAGGCTCACGGCAGAAACACGCCTGGCCCCCGCAGACCTCATACTTCCGGCCTTCATCCGTGAAGGCCTCAGCGAGCCCAGCCCGATCAGTTCAATGCCCGGCGTCGTCCAGCACACCACCGACACTCTCAAGCGCGCGGCTGCGGAAGCCGTGGAACTTGGCGTGGGCGGCATGATGCTGTTCGGCGTACCAGAGGTCCGGGACGCACGGGGCACCGCATCCTTGGACCCGGAAGGTGTCCTGAACAAGGCCATCCGGGACGTCAAGGCCGAGGTGGGCGATGACCTCGTGATCATGGGCGATGTGTGCCTGGACGAATTCACTGACCACGGACATTGCGGCGTTCTGGATGCCGAAGGATACGTGGACAACGATGCCACTTTGGAGATCTACGGCCAGATGGCGGTTGCCCAGGCCGAGGCGGGCGCCCATGTGTTGGGACCTTCGGGCATGATGGACGGACAAATCGCCGTCATCCGCCAGGCGTTGGAGGATTCGGGCCACAAGAACACCGTTGTCCTGGCCTATGCCGCCAAGTACGCCTCAGCTTTCTACGGTCCTTTCCGTGAAGCCGTGGACTCCCAGCTGAAGGGTGACCGCCGGACCTACCAAATGGATGCAGCCAACCGTCGCGAAGCCATTCTCGAAGTTGAATTGGACCTTGAAGAAGGCGCCGACATGGTCATGGTCAAGCCGGCCATGAGTTACCTCGACATCCTCGCGGATATTGCGGCCATGAGCCCCGTACCCGTCTCGGCCTACCAAATCTCCGGGGAGTACGCCATGATCGAAGCCGCCGCTGCCAACGGCTGGATCGATCGGCGGGGCGCCATCACCGAGTCAGTGCTGGGCATCAAAAGGGCCGGAGCCGATACTGTCCTGACCTACTGGGCCTCCGAACTGGCAGGCTGGCTGAAGGAGTCCTGATGACCGCAGTGCCTTCCGAACCGGGATTTCCGTCTGCATCCAGGGCTGAATCCGACCCCACCGCACCGGTGGGCGCCGCCGAAATCCTGCTCGGCCTGAACACTTTCGGGGACGCGGGCCTCGATGCCGACGGCAATCCCAAGGAGCACGCCCAGGCCCTGCGGGAGTTGCTTGAGGAAGCAAAGCTGGCTGACGCCCTGGGCATCCATGCTTTTGGCGTGGGAGAGCATCACCGCCGCGATTTTGCTGTATCTGCTCCCGAGGTCTTCCTCGCGGCAGCTGCCGCAGTGACATCCCGGATCCGGCTCGGATCGGCCGTGACGGTACTTAGTTCGGATGATCCGATCCGGGTCTTCCAACGTTTCGCCACTGTAGACGCAATCTCCAATGGCCGGGCGGAGGTCATGTTGGGCAGGGGCTCATTCATTGAGTCCTTCCCGTTGTTCGGACTGGACCTGGCGGACTACGACGTCCTGTTCGAAGAAAAGCTTGAGCTGTTTGACAAAGTGCGGGCCCAAAAACCGATTCATTGGGAAGGGCGCACCCGCCCCAACGTGAACGGACTCCAGGTCTACCCGCGTTTGCAGCACCATTTGCTGCCGGCATGGATAGGCGTGGGCGGTACACCTGAATCCGTGTTGCGGTGCGCGGAATATGGCTATCCGATTATCTTCGCGATCATCGGGGGAGAGCCCCGCCGTTTCGCTCCGTTGGTAAATCTTTATCGCGACGCAATGGCCAAATACGGTCACTCCATGCGACAGATCGCAACGCACTCGCCCGGCTTCATTGCAGACACTGACCAGCATGCCCGGGAAGAACTGTTTCCGCATTGGCTGGAGCAGCGCAACAGAATCGGGGCAGAGCGCGGCTGGGGTCCGGGAAACCGCGGGGAATTCGACGCAATGTGCGGCCCGGAGGGCGCTCTCTATGTGGGTTCTCCCGAGACGGTGGCCCGCAAAATCGTCCTGCTCAAGCGCAACCTCGGCGTGGACCGCTTCGACCTCAAATACAGCAACGGCACCCTCCCGCACGGATCCATGATGCGTTGCATCGAGTTGTACGGCACTGAAGTGGCCCCACGGGTCGCGGAGCTGCTGGCGGACGCTTCATAGCTGCGATGCTGAATCACCGAAAGACGCTTCTGAATGACTGAAAGAATAGGAACCATGACTTCAAACACCCCTGTGTCCGACCAGCTTTTCGATCGAGCCCGGTCCCTCATGCCCGGCGGAGTGAACTCGCCCGTGCGTGCGTTCGGGTCCGTTGGCGGCACACCGAAATTCATGGTTTCGGCCAAGGGCGCCTACCTCACTGACGCTGATGGCAAGGAATACGTAGATCTTGTCTGCTCGTGGGGCCCGGCCCTGCTCGGCCATGCCCACCCCGCCGTGCTCGATGCCGTGCACGCTGCCGTGGACCGCGGTCTGTCCTTCGGAGCATCCACCCCGGATGAGGCCAACCTCGCCCAGATCGTGAAGGAGCGCGTGTCCGCCGTCGAACGCCTGCGGATGGTGTCCACGGGCACCGAGGCCACCATGACGGCGGTTCGCCTCGCCCGCGGCTTTACCGGCCGCAACCTGATCATCAAGTTTGCCGGCTGCTACCACGGTCACCTGGACGGCCTGTTGGCAGCCGCAGGTTCCGGCCTCGCGACGTTGGCCCTCCCCGGGTCGGCCGGCGTCACGGCAGCCACCGCAGCTGAGACACTTGTTTTGCCTTACAACGACCTCGCAGCTGTCGAAGCTGCCTTCGCCAAGCACGGCAACAACATCGCGGCCGTGATTACCGAAGCTGCCCCGGCAAACATGGGTGTCGTCACCCCGGGCGAGGGCTTCAATGCCGGGCTGTCCCGCATCACCAAGGACCACGGGGCGCTCCTCATCCTCGACGAAGTCCTCACCGGTTTCAGGACCGGTTACGCCGGCTACTGGGGGCTCACAGGCCGTCAGGAAGGATGGGCCCCGGACCTGCTCACCTTCGGCAAGGTTATTGGAGGCGGAATGCCGACGGCGGCCCTCGGCGGACGCGCCGACGTCATGGATTACCTCGCACCCGTTGGCCCGGTGTACCAGGCAGGCACGCTGTCAGGAAACCCTGTGGCCATGGCTGCCGGCGTCGCAACGCTTACCCATGCCACGCCTGACGTTTACGCCTATGTGGACGCCCGTTCGCTGGAGCTGTCCGCAGCTCTTTCCTCCGCACTTGATGCCGAAGGCGTGGACCACTCCATCCAGCGTGCAGGCAACCTGTTCTCGGTTGCGTTCGGTACTTCCACCCACGGCGTGCACAACTACGACGACGCCCAGGGCCAGCAAGCTTACCGCTACGCACCGTTCTTCCACTCGATGCTGGATTCCGGCGTCTACTTGCCGCCGTCGGTCTTCGAGGCCTGGTTCCTGTCCGCGGCGCATGACGACGCTGCCATGAACAGGATCATTGACGCACTCCCGGCTGCTGCGAAGGCAGCGGCCGCCGCAATCGCCTAGGTCCGCGATCCCGAGGTCAAGGACAACGCAGTGCCCCAGCCGGCTGGTCGAAGCAGTCTGGGGCACTGCGACTTCCCGGGGTAGGCTCGTAAGGGAAACCCAACCCCAACGAATTCACGGTTTACCATGCGCAAGATCCAGTCAATTGCATCCCTTGGCGTGAGGGCCGCGGCGGCCGGAATCCTGGTCACAATGGTTCCTGGTTGCTCAAGTGGAAATGAAACCGCTGGCCCAACAACTGCACCGGTTTCGCCGCCTGTAACTACCCCTTCGCCGACGACCACCCCTGTTCCGGGCAAGTCCACTTCCGGGGCTTCAACCGAGCCCAAGGTCTCCCAGCCACCTTCCACACCACCTACCCGTGAAGCACTGTCCGCGGCGCAACAACAGCTTGCCGGGCTAAGCCTGGAGCAACGTGTCGGGCAACTCTTCATGATTGCCGCGAAGGCGACGGGTGCGGAGCCGGGCACCATGGAAGCACTCACCAAATACCACGCAGGCAACGTCTACTTGAGCGGTCGCAGCAAGGCCGGGACTGCTGCCACAGCTGCCGTTGTGGCCTCCCTTACCGGGACAGTTTCCGCCGAAACTACCGGTGGGCTCCCTCTCTTCGTGGCCACGGACCAGGAAGGTGGATACGTCCAGGTCCTGGCCGGCCCGGATTTCTCCACCATCCCTGCCGCATTGGTGCAAGCCGGAGCTGGTCCCGCGAAGCTTAAGGCAGACGCCACAGTTTGGGGGAAGGAACTCCGTAGCGCCGGCGTCAACGTCAATCTGGCTCCGGTCCTGGATACTGTGACGAGCCCTGGGTTCGCGCCGTCCAATGCACCCATCGGACAATTCCAACGCGAGTACGGATACGTACCAGGGCAGGTGTCCAACCTCGGAAACGCTTTTGCCCAAGGCATGAAGGAGGCGGGCGTTGCACCCGTCGTCAAGCACTTCCCAGGCCTCGGCAGGGTAGTTCCCAACACCGATGTCAGCCAGAACGTCAGGGACACTGAAACCACGCGGAATGATCCTGCCTTGGAACCGTTCCGCACAGCCATTGCGAACGGCGTGCAATGGGTCATGGTGTCCAATGCCTACTACGACCAAATCGACCCCGCCAACATCGCGCCGTTCTCGCCCGTGGTGATGGGGCAGATGCTTCGCGGGGACGCTGGCTTCAAAGGCATTATCCTCTCGGATGACGTCTGTAGTGCAGCACAGCTGAAGCCGTGGACCCCTGCGGACCGCGCCACCAACTTCTTCGCAGCGGGCGGCACGATGCTGGTTTGCGCGGACCCGGGAAGCATCCCCGCCATGTATGACGCCGTACTCCAGAAGGCGCAATCCGAGCCGGATTTCCGCAACAAGGTGGACGCAGCGGCGTTGACAGTGTTGTCTGTGAAACTCGGGAAGTAATGCTGGAAACAAGACAAGGGACTGGCTGGTGCCCAACCGCAGTTGCGCTTAATGCAGGAAACCCCGCTTCCTGACTTTCACCACTAGGGCGATCGTCCGGAGGCGGGGTCTGCTGTTTGGCTGCCCTACGCGGACTAGAGGACGTCCGAGAGGAAACCCTGGAGCCGCTTTGTCCGGGGGCTGTTGAAAAGCTGCTCCGGTGGACCGGATTCCACAACCACGCCAGCGTCCATGAACGTCACGACGTCTGAGACGTTGCGCGAGAAGCCCATCTCATGGGTAACCACCACCATGGTCATGCCTCCCTGCGCGAGATCGGTCATCAGGGCAAGTACGCCCTTGACGAGTTCCGGGTCCAGCGCGGAGGTGGCTTCATCGAAGAACATGACCTCGGGCTTCATGGCAAGCGCACGGGCAATGGCTACGCGCTGTTGCTGGCCACCTGAAAGGTTGGCAGGGCGGGCATCGGCCCTGTGCTTGAGGCCGACCAGGTCCAGTTGGGCCAAGGCCTCCTCACGCGCCTGTTCCTTGGACATTCCGCGAATCTTACGCAGCGCCAGGGAGATGTTCTCGGCCACCGTCTTGTGGGGGAAGAGATTGAACTGCTGGAACACCATTCCGATCCGGCGCCGGAGCTCGTCGGGGTTGTCCTTGAGGACGGAACGGCCATCCAACAGGATGTCGCCCTGGTCCGGTTCGATGAGCCGGTTCATCACGCGGAGCAGCGTTGACTTGCCTGAACCCGAGGGTCCGATGACCGAAGCCGTGGTGCCCTTCTCAACGTGCAGGTCAATTCCCCGCAGGACGTGGTTGGTGCCGAACGACAAATGGATGTTCTTTGCCGTCAACGTGCCGGATGTGAATTCACTCATGCGTGAGCTCCCTTCCCGACGACCGCCGCAGCATCGTCCGGTTCTTTCTTTTCAGGCCTGCCTGAACGGAAGCGGGCATCAATCCAGTTCACGAAGTGCGTGAGCGGAATCGTGAGTACCAGGTAGAAGACGGCCGCAGCCACATAGGGCGAGAGGTTGCCGCTGGTCGCAGCCGCGTCCTTGCCGATCTGGAAGATCTCGCGTTCCGTGGCCAGCAGGCCCAGGAGGAAGACGAGGGAGGATTCCTTGATCAGGGCGATGAACTGGTTGACCAACGCAGGAAGCACCCGGCGGATGCCCTGGGGAACCACCACCAGGCGCATGGAAGCGCCGTAGCCGAACCCCAGGGCGCGGGACGCTTCGAGCTGTCCCTTGTCCACGCTCTGGATACCGGAGCGGAAGATCTCGCCGATGTACGCCCCCGACATCAAAGACAGTGCTGCGATGGCCATTGGGTAGGGGCTCGTGGAACCGGTCAGTTCACGGATGATGGGGCCAAAGCCGAATCCGATGACCAGAATGGTCAGCACGGGCGGAAGTCCGCGCAGGACGTCCGTGTAAATGCGTGCAATCCACCGGGCCGCGGCGTTCCGGGAAATCCCCATCAGGGCCAGGGCCATGCCCAGCAGGGTCCCGATAATGCCCGAAATGACAGCGAGCACCAGTGTGTTTGGCAGGCCGACGGCGAACATCTTGGGAATGACTTCGCCCATCGCCTCCCAGTCAAGGAAGGTGTCAGCCAGTTGCTTGAGGATATCCATGGAACGCCCGGGTTACTTGGCCGGGATCTGGACGGCCTTGCTGCCCGGCTTCCAGCCCTGGGGAGTCTGCTCGGCCGCGGTGGGGCGGTCGGTGTACCACTGGGAGGTGAGCTTGGTCCACGTACCGTCAGCGATAACGGCATCCAGGCCGGCGTTCAGTGCATCGAGGAGGGGCTGGTTGTCCTTGTTCACGGCGTAGGCCGTGAAGTTCTGCGTGTTGACAACCTTTTCGGCGATCTTGGTACCGTCGCCGTCCTTGACCTGGCCCGAAGCCTGCTGGGACGGAGCAACCCAAGCGTCGATCTGACCGTTCTTCACGTTGCCATAAACAGTGTTGTAGTCAGGGAAGCGAACGGGCTCCAGCTTGAGGGTGTTCGTGACGTAGTCATCCTGAACGGTGCCCTGAACGACGCCGATCCGGACGCCTTCCTTGAGGTCGGCGAAGCCGGTGACCTTGGCGTCGTTCTTGGTCACGACGGCCATGTAGCCAAAGTCGTAGCCGTTGGTGAAGCCGACGGTCTTTCGACGGGCATCCGTGGTGGAGATCGAGGAGGATCCGACGTCGAACTGCTTGTTTGCTACCTGCGACAGCAGGGCGGAGAAGTCAGTCGATGCAAACTCCACCTTCAGGCCAAGCTTGTCGCCGATTGCGCGAAGGAGTTCGTTGTCATAACCCGTGAACTTGCCCGAAGGGTCGATGAAGATGTTCGGCGGTGCATCGGACAGGGTTCCAACGCGCAGGGTGCCGTCCGTGATGAGTCCGAGCTTCGACTTGTCGATTTTGTCCAGCGCCGTGACGTCCGCGGTGGTGTACTTGTCCAGGGTCTGCTGGTCACTGCCGGCGAGGGCATCGGTGGGCGAGCCGCTGGGCTGGGAGGTTCCTCCGCCGCATGCTGCCAAGGAGATCACCAGGGCCGCTGCTACGGGAGCAGCAGACAGCCACTTGAGGGCTTTGAATTTCATGAAGAAATCACTTTCGTCGGGTCACAGAGACGTTCGCGGTGGGCGGGGAACGTGGCAGCAAGTATGGGGATGGCTGCCCTAGCAGACTTCAACCCGCCAAACTTAATTATGTCACCAGCCCCCGAACGGCTGGTGAATCGAACAAGTGATTGCCTTGGCTCGTTTTTTCCGAAGAAAGTTCCTACCTTGAGCCCTGTCTTCCCCGAAGTGTTCCGGTGATGGCCTGAGTGATGAAATCCCTGCGCACCACGCTGGTGCGCGGGGACCTTCGAAATTCTTGTGACTTGCGTCCCAACTGTGGGCCGTCCGGGCCGAAACCTGCCTCAGAAGCCGCCTCGGCTGGCATCCTCGGGTGGCAGTACGGGCCACTCGCCTTCGATGACAGCGGTGGGTTTGCTCCGCCGCAGATACTGCTGGAAGTCAGCCGCTTGGGAAGCGGCCCAGTCCACCTGCAAATGGTGCAGCTTGGAGGCAGGCATTTGCAACTTGGGGAATTTGCCAGCCATGGCATCCAGAACGCGCAGGGTGGCCAAGGCGTCCGCAGCGGAGGTGTGGGCGTTGTCCAGGATCACGCCATATTCCTCGCATAAAGCGGTCAGGGTCCGCTTGCCCTTGCGGTACCGGTCCACCTGCTTGTTCATCACGTAGGGGTCCAAAACGGGGAAACGGGTCAGTTGCGGGACACCATGCCGTGCCGACTCTGCAGCGAGCACCGTGAAGTCGTAGCTGGCGTTGAATGCAATGACCGGGGTGTCGTCGTCGAACAATTCCTGAAGAACCGCTGCCACCTCGCGCGTGACCTCGGCCGCCGGGCGGCCCTCCGCGCGGGCTTTCTCCGTAGTTACTCCGTGGACCTCGCTGGCCTCCAGGGGAATTTCCACCCCGGGGTCCGCCAGCCATTCATGCTCTTTGATGAGTTGTCCGTGCGCATCCACCACAGTGATTGAAGCCGTGACGATGCGGGCGGAACGGGAATTCTTACCTGTGGTTTCGAGGTCGAAGGCAGCGCGGGGGAGGGTGTTCCAGGAGCTCATGTTTTCACGCTACCGGCTGGCACTGACAGTACTGGGCGCGACACTCCTGCGGCTACGCTGGAGCACATGCGGATGGAGTATGTGACGGCGGTGCTGGCTGTCGTGGACCTTGTTCCGCCCGGCACGGCCCTGTCATATGGTGACGTCGCAGAACTCCTTGGAGCCGGCGGACCCAGGCAGGTGGGCGCGGTGATGAGCCACTACGGCAGTTCCGTACCTTGGTGGCGTGTCCTACGGGCAAGCGGGGATGCCCCGCCCGGCCACGAGGCAGAGGCCCTGCGCCATTATGTGCAGGAGTCCACACCCCTGCACGGCGCTTTTGAGGAATTCCTGCGGACAGGCGAGGGGCGATGGCGCGTGGACCTTGGAGCTGCACGATGGGCGCCAACTGATGCTGAATTCGATCGTATTGATGTGATCTCGGACCAGTTGGAGCGTCAGCTCCATAATTTGTCGGTGCCCGATGATGAAATGACTGTGTGACCGCAACAGCTACCAAAACCCGCCAAGCCCCGGCAGCCCTCCGCCTGCTTCCGCCGCGCGAGATTCACTACGCGGCGCCTGACCTGTCTCCGGACCAGCGTGCGGTTGTGTCAGTCAGGCAAGGAGGCGGACCTGTCCTGGTCCCTGGGGGTCCGGGCACCGGAAAGTCCACGGTGCTGGTCGAATCGGCGGTCCGCCGTGTTAATGAAGACGGCGTGGATCCCGAACGGATACTTATTCTCGCTCCTGGCCGACACGCCGCAGCCGCCTTGCGGGACACCTTCACCGGTCGCCTGGACAGAAGCCTCAGTACGACGCCGGCGCGCACCTGGGCGTCGTACGCCTTCGACGTCATCCGGCGAGCCAAAGCGGAAGGCGTCCTGCCGTTGCCCCGTCCGCCGAAGCTCCTTTCCGGACCGGAACAGGATCTGATCATCAAGGAGCTGCTGGAAGGCCATTCCCGCCCAGGGCATCAGTTGCCTTGGCCGGAGGACCTCTCCGCAGCACTGCCCACCCGCGGCTTCCGCCACGAGATCCGCCAATTGTTTGATCGCATTATCGAGTCCGGCCGCACTGCAGAGGACCTGGTGGGGCTCGCTTATGAATGTGGGCGTCCGGATTGGATGGCGGCCGCCCAGCTCTACAGCGAGTATCGGGATGTTTTGGACCTCCGCATGCCCGAGGCCTTCGATCCCGCAGGGATCATCACCACGGCGCGCCAGATTTTCCAGGACTCGCCGGCTTTCCTGGCCGCTGAGCGTGACCGGCTGCAGCTGATTCTCGTGGACGATGCCCAGGAATCCAATCCTGCCGTGTTTGAACTCCTGGCGGATATTGCCGAGGGCAAGGACGCCATAGTTACCTATTCGCCTGACACGGTGGTGCAGGGCTTTCGTGGAGCGCGGCCGGACCTTGTCGCGGAGCTGCCCGTGCTTCTCGAGGGAAGCCACGGGGTTCTTGAGCGGCCACTGTGGACCACGCATCGTCATCGCCCCGAGGTGGCGCGGGCCTGGACAAGGGTTGCCGCACGTATCTCACAACGATCGGGGGGCCAAAAGGCGAGGCGACTCGAACAGCCGGAGTCCATCGAAGGCGCCCAGGAAATCAGCAACGACGGGCGGGTGGAAGGACACGTGCTGCCTTCGCCTGTCCATGAGCTCCGATACGTTGCACAGCGGATTCTGGAAGCGCAGTTGCGTGAGGGCCGGGACTTCAGTGATATTGCCGTCATTGTCCGAAATGGTGGATTGATCTCGCAACTCCAGCGGTACCTCAATGGACAGGGAATTCCCGTGCGCGTTCCTGTGGCTGATTCCGCAGTCCGGGATGAGGTGGCCGTCCGGCCCCTCCTGGAAGTCTTCGCTGTCATCCTTGATCCGGCCAAGCTCACTCCCGAAACCGCTGTTTCTCTCCTGACTTCGCGCATTGGTGGAGCGTCTGCCATTGAGCTCCGCCGCCTCCGTCAATCTCTCCGGCGCGAGGAGCTACTTGGCGGCGGCGGACGTTCCAGTGACGCTTTGCTGGTGGAAGCGTTGCTTGAACCGGGAGCGCTGGCTTCGTTGGGAATTGAAGGAAACCCTGCCCGACGACTTGCACGGATGATTGCTGCCGGCACTGCCGCAGCAGCCGAACCCGGGGCCAACGCGGAATCCGTCCTCTGGGCGCTATGGCACGCCACGGGATTGGCGCCACGCTGGTCCGACGCTGCGCTGGAAGGAGGGAGTGCAGGGGCGCGCGCTGACCGCGACCTTGACGCCATGATGGCGCTGTTCCACACGGCGGAGCGTTTTGTGGATCAACTGCCCGGCTCAGGCCCGGAACAGTTCCTCGATTACTTGTTGAACCAGGAACTTCCGATGGACACCCTTGCGGCCAGGGCCCAGCTTGAGGAATGCGTGGAAATCATGACTCCTGCCAGTGCGGCTGGCCGCGAATGGCCTGTGGTGATCGTGGCCGGCCTGCAGGAAGGTGTCTGGCCGAATACCCGTCTACGCGGGGAACTCCTGGGCAGCACCCTGTTTGCGGACGCCGTGGAGCATGGAGTCGACTACGCGTTGGGCCGCGGACCCCTCAGCAGGCTCAGGGACATCCGCTACGACGAACTCAGGAGTTTCTCCACTGCGGTCTCACGCGCCAGGGAGGTCCTCATCTGCACGGCTGTCTCTTCGGAGGACGAACAACCTTCGGCCTTCCTGGATTATGTCGCACCGTTGGCTTCCGGCGAGTACCGGCGCGACTACACACCGGTGGATCGACCCATGACTCTTCGCGCGCTGGTGGCCGAGTTGAGGCAGCATGCCCAGGCTGAAGACCACGACGCCAACGGCGAAACACCCACGGCGCGCGAGGCAGCACGTGTGCTGGCTCGTCTTGCTTCTGTTGATCCACCCGTGGCCGGAGCCCATCCGGATACCTGGTGGGGCTTGGCGCCCTTGAGCTCCGAGGAAGCGGTTGTCCCACCGGGAGGCACTGTTGCGGTATCGCCATCCAAGGTGGAGACCGTCCACAAGTCCCCACTGGATTGGTTTGTGCAAGCGGCCGGGGGAGAAGCTGCCACGGACTTCGCACGGAGCCTTGGCACACTGGTGCACAGCATTGCACAGGAGCTTCCGGACGCTTCAGGGACGCAGTACGTTGCGGAACTCGTTCGCCGCTGGCCCACCCTTGGCATGAAAGACAATTGGGAAGGAAAGCTCGATTACCAGCGTGCGGAACAGATGGTTCGCAAATTGGCCCAGTACGTGCTCATCATGCGAAGCGAAGGCAGGAGCCTGCTGGCGGTGGAGCACGACTTCGAAGTCCAACTTCCCGACGTCCACCTGGGTTCTGCACGTCTGAATGAGGATGCAGATGATTCGGCCGCCACTCGGCACGCTGTGCTCCGCGGACAGGTTGACCGCCTGGAAATCGACGCCGCAGGCCGTTTGGTGATCGTCGATCTCAAAACCGGAAAACGCCAGCCGGGCAAGGCCGAAGTAGCCAGGCACCCCCAGCTGGGGGCGTACCAGGCAGCGGTGCTCAAAGGTGCATTCGAGGATGCGGGCGCACTTGGGGAGTCCGGCCACCCTGTTCCAGGTGGGGCCGTCCTTGCACAGCTGGGAACCAAGACCAAGAGCCCGGGGGTTCAACAGCAGGATCCACTCGAGCCCGACGACAACTGGGCAGAGGCTTTGGTCCATGAGGCCGCGGAACTCATGGCCGGCGCAACGTTCGAAGCCCGGCATGATCCGAGCAAAGCGGGACACGGCGGACATGGCTGCCGTCTGCCCGATATTTGCCCACTGTGCGCCAGAGGAAAGCAGGTCACTGAATGACTACCGATCTTCTTGAAGGATCCGGCAGCAGGGATGCCGGAATCCTGGAAGGGGAGTCCGGGCTGCCCGTTCCCAGGTTCTCCCCGTCGGAACTGGCAGACATCCTTGGCGAAAAGAACCACCCCACCGCAGAGCAGGCAAGCATCATCGCTTCCTCCCTTACGCCACGGCTGGTGATTGCCGGCGCGGGGTCGGGAAAAACGGCCACCATGGCAGACCGCGTTGTGTGGCTCGTGGCCAATGGTTGGGTCCGGCCCGAGGAAGTCCTGGGTGTGACATTTACCCGTAAAGCTGCCGGCGAGTTGGCCAGCAGAATCCGGGCAAAACTGGCCACCCTCCAGCGCATAGCCAACGAAGACGATGGCAGCATCGGCTTCCCGGAAGGGCTTCTGGGTGCCGACGACCTCGAGCCCAAAGTGTCCACCTACCACTCTTACGCGAGCGGAATTGTTTCGGACTATGGATTGAGGTTGGGCATCGAGCGGGACGTCGTCCTGCTCGGCGGTGCCCAATCGTGGCAGTTGGCAAGCGAGGTTGTTGAGGCTTACGACGGCGAATACGAGCATTTCACCGCGGCAAAGTCGACGCTCGTCAATGCCGTCATCCAGCTGGCCGGCGAGTGCGCGGAACACCTGCAGGACCCCGCCACCGTCCGGGACTGGGTGCTGGAACGCGTTCAGTCCTTCGAGCAACTGCCTTATGTGGCCGGTGCAAAGAAGAGCCCCACGCAGGCGGCAGGGGAGCTCGCTGCCATGCTGCGCACCCGGGCCAGCGTCGCAGATATGGTTCTGCGCTACCAGGATGCCAAACGTCAAAGGGGAGTGCTGGATTTCGGGGACCTCGTGGCACTTGCGGCCCGCATCTCCCGGGAAATACCGTTGGCTGCGGCCACTGAGCGGGCACGCTACAAGGTGGTGCTGCTGGACGAGTTCCAAGACACTTCGCATGCCCAGCTTGTCTTGTTTTCGCGCCTTTTCGGCCACGGTCATGCCGTCACCGCGGTAGGGGACCCGAACCAATCGATCTACGGATTCCGCGGCGCTTCCGCAGGACAGCTCTTCCACTTTGTGCAGGAGTTCCCCGTGAGGCACAACGATCAAGCATCTGGCGGAGACTCCTATTCTGTGGCGCCAACGTCGTACCTGACCACGGCTTGGCGCAACGGCAGGAACATCCTCCAGGCAGCCAACACTATTGCCGCGCCCTTGAACAAAGCCGCAGCAGCCGACAGCCCCGCGGGGGAGAGGGACACTGCAAGTGGCGTGGCGGTTCCACCCCTGGTGCCGAGTCCGGCCGCGGCCGAAGGCAGCGTTGTTATCGGTCGCTTCAGCACAGACGAAGATGAGGCTGGCGCTATTGCCCGCGACGTCCGGCGGTACCAGAGGACCGTCTTCGAGGAAGAGAAAGACGGTACTCCGGTCAAGCCAACAATTTCGGTTCTGTGCCGGCGACGCGCGCAGATGGAATGCCTTCGGAGGGAATTCGAACTTCAAGGAATTCCCTATGAGATCGTTGGCCTCGGGGGTCTGTTGGACACGCCTGAGATAGTGGACCTGGTGGCAACGCTGCGGGTTCTGGCTGATCCTGGCCGTTCCGATGCTTTGATGCGGCTTCTAGCCGGAGCACGATGGCGCATTGGGCCAGCGGACCTCATGGCCTTTAATGATTGGTCCCGTTTCCTGGCCAAGCGGAGGTCAGGACCCGGCAACACCCCTGAGGTGGCGGACGAAGACCCGGCTGCTGTCGTGATGGAAAGCGACATCACTGACGCCGCGAGCCTTGTGGAAGCCTTGGACTTCCTGCCGCGGCCGGGCTGGACATCCGGACATGGGAGGTCGCTGAGCCTTCCAGCCCTGGAACGATTGACGAGGTTGTCGGAGGAGCTGCGCACCCTTCGCACCTACATTGGGGATGACCTGACAACCTTGCTCGGCGAGGTTGAACGTGCCATGTTGCTGGATATCGAGGTGGCCGCAAAGCCTGGCGTCAGCATCCACCAAGCACGCCGGAACCTGGATGCCTTCCAGGACGCGGCCGCCGGATTCCTGCAAACCTCCCAGCGGATCGATCTCCTGGCTTTCCTCTCCTGGCTGGAAGCCGCAGCCTCGGAGGAAGGTGGCCTGGACATTGCTCCTCTTGAAACCAATCGGGAAGCAGTCCAACTCTTAACAGTCCACGCCTCCAAAGGGCTGGAATGGGACGTCGTCTTTGTCCCCGGGCTCAACGCAGGTTCCTTCCCCAGCAACAGGGACTCACGATGGAGCAGCGGCGCAGCTGCCCTGCCATGGCCGTTGCGCGGTGACCGGGCTGATCTGCCGCAGTGGGATCTTGACCACAACGACCAAAAGGGGTGGCTGGACGCTGAGAAGGACTTCAAATCGGAAGTTCAACATCATGGCGAAGCCGAAGAACGCCGGCTTGCGTACGTCGCCTACACGCGGGCCAAGTTTGTTTTGATGGTGTCCAGCTCCGCATGGAATGGGTCCAGATCCGGTATGGCAGGGATGTCGTCGTTCCTCTCCGAGCTGGCGCCGCTCGCGGGAGTGTCCTCCTCGTCCGGGGACGCCCTGGCTGTCGCGAATGTCCAGGGCGTTGTGGTCCACCCCGAGTCGGTAGCCGAAGAATCCCTGCCCGATAGCAGCCCGCTCACCGCCACGTTGGAAGTGGCTCAATTTCCGTATGATCCACTCGAAGGCCCGTCCGATCCCCGTACGGGAGCCCGCATCAGGCTCGTTCCCGGGCGTCGTGCCGCCATGGACCGGGCTGCGGCCCGGGTACGTGAATTCATGGAGGAGTCCGCTTCTCAAGGACCACCGGAAGCTTTGACAGGCAACCCGGGGCGGTGGTCACACGAAGCCCAGCTGCTACTGGATCGCCGGCTCCAGGGAAAGCTTCGACAGGATGTGCACTTGCCCAGCCACATCTCGGCCTCCCTGTTCGTTGACCTTGGCGCAGATCCCGCAGCGGTGCTGGCCCAACTGCGCCGACCCGTGCCCCGGGAACCGGGCATTTCGGCCCGAAAGGGCACAGCTTTCCATGCCTGGGTGGAGGAGTACTTCGGAACAACCGGCATGTTGGACATCGACGAAGCACCCGGCTCGGATGCCCATATCGACGAAGCGTACGGCCTGGATCAAATGGTTGAAGCGTTCAAGCAGTCCGAGTGGGCGCATCGGGCCCCGGCCTTTGTGGAAGTGCCTGTGGAAACGAGGATCGGTGACGTGGTGGTCCGCGGACGTATCGACGCCGTTTTCCGCGACGCGGACGGGCGATGGCAACTCATCGACTGGAAAACAGGACGCCGGCCTGCAGGCAAACAACTCGCAGCGAAAGCCGTGCAGTTGGCTGTGTACCGTCTTGCATGGGCGCGGTTGAAGGGCGTTCCCCTGGAGGAAGTCAGCGCGGCGTTCTATTACGTGGCGGAGGATGCTGTCGTGCGTCCGCATGACTTGGGCAATGCCGAGGAACTCGAGCAGATCATCGACGAGGCCCTCATGAACGATCCCGCGCGTGGGGTTTCCGGGTAGAAGGAATCCGGGAGAAGCGCTGGTCTAGGAACGCTCGCCGGCATGCAGCGGTGTCACATTGACAACATTCAAAGCTGCAGTCGACGCGTCATCCTGAGACCGAGGGGAGGATTCATCCGCCACCTTGTTCGACACCGTTTCAGCATCCGCATCGGATGCTGCTCCCTTGTCAGGTGTCTCGTTGTCAGGTGCTTCCTTGCCAGGCTCCTCGTTGTCAGGTGCTTCGGCGTCAGGCAGTCCGGCGCGGGGGGCTTCCTTCGACGATGTGGGAGGTAGGGAAGGCGCCGGGACTGAAGTCCCGGCGTCGGGAATCGCCACGACAGTAACGGCAGGCTGCCGGACTTTATTCGAGTGATTCGCGGCTTCCTGCAGTGCCGCGCCTTCAGCCTCAGCTGCAGCCGCCTGCTCGGCGGCCAGAACGGCCTCGTCATGCCGGGCTTGTTCTTCTATGTCATCCGCAAGGGACTGCAGCATTGATACTGCCTCTGACGTCATGTCGTCGTGCCCAACGGCCATTGCCTTCACCAAATACTGGGCCAACGCGAATTCAGCCAGCAAAGCGGCGCGTCGAAGCAGATGGGCGTCGGGTGTGTCCCGGCGCGCCTCGGTATACCGGCCGAGCACCGCTTCAACGAACGAGGCTTCGTTGGACGCCACCAGCCACGCGAAATCATCTGCGGGATCACCAATGCGGAGGTCGGTCCACCCCGTCAAGGCCGTCACGGTATCGTCCTGGACCATCAGGTTGTCTTCGTGGAGGTCGCCATGAACCACCGAGGGGTTGAACCGCCACAGCGCGACGTCCTCAAGGGCATGTTCCCAGCGGCGCAGCAACGTGGCGGGGATCTTGCCGGTAGTGGCCGCCTGGTCCAATTCGTTGAGCTTGCGCTGCCGAAACTCGTTGGCCGAGTAACTGGGCAGATCTGCATTGTTGACCAGTGCCAGGGGGAGGTCGTGGATGGCGGCAAGGGCGTTGCCAATATCACGGGCCAAAGCCGGACTTCCGGCGGATAGCTCGTCAATGGACAGCGTGGAACCCTGCAGATGGGCATACACGAATGTTGTGAGGGCGCCCTGCCGGACTGTGCCGGCGATGGTTGGCACATGGAAAGGAAGCTCGGCACGGATGGCGGGCGCGAAGGCCCGAAGGACCATGAATTCCGTTTCGAGGCGGGTACTGGCCTCGGGATGACGTGGCGAACGGACGCGCCAACGCTTGCCTTCCGCATCGAGCAACAACGCCGAATCGAAGTCGGCGTCGTCATCGGGGGAATAGGCTGTAGCCGTCGGTGCCAGTCCGGGCACCGCCGCGGTTGCTACAGCGGCCAGTTCGAGCGGTGTTCTTCTCACGTCTTCCACGGTAGATTGAGTGGCGCCTATGGCCATGATGCAGTGCGGCGAGTCTTCAGATCCGCACGAAAACAAGGCAAAAGTGGATCATTGGTCCCCTCAGCCGCCGGCATTGGCACGATATGCACAAGCGGCCGATCCAAATGTTCTTTGTCGGTGCGAATCAGTACGGTAGATACATGAGTTATGCGGAGTCTCCGGCGCTGGCCAACCACTTGATGGAAACTGTTCTTCCAGTGCGCCCGGCGTTGGTGGACCGAGGCTCCAGTGAGCGCATAAAGCCTGGCATGGTTGAGGACCTCATCGCCTCCGGCAGGGCCAAGGCCATGGTCATTTCCCAACGCAAGGCGCTGGTGAGCAGGGATGGCCTTTGGTTCGGGGATGCTGGTCCACTGTGGGCTGCCCTCGGCGAAGCAAAAGCCGGCGCCCTGACTGCTATCTACCTGGGTACCACCTTGAGGCCTTCGTCCGTGGCCGAGGGTACTCCCGTTTTGCTGATTACTGTTGCAGAGCCGCCCGTGCCCGGGACAGCCCTGATCCCCTCCGTTGCGCAGTGGGCCGGGTTCCGGGAAGTTGCAGGACGCCTCGATGCTACTGACACTGCCTTGTTCATCGAAGCCAGCGCCATCTCCAACTGGCACGCGACCCATACCCATTGCCCGCAGTGCGGCACGCCAACTGATATTGAAACCGGGGGCTGGGTGCGGCGGTGTCCCAAGGACAACTCTGAGCACTATCCGCGCACAGACCCGGCGATCATCGTTACTGTCGTTGGCCCTGACGGCCGGCTCCTGCTGGGTGGCGGCGGGCCTGCGGACGCCAGGAACTACTCCACCCTTGCTGGATTTGTTGAACCCGGGGAATCGCTTGAGCAGGCTGTTGTCCGCGAAATCGGCGAGGAAGTAGGCGTACGGGTTACTGCCTGCCAGTATCTCGGTTCGCAGTCGTGGCCCTTCCCTGCCTCGCTCATGTTGGGCTTTACGGCAATAACGAACGACGCCGTTGCCCGCCCCGACGGCGTAGAGGTCACCCGCGCGCGGTGGTTCAGCCGTGAAGAGTTGCAGGAGGCTGTGTTGAGTGGCGAGATCACCATCTCCACGCGCCTGTCCATTGCGCGCTCCTTGATTGAGCATTGGTACGGCGGCGTCATCGAAGACCTCCAGCCGTGACAGGAGGAATTTTCGACGTCGGAGGCTCACTGGAGGAGCGGATCCTCGGCGGCTTGGATGATGAGCAACGTGAAGTAGCCAGCACTCTCACTGGCCCTCTTTGCGTACTCGCAGGTGCAGGCACAGGCAAAACCCGCGCCATCACGCACCGCATCGCTTATGGAGTGCATTCGGGGGTGTATTCACCACAGAGGCTGCTGGCCGTGACCTTCACAGCCAGGGCTGCGGCCGAAATGCGGAGCAGGCTTCGGGATCTTGGCGTGGCCAATGTCCAGGCACGGACTTTCCATGCTGCGGCCCTGAGGCAATTGCAGTTCTTCTGGCCGCAGGCGATCGGCGGTACCCTGCCCAGCCTGCTGGACCACAAGGCGAACATGATTGCTGAGGCCTCACGCAGGCTTCGCCTCAGCACTGATCGCGCTTCCATCAGGGACTTGGCTGCAGAAATTGAGTGGGCAAAAGTCTCTATGCTCACACCTGCCAACTACCTGGAGAATGCACAAGGACGCGGGACTCCGGGAGGCTTCGACCTCACGGCTGTGTCCAGGGTGTTCCAGGCGTACGAGGATATTAAGACTGACCGCAACGTCATTGACTTCGAAGACGTCCTGCTTATTACGGTTGGGATCCTCCAGGAGGATCCCAAGGTTGCAGCGACGGTCAGGGAGCAATACCGCCACTTCGTCGTCGACGAGTACCAGGATGTTTCCCCGCTTCAGCAGCGGCTCCTGGATCTCTGGTTGGGTGGTCGTGACGAATTGTGCGTGGTGGGTGATGCGAGCCAGACCATCTACTCCTTTACGGGGGCCTCACCCAAACATCTCTTGAATTTCAAGGCACACTACCCAGGCGCCACCGTCGTCAAGCTCATCCGTGATTACAGGTCCACCCCGCAGGTGGTCAAGTTGGCCAATGAGCTTCTCGGGTCCCGGCGAAGTGGTGGACCGGTTGCCGATGCGGCGTGGGCGCCTCCGCTCAAGCTTGTCGCCCAAAGGCCAGCAGGCCCGGAACCGCGGTTCATGGAATGTCCGGACGACGAAGCGGAGGCGGCGGTCGTTGCCGGCAGAATCCAGGAGCTACTCAACACGGGTGTAAAAGCCAGCGAGATCGCCATACTGTTCCGCACCAACGGGCAATCGGAAGCTTACGAGCAAGCGTTGGCGTCAGCGGGGATCGGTTACCAGCTTCGCGGCGGAGAGAGGTTCTTCGCCCGCAAGGAGGTCCGGGATGCCATCCTGCAGCTGCGTGCGGCGACCAGGGCTGTGGCAGAAGGCGCCCCGGAGCCCCTGGGCCAGATTGTCCGTGACATTGTTGCCTCGCTTGGCTACAGCGAAGCCGCGCCACACAGTGGTGGAGCACTTCGCGAGCGTTGGGAATCCCTGGCCGCGTTGGTGGCCTTGGCTGATGAGTTGTCAGTCAGCCGTGGAGAGTCTTTCACCTTGGCTGAGTTCGTCAACGAGCTGCAGGAACGGTCGGTGGCCCAGCATGCTCCCACAGTTCAGGGTGTGACTCTTGCCTCTCTTCACGCGGCGAAGGGCCTCGAATGGGATGCCGTTTTCCTGGTGGGCCTCAGCGAAGGACTCATGCCTATCTCCTTCGCGGACACACCGGAGGACGTGGACGAAGAACGCCGGCTGCTCTACGTCGGGATCACCCGTGCGCGTGAGCATCTGAACCTGTCATGGTCCTCCGCGCGTACTCCGGGTGGCCGCGCCAACCGCAAGCCCTCGCGCTTTCTCGATGGACTCCGGCCGGATTCGGTGGCGTCCGCGAACGCCAGGAGCCGGGCAGGTTCCACCCGCCGCAAAGCTGCCGCGCCGGCGTCGTGCAGGGTGTGTGGAAGCATGCTTGCCTCCGGAGCCGAGAGGAAGGTGGGTCGGTGCAACCAATGCCCGCCGACATATGAGGAACAGACCTTTGACGCACTGAGGCAGTGGCGGCGCGATGAAGCGCAATCTGCCGATGTTCCCGCCTACGTTGTCTTCACTGATGCCACATTAACCGCAATAGCCGAAGCCCGGCCAGCGTCGCTGGAGGAATTGGCCGGACTGGCGGGGGTAGGGCCCTCCAAACTGGAGCGCTACGGAGAAGCCGTCCTCGCCGTCCTCGCAGAGAGCACCAACCTCTGATGCCGCGCCCAACAGCCGGCCAGGCCGACGTTCCCATGCTCACCGACGACGGTGCTCCAGTAGTTGTCAGGCGCTCAGCCCGGCGCCGACGGACGGTAGCTGCGTTTTGGGAAGACGGTAATGCCGTTGTCGCGATTCCCGCCAGCTTTACCAAATCGCAGGAGCGCGAGTGGGTGCGGCGCATGCTTGCGAAGCTCCAGAGGCAAGGTGAACGCAGGGCGGGTAAACCAGATCGGCGCAGACCTGCTACGGACGAGGCACTTGCCCAGCATGCAGCGCACCTTTCGCGGACCTACCTCGGAGGACGGGCGGTTCCGACGTCGGTCCGCTGGGTGACGAACCAGAACTCACGGTGGGGCTCGGCTACTCCAGCGGATGGAACCATCCGGCTTTCGAACAAGCTTCAGGCGATGCCACAGTGGGTGATCGACTACGTGCTCCTGCACGAATTGGCGCATTTGTTGGTAGCGGGGCACAATGCGCAGTTTTGGCACTTGCTGACGGCCTACCCGGAGACACAGCGCGCCAAAGCATTCCTGGAGGGGGTCGCGTTCGCGACCTCCCGTGGGATTAGCGGTGACGCCAATGAATCGGCTGGAACGGGCGCGGACGAAACGGAGTAGGGACGAGAATGGTCGCCATGAAACTCATGGCGACCATTGCTGACATTAGGTGGACGGTGACTTCGGATCTGCGCTGCCCGGGTCGGGCCCGCTGTCGTCCTGGGAGTCGTCACCTTCCGATTCGGCGTCCCCGGGCTTGTCGTAGCCGCCGCTCAAGAGCTTCTGCAGAGCATCGTCAACCTCGGTGTCGCTGGCCTCGGCAAGCCTGCGGCGTTCGGAGAAGCCCTTGGGATCGTCCAGGTCTTCCCCGGTGGGCAGCAGGTCAGGGTGGTGCCAGATGGCATCCCTGCCGGCAATACCGCGTTCTGCTTTCAGTGTTGCCCACAGGGTAGCGGCCTCCCGAAGCCTGCGTGGGCGCAGTTCCAGCCCCACAAGCGATGAGAAGGCATGTTCGGCGGGGCCGCCGGTGGCACGCCGACGACGGACAGTTTCGCGAAGGGCGGTAGCCGAGGGGAGTACCTTGTCCGTGGCTTCAGCAGTGAGTTCATCCACCCATCCCTCCACGAGGGCAAGCGCCGTTTCGAGCTTTTCAAGAGCGGCAGTCTGCACGGGCGTCCGCTCCGGAGTGAAGACGCCCTGGGACAAGGCTTCCTGGATTCCTTCAGGGTTGCCGGGGTCCAGCTCCCGTGCGAGATCCTCGATTCGGGACATGTCAATGTGGATGCCTCGTGCATAGGCTTCAATGGCGCCGAGCAAGTGGCCGCGCAGCCACGGAACCTGCACGAACAACCGGGCGTGGGCTGCCTCGCGGACGGCGAGGAAGAGCCGGACATCGTTTTCGGGGAGGCTGAGACCTTCGCCGAACTTGGCGACGTTGGCCGGGAGCAGGGCCATCTCCAGGTCAGCCAGGGGAACACCGATGTCCGTAGAGCTCACTACCTCCGCCGAGAGCGCGCCAATCGCCTGGCCCAATTGCATCCCGAAAATGGCGCCGCCCATGTTCTGGAGCATTGACGAAGCACCACCCATCATGGACTTCATTTCCTCGGGCATCTGCTGGGTCAAGGCGTTGGACAATGCATTGGCGATGCTGTTGGCAACTGGCTCAGTCAGCCGCTTCCAGGTTCCAAGAGTTGCTTCAACCCATTCCGCACGGGACCACGCACGGCCGATAAGTCCGGTGGCGGAAAGGTCCGTCACAGGATCCAGCCATAGTTCCGCGAGCCGGAGTGCTTCATCGATGTCCCGGGCCTGCTGGGCGTTCACCGATGGATCGCTCCCGGACGCCGCAACGCGCCGTGCGTTCTCATGGGCCAGTTGCCAGTTCACCGGACCCTCGGACGTTGAGCTCATCATGGCCTGGACTTGTGCGAACATTTGCTGCAGGAGCTGGGGATCGTTGGGCAGCCCTGCAGCCTTGGCCAGTTCGGCGGGATCGATGTTGCCCATGCCCTGGCCGCCCATCAGGTTCTGCAGCATTTCCGCCAGCGGGTCCTTGGGCGTCTCATCGTCATCTGACGGGTTGTTGGGATTGGAAGTCATGGTGCCGCCGATCGTCGAACTGGCTGGTGATCACTTTCACCGTACCGCGCGGTGGGAAGGCTGTCTGCCTGTGTGCGGCGCCGTTCGCTGTAGGCAAAGCATCCCCACAACGTCCGACCGCGTAATGTGGATGTTTGGTATGTGCCCGTCGCCGCGGCCAGCGGCAGGAGCCAAAATGCCGGTCGCGCAGTACCGGTAAAGAGAGGCCTCAATGCTTACTTCGCCCAGCCCCGAGGGCTCGCTCGATCCGCGTCAAACGCCCGACGCCGATTCCTCCCCTGAATCTCCGGAACCTGCCGGCAGCGGCCGGTACATGATCATGGTGGTTTCGGGCCTGCTGGCACTGGGACTTGGGATCGGGGCGGCTGCTTTGCCGGTTCCCTACGTAGTTGAGTCTGCCGGACCGACTTTTAACACGTTGGGGCAGGATGGGGACAAACCGGTCATCAGCATTTCGGGACATGAGTCCTTCCCAGCCAAGGGAAACCTGGACCTGACCACGGTGGTGATGGCGGGCGGGCCGAAGACTCCTGCAACAATTTTCGAAGTCTTTCGGGCCTGGTTGGACAAATCCAAAGCCGTTTATCCCGAGGAACTGATCTACCCCAAAGGCACCACGGCTGAAGAGACGGTCCAGCAAGGCGAAATTGCCATGGAGACTTCACAGGAAAACGCTGTTGCCGCAGCACTGCGGCAATTGGATATCCCCTTTGAACAGAGGCTCAAGGTGGCCGGCCTCTCGGATCCGTCTCCTTCCGTGGGGAAACTTCAGGAAGGAGACCGGCTGACCTCCATTAACGGAAAGCCGATCTCCTCCCTCAGCATGGTCCAGGCTGAACTGGCAGCCGGAAACGGCGCCCCGGCGGTCCTCGTCGTGGACAGGAACGGTTCTGCAGTCACGGAAACGATAACGCCAACCAGGAATCCCGCTGGCCGCTACGTCCTGGGCATCCTCCTGGGTAGCGACTTCACGTTCCCGTTTGAAGTGAAAATTTCCTTGGACAACGTGGGGGGTCCAAGCGCCGGAATGATGTTTGCCCTGGGCATCGTGGACAATCTCACGCCAGGGGACCTCACTGGAGGAAAGCACGTGGCAGGGACCGGAACCATCACCGCTGATGGAGCAGTGGGAGCCATCGGCGGCATTGCGCAGAAGATGATTGGAGCGCGGCAGCATGGAGCCACCATGTTCCTTGCGCCGGCCGCGAATTGCGCCGACGTCGTAGGGCACATTCCTGATGGCCTGCAGGTGGTGAAGGTGGAAACCTTGGCCGATGCCACCGCAGCAGTGGAACGACTCGGTTCAGGACAGGACACGGCGGGCCTTCCCACCTGCACCAACAACTAGACTGGCGGTGGAACTTAGCTCCACCGCCACTCGTGGCATATATGACGGACTCCGCCATCGCCCAGGGGCAGAGATCGTTGAACACACGCACACCGACTTTTAACTGACGACCACCAATGAGGTACAGAGTTTGTCCCGTCCCGCCAGCTCCAACCCGCCCGGAAGATCGCCGCTGAGACGAGGTGCCCTGACTCCGACGCTCATCGTCGTGGCAGTGGCCGTCGTTGGATTCATTTTCTTCGCCAATGTGTGGACAGACGTCCTCTGGTACCAGCAGCTCGGCTTCTTCGAAGTTTATGTCCGCGAGAACCTCGCCCGGATCGTCACGTTCCTGGTCGGTTTCGCCATGATGTTCGCTGCCGTCTACTTCGCCATCAGGATCGCGTACCACGCCAGGCCGGTCTACGCTCCGGATGCTGAGTCTCGTGACAACCTCAACCGCTACCAGGCCCAGCTTGAGCCTGTCCGCCGCGTCGTCATGGTCGGCCTGCCGATCCTGTTCGGGCTCTTTGCCGGCAGCGCAGCGGCAAGCCAGTGGCAGAAGGTTCTCCTCTTCTTCAACCAGGAGCCCTTCGGCCAAGCGGATCCGTTGTTCAATCTCGACATCAGCTTCTACTTGATGTCGCTCCCGTTCCTTGGCTTTGTTACCGGATTCCTCATAAGCATTGCGGTAGTGGCTGGCATTGCCGGCATCCTCACGCATTACTTGTACGGAAGCATCCGGCTCATGGAGCGTGGTGTTTTCACCAGCCGTGCCGCCCAGATCCACATTGCCGTAACAGGTGCATTCTTCCTGCTGCTGCTTGGCGTGAATTTCTGGCTGGACAGGTACTCCACTGTGCAGAGCTCATCAGGACGGTGGGCAGGTGCACTGTATACAGACGTCAATGCCGTTGTGCCCACCAAGGCCATCCTGGCGGTTGCCGCGGGCTTGGTTGCGATTCTCTTTATCATCGCTGCGGTTATTGGCCGCTGGCGCCTGCCGGTAATCGGTACCGCGATGTTGATCATCACGGCCATCCTGGCGGGTGGCGTCTACCCATGGGTTATTCAGCAATTCCAGGTGCGTCCCTCGGAAAACACCCTGGAAAGGGAGTTTATTGACCGCAATATCAAGATGACCCGGGCAGCCTACGGCCTGGACAAGATTGATGTGTCCGCCTATAACGCCACAACAACGGCTACGAGCGGAGCTTTGGCAAAGGACGCCCAGACTGCGGCCAACATCCGCCTGCTGGATCCGAACCTCATCTCCTCGGCGTTCGCCCAGCTTGAGCAGTACCGTCCGTACTACCAGTTCCCCCAGACACTGAATGTGGACCGCTACACAGTGGATGGCAAAGTGCAGGACACCGTCATCGCTGTTCGCGAACTGAACCCGGACGGCCTGAGCGCAAACCAGCAGACATGGGTCAACCGACACATCGTTTATACCCACGGTTACGGTGTTGTCGCAGCGAAGGGCAACAAGTTCACGGTTGATGGCAAGCCGGATTTCCTGCAATCAGGCATTCCATCCAACGGCGTTCTCGGCAATGACACCACGTACGAACCTCGCATCTACTTCGGCGAGAACTCTCCTGAATATTCGATCGTTGGCGCTCCCGAGGGTGCCCAGCACCGCGAGCAGGACCGCCCGGCTGGTCGCGAAGGCGGGGGAGAAACCCAATACACCTTCACCGGCAACGGCGGACCCATCGTAGGCAACTGGCTCAACCGCATTCTGTACTCCATCAAGTTCCAGTCCTCGGACTTGTTGCTTTCGGACGGCGTGAACGAGAAATCCCAGATTCTCTACGACCGCAATCCCCGCGAACGGGTTGAGAAGCTCGCTCCCTACCTGACCGTGGATGGCAACGCGTATCCGGCCGTCGTCGATGGTCGCGTGAAGTGGATCGTTGACGGTTACACCACTAGCCAATACTTCCCGTACTCCCAGCCCCAGCAGTTGCAGAACGCGACCGTTGATTCGCAGACCAGTGCGGGCCGGACGGTGACACTGCCCAACAGCTCTGTGAACTACATCCGCAACTCGGTCAAGGCCACTGTCGACGCATACGACGGCTCGGTCACGCTCTATGCCTGGGACGACCATGATCCTCTCCTGAAGGCTTGGCAGAAGGTGTTCCCCACCACGATCAAGTCCTACACGGAGATGTCCGGCGACCTCATGAGCCACGTCCGCTACCCCGAGGACCTTTTCAAGGTCCAGCGCGAACTCCTTGGCCGCTACCACGTCACCAACCCTGACAGTTTCTACCAAAACAATGATGCGTGGAGTGTTCCGAATGACCCCACAGTCTCGGAAGCCGTCAAGCAGCCGCCGTTTTACATGTCCCTGCAGATGCCTGACCAGGACAAGCCTGCTTTCCAATTGACGTCATCCTTCATTCCGCAAACAGTCAACGGCAACGCAAGGAATATCCTGTACGGATTCCTGGCCGCCGATTCGGATGCCGGGAACGTCAAGGGAGTTAAGGCTGACAGTTACGGCAAGCTAAGACTGTTGCAACTTCCTACGGATACCCAGGTTCCCGGCCCAGGCCAGGCGCAGAACAAGTTCAACTCGGATCCCACAGTGTCCCAGGCGCTTAACTTGCTGCGTCAGGGCGCATCAGACGTCTTGAACGGAAACCTGCTGACCCTGCCCGTGGGTGGCGGCCTACTTTACGTCCAGCCCGTCTACCTGAAGTCAACAGGCGAGACCTCGTATCCCACCTTGCAGCGGGTCCTCGTGGCCTTCGGCGACAAGATCGGCTTTGCAGCTACCTTGGATGAGGCTCTGGACCAGTTGTTCGGCGGTAACTCCGGTGCCAAGGCTGGTGACTTCCAGAACAATGGCCAGACGCCCGCAACGCCGCCCGGTACCACAGCGCCTCCTGCGGGCCCGACGGACGCCAAGGCTGATCTCAAGGCGGCTCTGGACGAGGCCAACAAGGCAATCCAGGATGGCCAGGCAGCTCTGGCAAAGGGAGACTTTGCCGGTTATGGCCAGCAGCAGACCAGGCTTTCCGAGGCACTCAAGAGGGCCATCGACGCCGAGACCCGCCTGGGCATAACGCCGGAACCGACAGCGACGCCGAGTGCTACACCAAGCGCCACGCCGTCGCCGTCGCCGAGCAGCTAGTAGCCGGCGAAAGGTTGACACCGCGTGACTAGAAGGGCCGTTGTCCTCTCCTCCTGGAGCGGGCAACGGCCCTTTTGGTTCACAAGATGGTTGGGGAAGCGCTCTTCCGGGAATTCGATTGAGCGATATTGACCGGGGGAGATGCACATCACGTCGTCAGGATTTGGTCTGCCATTCACCGGACGGTAATGTTGTTCTTGCGACGCGGGGTGGAGCAGTTCGGTAGCTCGCTGGGCTCATAACCCAGAGGTCACAGGTTCAAATCCTGTCCCCGCAACTGGAGAAAAGATCCGGATCAGTATTCACTGGTCCGGATCTTTTGTTTTCCCGGATCTTAGGGTTATGGGACAAAACGTGTGTAAACCCGGGTTATGGGCAAAGCGTGTGTAAATCCCGGGTGTGTTATGTGCGTCCGGCCCAGCATTTGCGGTGCTCTTCGCTTTTGCCCCGGTGGGCCCGCACCAGTAACAGGAGTTGGGCGTCTAACCGGAGTTGGGCGTCGGTGCCGCCTTCCAAGCGGTTGGTGGTCGAGGCGATCTGGAGGCCGGCGAACTCGGCGCCCAGGTAGGTGAATAGTGTTCCCCATACACACGTTTTGTCCTATGACCCCGGATCTTAGGTGACCAACCCTCCGGCCCGTGATCTGCACCACCTTCACCACATGATGGTCATAAGCACCCTGCCTGGTGCGGTAGAGTTGTTCTTGCGACGCGGGGTGGAGCAGTTCGGTAGCTCGCTGGGCTCATAACCCAGAGGTCACAGGTTCAAATCCTGTCCCCGCAACTGGAGAAAGGTCCGGATCAGTTTTCACTGATCCGGACCTTTTGTTTGCATGCTGCGCCAGGCGCCCGCGGTGCCGGTGCTAGGGTCCAGTGCCGGTGCTAGCATCAAATCCGGAATGGCTGCGTGCGGGGAATTAATGGGAAGGCCGGATGGTCAGGGAAGACTTCAACCAGGACCTGGATCGACAGGCCCTGCAAAGGAACAGCCCCGTAGCGGTGTACCAGCAGGTTGCAGACGTCCTGACTGATCAAGTCAGCCGGTTGGAACCGGGCGCACGGATCCCGACCGAGGAATCGTTGATGGACGAGTACGGGATCAGTCGTACTACGGTCCGCAAAGCAATAGAAACCCTTGTTGTGAAGGGGTTGCTTGTTCGCCGGCAGGGCAAGGGTACTTTCGTCATGGCGCAGCGTCCGGTCCGGATGCTGAACCGCTTGGCGCCCTTCATGGAGACGTTCACAGCAGCAGGAATGAAGACTGTCAAAGGCCTGATTGAGTACAAATGGATGGAGAAGGACAGGTCCGTGCCAGCCAAGCTGGTGTCTGATGACAATCTCGTCCTGGTGATCCGTCGCTCCTATTCAAGCGGGGGATGGCCCTATGCCATTGCGGAAATCTTTATCCCTTCCCACATCGGCCGTCACATCAGCCTCGCGGATGCTGAGCGCAATTCCATTTACCAGGTGATCCAGGACAGGACGTCCAAGCCCCTCCAGCGTGCTGAAATCAACGTCACGATGCACGCCCCGCCGGAGCATCTCGCCGATGCCTTGAATGTCCGTGAATTTCCCATGGTTCCGCGTTTGGAAAGGACCACACTGGGAGCACACGGTGAAGTCCTTGAATGCACTGTGACATATTTCCACCCGAAGGGTTTCGAAATCCGTGCTGAAGTGGCCACGGACGTTGGTCCTGGCCAGGACCCTTTGGAGTCGTCCCTGCTCTAGGCATGGTTCGCGACAGAAGCAGAATGGCCGGACCCTGGAAGAGGGATCCGGCCATTTGCATGGTTCAGGTGCACATCAGAGAGCCGTAATGCCCTACATAGCTAGAGCTTGTCGAAGTCGGTTTCGTCGATCGTTGCACCGCTGGAGGCCGGGGCCCCGGCCCCGATGGCAGGCTTGCTGCCTCCGGACTTCAAGGCCGCCAGGCGGGCCTCAATTTCGGTCTGCTCCCCGAGGTCTTCCAGCTGATTGAACTGGGCATCCAAGCTGGATGCGGCAAGTTCCTGTTGGCCCAGGACCTTGGCTTCCTCCCGGCGAATCTTCTCTTCGAAACGGCCAACTTCACTGGTTGGGTCCATGATGTCAATGCTCTTCAAAGCATCGTGTACCTGCGACTGCGCAGCTGCGGTCTTGGAACGGGCTACGAGTTCGTTGCGCTTCGCCGTGAGCTGGTTGAGCTTGTTCTTCATCTGGTCAAGCCCACTCTTGAGCTTGTCTACAACCTCGGTCTGGGACGCAATGCTGGGCTCCGCGGCCCTGGCTTCCGACTCTGCCGTCATCTGGCGCTGGATGGCAACCTTGGCCAGGTTGTCGAACTTCGTGGCATCCTCGGTATCACCGGCAGCCCGGTACTCGTCGGCCTTGCGCGACGCGGCAAGGGCTTTGTTGCCCCAGTCCTGGGCGTTCTTGACGTCTTCGTTGTAGTCGGCCTGCAGCATGCGGAGGTTTCCGATGGTCTGAGCCACTGCCGACTCGGCCTCAGCAATGTTGTTCGTGTAGTCGCGGACCATCTGGTCCAGCATCTTCTGCGGGTCTTCAGCCTGGTCCAGCAAAGCGTTGATGTTTGCTTTGGCGAGCTGCGAGATCCGGCCGAAAATGGACTGCTTAACCATGGTGTTGCCTTTCGTCCTGCTCAGTGGAACCCACTGAAATCAGTGATCAGTTGTTGTACCGCTCCTAGATGGGGCATGGACCCCAGCTAAAGTGTGGGGCTAGAAACTGCCGGAGTCGCCGCCGCCGAAATCACCTCCGCCGCCACCCCAGTCGCCGCCGCCGGAGTCGCCACCGAAGAATCCGCCGCCACCGCCGTCGCTGTGGCCGCCGCCCCAACCGCCGCCTCCGCTGTTGAAGATGGAGTTGATCAGGATACCGCCGAGGATTGCGCCTCCAAGGCCGCCACCTCCGCCGCCACCGCCGAACATGCCACCGCGGCCGTAGCCTTGATCGGCATAGCCGAAGTGGTCGACGTCGGCCTGCGCCAGCTGGGCTGCCTGTGCAGCGAGTGAGTGGGCCTGCTGGGCGTAGGTCAGTGCCGTCACCGGGTCATTGCTCGAGATCGACAAAGCGTAGTCGAGATTGCGCTGGGCTTCGGCGAGCCTGGTGCGGGCCTCAGTTCCAACGCCGCCACGACGTGCCGTGATGTAGTCCGAGGTTGCGCTGATCTGGGCCTGCGCCGCCATGATGGTCTGCTGCAAGGACGCTTGAGCGCGGCGGGCCTGCTCCTGCTGGTCCCGGATGCCGGACAGGGACTGATCCAGCGCCTGGTGCGCTGTTTCAACGCGCGTCAGGGTGGCAATGGGGTCGATCTTTCCACCTTGGATCTCTGTCTTGACCTGGGCAAGCGCCGCTTCCACGCCAGCTACCGGTCCTGCGAGTTCAGGATGTTCACCTGACTGGATCATGGCCCTGGCCTGCGCGAGGTCCTGGCTGGTCTCGGCGACAGCGCTTTCCAGGGAGGCGCGGGCCTCGTCAAGGCTGCCCGCCGTCTTGGAGATCGCGTCGATCAGGACGTTCGTCTGGTGCAGGCTCTCTTCGGCAGCGCGAACCGCTACGGCGGCCAGGCTGTTTTCTCCCGCAGCCAGTTTTTCCTGGGCGGTACTGGCTGCATTCTGAACGAACGCCAGGCGTTCCTTCGCCTGCAGGATGTTGTCGGAGACCTGCGTCAACGCAGACTCGGCGTACTTGCTGCGAAGGCTTTCAAGGGATTGCTCTGCAGTGGCGATCCTGGAGTCGGCCTCCCGGGCACCTGCCGTGACGGTGGCCAGGGCCTGCGGGGCCTTCTTCTCGAGCTCGCGAAGGGAGTCGAAGTCCGCCTTCTGGTCACGCAGTGATGCGAGGGCCGCCTCGGAACGGCGGATAATCTCTCCGAGCCATGTCCGCTGTTGTTCCTCGGTGTCCGGAATATGGTCGTCCAGTTGCTGTTGCAGCTTGAACGATTCGGTCATGTGGGCTTTGGCTTCCTGAAGAGCCTTGGTGAAGTTGCCGATCGCCGAATCACCGTACTGGGCCTGGGCGAATCCGAGTTCCTGTTCGCTGGACTTAATGGCGTCATCGGCCTCGATAAGCAACGAGCCGCTCTTCTGGCGCAGCTCCGGAATGCTCAGCCCGGCCAGTGGGTCAAGCTCTTCTCCTTGGGGGCCGTAGCTGGCGCTGGATGCCTGGCCGACCTTCTTGCGGCGATTTCGCAGGTAGAGGTAGGTGGCTGCGCCGCCTGCTGCCACTACGCCCACACCGACGAGGACTCCGACACTGCCATTACCGCTCGGCACGGTACCGCTGCCGCCACCGGCGGCGTCGCCAATTGCTGCGGCTGTGTCAATTGCTGCCTGGGCGTAGTCCTTCTTGCCGCCGCCCAGGTTGGCAGCAACGGCGTTCTGCGCGATGTTGGACTGCTTGGAGTAAATGGAACTTCCGGAGTTCAAGGCGAAGTTGTACTGGCCAGCCGTGGAAATCGCAAGGATCGCATCAGGCTTGCCCATGCCCTTGGCTTTGGCCACCGCTGCGGTCCACGCCTTGGGATCTGACGGATTCTCGAAGGAGTTCACCGTAACCACGTACAGGTTGTATTTGTGGTCCTTGAGTGTTTTCTGGATGGCTTCCTGAACTTCGCCCTTGCGGCTGCCCAGGACATTGGCATCATCCACGATGTTTTGGCCGGACGGTATGGTCACCGGATCTGCAGCCCAGGCGGCGCCGGCCGGGAGGGCCAACATTCCAGCCACGCCAACCACGGCGAGTACACGTTTCACTATTGACCGCATGTGCAACCCTTCAGCACGTCTGCGACTGGAACAAGGCGAACCAATCGTCACAGAATGCTCAGCGCCCCCACGCATGGTTTGTAAAGCCGCAGGTCGCTGTGGCAATTCCACTTGATTCTATGGTGCACCCCATACCCCGTCCACAGCGTTGAATATGCCACCAGCGAAACATAGGAGAAACCCGCAATACCTGCGCGTTGAGGCTCTGTGTATCAGCCCTCGCTTTCCTTTACCCGGGGTCCTGTGCAGCACTGAAACGGGCTTTCAGGAAGCTCCCAGCGAACGTCCGATTTTGTTCCAGTAATAAGGGCCATAGTTATGGGAGACAAGGATGAAAGGAAGTCCCATGACGGAGAACCCAGCGCAGGGCACCGCACCAGAGAACCGTGATCCGTCCGAGCCCCGGGATCCCGCTGAAAGCTCTGACGCCGCCCCAACCCGGCAGCAGCCAACCCAGCAGCAGCCAACCCAGCACTCTGCCTGGAATTCCGGGCAGGAAACCGGTACGCATGCAACAACTCCGCTGCCGGCCTTCCAGCCTCCTGCCCAATCGGCGCCTCACACCAATGGCAGTCCAGCCAATGCCAACCCAGGGGCACACGCCAACACAGGCCAGCCAAACACAGGGGCACAGACCAACGCAGGCCAGCCACACACAGGCCAGCCAAACACAGGCCAGCCACAGTACTACGGCGGCCCACAGCCCCACGAACCCGGGCACCGCCCCAACTACCCGCAGCACCAGCCTTTTTACGGCGGGGGGACCAACCCCGGAAACCACGCGCCCGGAAACCCCACTCCCGGGCAGGGCTTCCACAGCGCACCTGGCCAGCAGTCCCCGGTAGGCACCAAGCGCAAGCCGGCTTTCGGTATTGGGACGCTGCTTGCCAGCATCCTCGCCGCGGGCCTGGTGGGTGGCGGCGTGGTGGCGGGCAGCAACATGCTTTTGGACAACCCGGCACCGGCGGCTTCAACGGGCGGGCAGTCGAGCACCGTGATAGTCAACAACAAGGATGACGTCAACGTCATCACAGCAGCGGCAGCCAAGGCGTCGCCGAGCGTTGTCACCATCAAAGCGACGGCCGGTAACGAAGGCGGAACGGGCTCCGGCATCATTATCGATGACCAGGGCCACATCCTGACCAATACGCACGTGGTGACCCTGGATGGTGCAACGTCTAATGCCGCCATCGAGGTCCGCACCAGTGATGGGAAAGTCCTGAAAGCCAAGGTCGTTGGAACCGATCCGCTATCGGACCTTGCGGTCATCAAAGTCGACGACACGTCCGGCTTGGTACCTGCCACGCTCGGTGACTCTTCGAAGATCAATGTGGGGGACACCGCCGTCGCGATCGGTTCGCCGCTTGGCCTGACTGGCACTGTGACGGACGGTATTGTCTCCACGCTCAACCGCACTATCAGCGTCGCCTCCTCTGCTGCGCCGAAGGAAGGCACTGACGATTCGCAGGGTGGTGACCAGGGCTTCCAGTTCGCCCCTCCGGGCGGTGGCCAGGGCCAGCCGACTGCGAACGAGGGCTCGATCTCGATCAACGTGATCCAGACTGACGCCGCGATCAACCCGGGCAACTCCGGTGGTGCGCTTGTGAACAGCAAGGGCGAGATCATCGGCGTCAATGTCGCCATCGCGTCTGCAGGCAGTGGCACATCGGATTCCTCCACCGGCAACATCGGTGTGGGCTTCAGTATCCCGATCAACCATGCCAAGCGCGTTGCACAGGAAATCATCGATACCGGCAAGGCAAGCCATGGCCAGTTTGGTGTCTCTGTGCGGTCGAAGTCGTCCACGGGTAGCGATTCAGGGTTCTCGGTTGGCGCGGAGGTGGCTTCAGTGACCTCGGGTTCGGCCGCGGCGAAGGCCGGCATCAAGGTTGGCGACGTCGTCACCAAGTTTGGTGACTACCAGGTGACTGACCCCAACCAGTTGACCGCGGCGGTCCGCGAACAGCCCGCTGGCGCCAAGGTCAAGGTAACTATCCAGCGCAACGGCCAGTCCCAGGAAGTGGAAGTCACTTTGGACGCTGCACAGCAGTAACAACCCAACGGCAGTAACCTGCACAAAGGAGACGACGGCGGGCGGCACCTCAGCGGTGTGGCCCGCCGTCGGTCTGTGCCCGCACTTGCCGTAGCGGATGAAACAGGCGTTAACGCACAATCGTTTTTCTGCGGGTTTCTGCGGGCAATATGCTTAGCTAGGGGAAGCCCACACGCTGGGCAATTCACGGCCACGCTCCTGCGGTTGGCCGTCCACAAGCATGGAAGGCTGCTTCGAAGACAGTGGAAGAGACATTGAAGATTGTCGTTCTGGTCAAGCACGTCCCGGACGCGCAGTTCGACCGGCACATCACCGGACCCGGCAACACGACTGACCGTGATGAGAGCATCTTGTCCGAACTTGACGAGTACGCACTTGAGGCAGCACTGCAGCTGGCTGAAGAGCGTGGCGGGGCCAAAGCCGGCAACGAGGTCATTGCCCTCAGCATGGGGCCCTCCGGTGCGGTAAACGCAGTCAAGAAGTCGTTGCAGATTGGCGCCTATTCCGGGGTCCACCTCAGCGATGACGCGCTGGCTGGTTCGGACGCCGCGGCTACGTCGTTGGCGCTTGCAGCCACCATCCGCCATCTCTCGGCAGATGGACGCCCGGTGGACCTGGTCCTGACCGGCATGGCTTCCACGGACGGCGAGACCTCTCTCATCCCGGCTCAGCTGGCCGAGCGGTTGTCGCTCCCGCAGCTTACGTTTGCCTCAAGCCTTGAGGTTAACGGCGGAACCGTGGTGGCGCGTCGGGATGCCGGCTCCCACTCGGAAACCGTGGAAGCGCAGCTCCCGGCGCTGGTCTCGGTCACAGATCAGATCAATGAACCGAGATACCCCAATTTCAAGGGAATCCTGGCAGCGAAGAAGAAGAAGATTGCCTCGTTGTCGCTTGCCGATATCGGTGTCGATCCTTCCGAGGTAGGCCAGGCAGGCTCGTGGACGGTTGTGGAGTCTGCAGCTGCCCGCCCGCCCAGGACCGCAGGTACGATCATCACGGACGAGGGCGACGCCGGCATTAAGCTCGTCGACTTCCTGGCCGCACAGAAGCTGCTCTAAAGGACTCCAACCATGGCAAATGCACTTGTTTTCATTGACAACCCCGGGGCTGCGCTCAAGAAGAGCAGTTTGGAGCTCCTGACCCTTGCGCGGAAGCTGGGGGAGACCGCCGTCGCGATCAACGGTGAATTGACCGACGACGTCGCAGCTACCTTGGGTGCCTATGGCGTGGCGACGATCTTCCAGCCCTCTGCGGATGACCTGGACGACTACCTGGTTGCGGCTAAGGCCGGGTACCTCGCGGCGGCAGTGGCGGCTTCAGGCGCAACAGCTGTCCTGGTCGAAAACTCGCCGGAGGGCAAAGAGATCGCGGGACGACTCGGCATTAAGCTGAACGCCGGAGTCATCACCGACGTCGTTGGTGTGGATGCGGATGGCACCGCCCACAAGTCGGTTCTCGCGGGTTCCTACAACACCACGGCGAAGGCCACTACTCCGGTGTCGGTCTTTTCCGTAAAAGCGAACATCGTGGAACCAGAGCCGGCAGGCGCAGCCGCAGCTCCCGCGACAGCCAAGGTTGAGGTTCCTGCAGATGCTGCAGCGAATGCGGCCCGGATCTCCTCGCGCACGGTGAAGCCCGCCAGTGGCCGGCCCGACCTCAGCGAGGCCAGGATCGTTGTGGCCGGCGGGCGGGGCGTCGATGGCGACTTTGGCCCGTTGGAAGAACTCGCCGATGCCCTTGGTGCTGCCGTTGGCGCTTCGCGGGCAGCAACCGATGCTGGGTGGATTGGCCACGACGCCCAAGTGGGCCAAACCGGTGTGACTGTGTCTCCGCAGCTGTATATTTCGGCAGGTATCTCAGGAGCAATCCAGCAAAAGGCTGGAATGCAGACATCCAAGGTCATTGTGGCGATCAACAAGGATGCAGAGTCTCCTGTCTTTGAGATCGCGGACTTCGGCATCATCGGCGATCTGTTCAAAGTTGTGCCGCAGGCAACAGCTGAGATCAAAAAGCGGAAAGGCTGATCCCTTTGACTTCTGGCGTTTCGTCAGCAAAGAGCCCGTTCAACACCTCCACGGAGCGTGTTGAGCGGGTGCTTTGTTTTACTGCCCATCCTGACGACATCGACTTCGGAGCCGCAGGAACCATAGCTGCCTGGACTGCTGCCGGCGTACAGGTCACCTACTGCATCATGACTGATGGCGACGCCGGCGGGTTTGATCCCGTTGACCGGGAACGCATTATCGAACTCCGTGCCACGGAACAGCAACGTGCGGCAGAGTTGGTGGGAGTCAAAGACATCCGGTACCTGCACGAACACGATGGCTACCTTGAGCCGACACACAACGTCATCAAGCAGGTTGTGAAGCTCATCCGGGAAATCCGCCCGGACATCGTGTTGACCATGCACCCGGAACGGAACTGGGACCGCCTTCAGAAGAGCCACCCGGATCACCTCGCAGCCGGGGAGGCCGTAACCAGGGCGGTTTATCCCGCCGTGGAGAATCCCTTTGCCTACCCTGAGTTGGCTGAGGCCGGACTTATGGCCTACAAGCTTCCCTGGCTCTGGTTTATCTCCAGTCCAGAGGGCCGTGAGAACCATTTCGTGGACGTCACCAAGCATGTTGATGCCAAGCTCGATGCCATCCGCATCCACGCGAGCCAGCACCCGGACATCGAGGGGATGGAGCGCGTGGTCCGTGGCATGTTGATGGCCAACGGTGCCCGTGCAGGGCTTCCTGCCGGGGCAAGCGCCGAGAGTTTCCACGTAGTGTCCGTCAACGGATCCAGTACTATCGCCGGCTTTTGACATTGCCGATATGTAACCCGTGTCATATGCTGGACCTCGGTTAAATCATATTTATTCGAGGAAGGCAGACTTTGATGGCGAAGACTGCACAGCAACCCGTGCTGGTGATTATGGGAGTCTCCGGTTCGGGCAAGTCGACTGTAGCCGGCGTACTGGCCGGCAAGCTTGGATGGGATCTCGCCGAAGGCGACGATCTCCATCCGGAAGCGAATGTGGCCAAGATGCACTCGGGCCAGGCCCTCAGCGATGAGGACCGGTGGCCTTGGCTTGGCATTATTGCCCAGTGGATCCGGGAACACACAGATGCCGGTACGCCGGCCATCATCACGTGCTCGGCATTGAAGAAGAAGTACCGCGACGTGCTCCGGGGCGAAGGGGTTGTCTTCGTTTTCCTGCAAGGGAGCAAAGACAAGATCTCGGACCGGCTCGCGTCGCGGCACGGCCACTTCATGCCGCCCTCGCTCCTGGAGTCCCAGTTCGAAGCACTTGAGGAACCCACGGAAGACGAGAACTACATCTCGCTGTGTGTTTCGGCCTCGCCCGCTGAGGAGGCGGACGAGGTCATCGAACGGCTCGGCTTGCGTCCCCTGGGCGCGGGTTCCGAAACGGCAGCCTCATGATCGCGCTGGAAACGGCCACACAGGTGCAGGAATGGTCCGGGCACGACACCCAGCTTCTTGTGGTGGCGGCGTTGGGTATTGCGCTGATCGTGGTTCTGATCGCAAAGCTGAAACTCCACCCATTCCTGGCCCTGGTGCTGGGCTCGGCGTTTGTTGGGCTTGCCTCGGGTGTGGAGCTGGGCAAAGTCATTACCAACTTCGAAGACGGAGTTGGGGGAGTCCTCAAGGAAGTCGGCCTCCTCATTGCCTTGGGCGCCATGCTTGGCAAATTGCTTGCCGACTCGGGCGGGGCCAACCGGGTAGTGGACACCTTGTTGGCGAAGGCCACCGGCAACAAGATCGTCTGGATGATCACGCTTGTGGCTGTGATCATTGGGCTGCCGATGTTCTTCGAAATCGGGTTGGTGCTCCTGCTGCCCGTGATTGTCCTTGTGACGCAGAGATCCGGGATGAAGCTCATGCGGATAGCCATACCGGCTTTGGCGGGGCTTTCCGTTCTTCACGGCTTGGTGCCCCCGCACCCCGGACCCCTGATCGCCATCAGCGCCGTAAAGGCTGAATTGGGCACAACACTGGGCCTGGGTATCCTTGTCGCCATTCCCACGGTCATTATTTGTGGCCCGCTCTTCTCGCGGCTGGCCGCACGTTGGGTTCCGGTGGACGCTCCCGCCGTGGCTGGTGGCATCGACACCAAGCACGGCGCAGACCTTAGTGACGTCAAGCGCCAGCCCTCGTTCCTGGTGACGCTGCTGACCATCATCTTCCCTGTGGTCCTCATGCTGCTCAAGGCGTTGGGCGACATCATCTGGCCGGACGCAGCGACCGCTCCGATGATCAGGATCTTCTTCGATTTCGTGGGCCAGCCCCTGGTCGCCATGACGTTGGCGGTACTGGCCGCCATTGTGACGTTTGGATACGCGGTGGGATTCACGGGCAGCAAGATCACCGCCAAGCTGGGCGACAGCCTGGGCCCCATCGCCGCAATCCTTTTGATCGTCGGAGCTGGCGGTGGCTTCAAGCAGACACTGATTGGTGCCGGCGTGGGTGACGCCGTCAAGAAGTGGGCAGAAGGCGCCAACATGTCCGTCCTCGTGCTGGGCTTCATCGTGGCGGTAGCGCTCCGCCTCGCCACGGGTTCGGCGACCGTTGCAACCGTGACTGCTGCGGGCATAGTCGCGCCGCTGGCCAGCAGTTTGACCCCCACCCATGCGGCTCTGCTCGCCTTGGCTATCGGAGCAGGCTCATTGTTCCTCTCGCACGTGAATGATGCCGGATTCTGGCTGGTCAAGGAGCTCTTCGGGCTGACGGTCGGCCAGACGTTCAAGACGTGGTCCGTCATGGAGACGCTGATCTCCGTGGTTGGCTTCGGGTTCGTGATGCTCTTGTCGCTGGTTTTGTAGCTGCGATTCACCTGAAGGCAAGAACGACGGCGGCCGGCCCACCTTGGTGGGACGGCCGCCGTCGGGCCTTAAGCGTTGACGTCATTCCCGGCTGGGATCAGGCGCTCAGCGGAACCACCAGCACAGGCGGCTGCGTGGGTGAGCTTGACCCGCCAGCAGGCTCCACCGTAATGGCTACTGAGGAAGCTGAAGACAACCCCTTCACCACTGCCGGCTTGGACAATGTCTGGGCGTCCATAGTGCCCTGCGGCACAGGGGCTGACCCATCCTTCGGCAACGTCCACAACTGGTAGACCTTGCCCTCGGGGGCCGGGGCGACGCCGTCCATCAATACCACAAAGGAGTCCTTGGCGGAGGAAGCGGAGATCGTTGCCGTGCCACCTCCAGGAACCTCTGCAGTTTTCTTTTGGACATCTTGGGCCTGGAGGACCTGGTTCACGGGGTCGTTCTGGGCGGCAACGTATGCACCGACACCCACGCCGCCCAACGCTATGGCAGCAGCAGCCGCGGCACCCACCAGCCATGCGCGCCCGCCACTGAAGCTTCGGCGTTCCGCGCGCTTGGTCCGGGCGGCGGCGAGTTCATCGACGACGGTCCCAGGTGCCGCCGGAGGGGCCGCGTCTGCAGCCGGCTGTGCAGCAGCGTCTTGAGCGATCCGGTCCATGATGTTGCCGAAGAGGGCGGCGGGCGGCTCTTCCTCGGGAGCGAAACCTGCCACCAGGGTCTCGCGGGCCTGCCGGACCCGCTCCTGGAACGCTGGACCTTCCGGAGCGTCCTTGACGTAATCGTCAATCAGGGCCCGTTCCGATTCGGTGACAGCATCCAAGGCATAGATTTCCGCGAGTTCGAGGACGCGGCCCTCGGCCAGGTCGGTTGCGATGTCATTGGCGAACATTCTGCGGACAAATCCTCCACCATTGTTTTCGCTCATTCAGCCCACCCCCAAGCAGGTCTTCAAGCGCAGGAGTCCATCGCGGATGCGGGACTTGATGGTAGGGACCGCGGCACCAAGGTGCTCCGCAACCTCCCTGTAAGTGAGCCCACCGTAATAGGCGAGGCGGACCGATTCGCGCTGGGTATCCGTCAATGTGCCAAGGCACCTGCTGACGGCCTCGGCCTCAAAGTTCGTGTCGGCTTCCTCGGATACGACGTCGCGATCAAGGTCCTGGCTCGCTGCGCCGTACCGGGCTTCGCGGTCCGTTGCTGCCTGCACGGCACGGACGCGGTCGATGGCACGGCGATGAGCGATGGTCATGAGCCAGGCCATGGGGCTGCCGGACGCGCGATCGAACCGGGCGGCGCCCTGCCAGACCTGGATGAAAACTTCCTGGGTGGCGTCTTCGCTCAGCTCGGAGTCGATCAGGATGCGCCTGGCCATGCCAAAGACGCGTTTGGAGGTCAGCCGGTAAAACTCGGCGAAGGCCACCTGATCGCCTGCAGCAATCAATTCAAGCAGGCCTGTGAGCTGCGAGTTCAAGTCTGTCGCCGTGCCCGAAGTCTCGACGACCGGGGGACCGGGATTGTTGGGGATGTCCATCACTGTCCAGCATAAGTCGTGTGGTTTGAAACCCGCAGCACGAGGGCGCGTCGTTGTGCGCACAGCCGTGCAGCGGTTTGCCACCACCAGGGCCTCCAGCGCGCTCACATCGGCTCCCTCATCGAATGTCCAAGGCAGGAATTGATCCTGCATAGGTTATTCGCAGCTGCGGGCGCTGCGGATGGGCTATACCTTGGCGCCGGCAAATCCGTTCTGGCGCCACGCCTCGAAAACGGCGATGGACGCGGCGTTTGCCAGGTTCAATGAACGCAGGGAAGGCCGCATCGGGAGCCGCACCCGGGCCGTGACGTGCGGATCCTTCTTCAGCCAATCCGGGAGGCCGACAGATTCAGGGCCGAACATCAGTACGTCGCCCTCGCGGTAGTTGATATCCGTGTAGGACGTTTCGCCGTCGGACGTAAAAGCAAACACACGCTCAGGCTGCAGGGCAGCCCAGGCTGCGTTAATGTCCTTATGGACCGTGACGACGGCGAGGTCGTGGTAGTCCAGGCCCGCCCGTCGCAGCTTGGCGTCGGAAAAGTCAAAGCCCAGAGGCTCCACCAGATGGAGTTCGGCGCCGGTGATGGCGGCCAAACGAATGGCGTTGCCCGTATTGCCCGGGATTTCTGGAGTGTGGAAGAGGATGCGGAACACCGTCCCATCCTAGCCAGTCCGGACCCAGCCGGTTCCATCGAGCTGGCTTCATGATGAGTCAGCCAGCGTCCACGAAAGCAGGATGTCAGTGCATGCCGCGGAGCAAGCGGGCAAGAACGGGAACCACCACGGTGTTCGGTGCTGGTCCTGAACCAAGGAACTGCTTCAAGCCGCGGGCCAATCCTGCGCCGTTGACTACCTCAACCGCGTTATGGCTTTGCCCTTTTCCGTACTGGTCAATGACTGGTTCGTGCAGGTTGCCGTCAGGACTGTGCAGGACCACCCAGCCGGTGACGTTCAACTCGGGGAAGATGTCCTGCATATGGCGGACGATGTGGGCCAGCTGCGGCGGAGCCACCGACCGGCCGCCGTGGCGCAACGAATTGCCGTCCCACGCGTAGGCGCCCTTGGGCAACAGCATGGAACCAACCAATGCCAGCCGGTAACCCGACAGTACCGCGTGGTCGATGTGGTTGTTGTCAGAGGGGGAGCGGAGCCCGTTGATGAGCCTTGCGGCCGGGATGGCAGGCAGGACCTGCCTGCTGATGAGCTGTACCGTCCGCATCTCGCGTTGGATGCGGGCTTCGGCTCCAAAAATGCCGCGCTTTCGCGGCAAGCCGTGGACCTGCTGGGCAGCTTCTGCCATCGAAATGAGGGGAACCTCAAGAGGGTCATCAAAGGCGGGAACGTAGACGGGCGGATCGCCTGCCGTGTTGCGCGGGGCCTGCGGACGCCTGACTCCCGTGCTGGTCGCCGGACCCGGCGCAGGCGCGCCTGTGTAGTCGCCCGGACGCGGTTGGGAGCGGCCGGTGGTGCCGCTGGCATACCTCCGGTCATACTCGGCCCGACGCTTCGGATCGATCAGGGTTTCATACGCGAGCGTTACACGGCGGAACATTTCGGCTTCGCCGCCGTGATCGGGGTGGGCCTTCCGGGCGGCCTTCCGGTATGCCACCTTGATCTCCTTGTCCGTCGCAGTGACGGACACGCGAAGAACCTGATAGTGGGAACTGCTGCCCTCGGCCAAGCACAGGCCCTTCTCTAGGATGGTGGGCCGCTCCACTGTCGGGGCGGTACGGCCAGTTTATCCAGCCACTATGAGAACGTCGGCAGCGGGCGCGGTGGTTCCCGGCTGGCATAATTCACCAGGTGAATCCTCCGGCGCCCAAGAATCCCAAGCACTCGGCGGAGAAGATCGCCCTTGCCATCAATCCAACAGCATCGTTCGGACGCCACGGCCTCGCCGGGGACGAGGCCGCAGCCTGCATTCGAGCCGCCGGTTGTGACGTCGTCGTGCTGGAAGCCGGAAGCTACGACGACCTCCGGACCCTGGTTGATGAGGCCATAATTTCAGGCATCAGTGCGCTGGTTGTGGTGGGCGGGGACGGCATGGTCCATTTGGGTGTCAATGCGCTCGCCGGAAAGGATCTTCCGCTGGGAATTGTTCCCGCCGGCACTGGCAACGATGTTGCCAGGCTGCTGGGCTTGCCACTCGGGGACACAAAGGCGGCATGCGACCGCCTGCTGGCATCAATGGCATCGGGCGGGCGGAAGATCGACGCCGGACGCGTCACCGCCGCCGGGCGAAGCAGCTATTTTGCGGGGGTCCTGTCTGCCGGATTTGACGCTGCCGTTAACGAGAGGGCGAACTCGTGGCGGTGGCCCAAGGGAAAGAGCCGATACAACCTGGCGATGCTCCGGGAACTCGGTTCCTTCCGGCGTATCGAATACACGGTGACGGCCGACGGCGAGCACTGGCGGCAGCCGGCATTGCTGATTTCGGTGGCGAACGGCCAATCGATCGGCGGCGGCATGAGAATTACGCCCAATGCGTTGCCCGACGACGGGCGGCTGGATCTGTTTATCGTCAAGCCGTTGTCGCGGCTGAATTTCCTGGCGGTGTTTCCCAAGGTGTTCGCCGGCAAACACCTTGGTCATCCGGCCGTGGAGATCCGGCGGGTACGGAAAGTGCGGCTGGAGGCAGAAGGTGTCGTGGCCTACGCCGACGGCGAGCGCGTGGGCAGATTGCCTGTGGAGGTCGAGGTTGTGCCCGGGGGTCTGCGGGTCCTTGCCTAGTCGCTTGAGCAGTTTGGTTTTGGGAGGGGCGAGGCATTTCGCGCTGGCCCGCTGGCCACGGTCCGCTGTGGCGGGAGGTTAGACTCGGTGGCGGCAGAAGTGGCTCGTCGGCAAAAGAGAGGACCGCCTATGGCACGGGGTGTTGGACGACGACAGGTCCCGGGCATGGTGGCCCCCATGCCTGGGTTGGCTGCCGTGGCTGCTTCGGCTGTGCTGCTTGCGGGATGCAGTGTGAACGTGCCTGATCCCGCAGCGCCAAAGCCTTCACCTTCGGCCTCGACGCTGTCCACTCCAACCATTACGCCCGGACACGATGCTGAGGCTCTCGCCGCGAAGGACCTGCCCTTGGCCGCGGGAGAAACCTTGGCGCCCGGAGATCCGGTATTGGTATCCAGCCAACTGGAAGAAGCGCCGGGGTGGTCCGTTGTGCACTCCGGCCTGCAAGGTGAAACCCGGTTCGCGAAGACTGATGGGTGCGTGGTGGTGGTCAGGGTCAGCGTTAACCAGGGCCCATTGGTGGTTCCCGGGGATGACGCCGCGTCCACGAAGGAACTGTTCCGCTACCTGGATCCCGGGGCCGATGTGGACAAGCTAACGCCGGCCTCATTGCGGTGGGGCCAGGATTCCGGCAAGCCGGAACATAGAGTGGAATTTTTGGCCTTGGAATCAGCTCCGTCTTCCGGTGCCACCGCGGCTTTGGTTCTCGCCAGGCTTTTCAGCAGCCCGGCTTCCTCTATCTACATATCGATTGCTTGTCCGGATAGCGGGACCCTGGCCAAGGCCAGGGCTGAGGTCCAGTCCGGGTTGGCCGTGGTCCCACCAGCCTGAGTGTTATTTCTTGAGGGCGGTGGCCAGGCGGTTCAGCGCGAGTGCTCCGACCAGCAGGCCGAAGTCCCTCAGCGCGACGTCGAAGAACGAGCCAAGCACCAGCAGGTTGACGATGATGCCGAGCAGCCAGGCGGCGACAACGAGGGATCCCCAGCGCGGCCGCAGGGCGACGACGATGCCGGCGATAATTTCGATGACTCCCACGCCATACATGAAGGTCTGCGCTGAAACAGGTACGACGGCGGTGGCTGCGGGCGCCAGGTAGACAGTCCAGTCCGTCAGGAGATTGCTGAATTTATCGAGCCCGAAAATGATCGGGGCAATCGTGAAGACCGTCCTCAGGAGGATAAAGGCCTGCCGGGAAGGGTCCCTGAGTTCGCCGTGGCTGGACTTCCTGCTCATATGGGTCGTTGCGGCTTCCATGACGCATTCCTTTCTAAAAATAGGTATCTTGATTTTAGATCTCATCCCAAGGTTAAGCAACGAATCTTGTTTTTAGAGATATTCTGACTGTATGACCACTGCACGCCACTCTTGGCTCCAAAGGATTTCGGCGATCGCCTCCTTGGACGACGACAACCGCCGGGTGTTGTTCGCCTACGTGCGCGGGGCTGCAGACGCCGTTGGACGGGACGAAGCGGCCCGTGTTCTCGGTATTCCCCGAAGCACGGCCTCCTTCCATTTGGATCGATTGGTGAAGGATGGAGTCCTGCAAGTGGAGTTCAGGAAGTCCTCTGACAAAGCCGGACCCGGTTCCGGCCGGCCTGCCAAGCTCTACCGCCCAGCCGTGGATGAGGTTGTTGCCTCCGTCCCTGAGCGCCAGTACGATCTCGCCGGGGATTTGATGGCCACAGCTATCACGCGTTCCCTGAAAGGGGACCTGCCCGTGCGGGAAGCGTTGATGGATGTTGCGGACCGCAAGGGCCAGGAGGCGGGCAGGCCCGGCGATTTCCTGGGTGCTTTGGCGGACCTCGGCTACGAACCAGTGGCTGATGAAGCGGGAGGGTACCGACTGCTTAACTGTCCGTTCCATCGGCTTTCGCAGGACCATGAGCAGGTGGTCTGCGCCATGAATGGCGCGTTCCTTAAGGGCGCCGCCACCGCATCCGGCCTCAGTGGTGAGAGCGTCCTTCCGGATTCCGGCCCTGGTCATTGCTGTGCGCGGATTGGCAGCCTGGAACCGGACCCCCAAACCTGACCCCAGGACCTGACGCTTTCGCGGTCTATGAAATGACGCCGCCGGTAGAATTGCAACGTGCCTGTATACCTCGACCACGCCGCCACCACTCCCATGTCGGCCCAAGCCCTTGCCGTTATGACGCGCGAGCTGGCGCGAACCGGCAACCCGTCCTCCCTCCATGGAGCCGGGCGGCGGGCAAGGCGCGCGGTGGAAGATGCGCGCGAATCGTTGGCGGCGGCCGCTGGAGCCCACCCGTCCGAGGTAATTTTCACGTCGGGTGGGACTGAGGCTGACAACCTGGCCGTCAAGGGCCTTTTCTGGGCCCGACATGACGAAAACCCCCGCCGGACCCGCATCCTGTGTTCCGCCGTCGAACATCATGCGGTCATGGACACTGTGGAGTGGCTTGAGCGTCATGAGGGAGCCGAGGCCGTGTGGTTGCCGGTGGATGCAGAGGGTGCGGTGCAGCTTGATGCCGTGCAGCGTGAACTCCAGCGCGACCCCGACTCTGTCGCGCTTGTCACGGTGATGTGGGCCAATAACGAAGTGGGCACCATTCAGCCCGTCGCAGAAATAGTGGAGCTGGCCAACCGATACGGGATTCCGGTGCACTCGGATGCGGTCCAGGCCTTCGGCTCCATTCCGGTCGATTTCCGGGCTTCCGGGCTCGCTGCAATGTCCGTCTCGGGGCATAAGCTCGGCGGGCCCGTTGGCGTGGGCGCGTTGTTCCTCGGACGGTCCATCAAGTTGACTCCGGTTCAACACGGAGGTGGGCAGGAGCGCGATGTGCGCTCGGGGACTCTGGACACGCCCGCCATTGCTGCCTTCGCGGCGGCTGCGGAGGCCGTAACCGGTAACCTTGCCGCCGAGGGTCAGCGCATCAGCAAGCTGCGCGACCGTCTCATTGCCGGGGTTCGGCAGGCCGTTCCGGACGCTGTGCTCCGTGGGGCGCCAGGGGAAGACCGACTGCCCGGCAACGCCCACTTTACTTTTCCCGGTTGCGAGGGAGATTCGCTCCTGTTCCTTTTGGACCTCGCCGGCGTTGAATCATCTACCGGTTCGGCCTGCACCGCCGGGGTGCCCCGCCCTTCGCACGTCCTCCTGGCCATGGGCCTGGACGAAGACACTGCCCGTGGCGCCCAGCGCTTTACGCTGGGGCACAGCTCTACGGACGCCGACCTCGATGCCCTGCTCAAGGCGCTTCCCGAGGCTTGCGCCCGGGCCCGTCAAGCAGGCATGGCCGGTCATGAATCAAACATCCAGACAGCGGCAACCGTAGCGCGGCGGGGAGCCCCGGCGTCTTAGCCCGGCAATGAGGCCCCCGGCAAAAGCCGGGTCGCGAAAGTCAGTCGCCGGGCAAAAGGTCCTCAAGGGGAACGTCGGGACTCGTGAGATGTGCAATGTTCACCTGCACCCGGCCTGAAATCAGTGCCTTGATCGGCTTCTGTACGCGCCGCATGTTCACGTTCATGCCGGCCACCACTTCGCCCTGCTCCTTCCGGCCATCGCGCATCCAGAACGCGATGAAACTGCCGTCATCGAGCGAGCCGCGAATCACAGGCTCTACGCCGGTGGCCAGCGAGGGGAAACCCGAGTACTCCATGCTGAGGGTGAACTGATCCGTATAGAAATACGGGACAACATCCAAGGCGGCATTTTGGTCCAGCATCGTCTTGGCAGCCACCTTGCCGCCATTAAGTGCGTTCGCCCAATGCTCGCTGCGGTGGTGTTCGCCCGTGAAGGGATGCAGGGCGTTGGCAACGTCACCTGCTGCCAGGATGTCCGGGGCGCTGGTGCGAAGCGCGGAATCCACCAGGACTCCGTTGTCCAGGGTCAGCCCCGCTGTTTCCGCCAACGATGTGTCGGGCACAACCCCCACGGCAATGATGACGATATCTGCGGGCAGGACCTCGCCGGTGTCGGTCCGCACTGCGGTTGCGCGGCCATCCTTCCCTTCGATGCCGGCAGCGCTGGCGGGCAGCCTGAAGCTGACACCGTTCTGTTCATGGAGTGCCCGGAAGTAGTTGCCCAGCTCAGGGCCGATGGCGGCGCTGAGGGGGATTTCCTCCAAGCCAAGCAAGACCACATCATTGCCGTAAGTGCGGGCAGCTGCGGCCAATTCCATGCCGATCCATCCGGAACCGACCATGACCACACGCCTGCCGCCGTCCCGGAGCAGGGACTGCAGGCGCAGGCTGTCCCCGAACGTCCTGAATGTCATGACTCCCTCCAGGTCCGTGCCAGGCAGCGGAATCTGCCGGGGTTGCGCCCCGGTGGCTATCAGCAACTTGGCGTAGTCCAGGCTTCGGCCGTCCTTTAGCGTGACGGTGCGGCTTCCCGCGTCGATGCCCGATGCGGGATTGCCCAACAGCAGTTCGACGTCGTTTTCTTCGTACCAGCCAGCCGGCACCACCGGGACGCTATCCTCGTCGTCCTTGCCCAGAAGGAACTCCTTGGAAAGGGGCGGCCGAAGGTAAGGGATCCGCTCCTCGGATGTCAGGAGGGTCACTGGTCCGGCAAAGCCTTCTGAGCGAAGGGTTTTTGCTGCGGTTGCACCAGCCAGGCCGCCGCCGGCGATGACCATTCGTTCATGCGTCATTTCAGCCCACCTTTGTCTTGGCTCTTCTAAAACAACTTACTTTGACTTTAGATTTCGTCCTATGCCCAGTCAAGGGATTTAGCGCGCACATTGGTGCGGGCGCTAGAATAGTTGGGCGTGCCGGCTCGCCTCAGCCGGAATCACCATTCAAAACCCCCTGAATCACGGAAAGCCAGCATGCGAGTACTTGCAGCAATGAGCGGCGGAGTCGACTCCGCCGTGGCCGCCGCCCGCGCCGTCGAGGCCGGACACGACGTCGTCGGAGTCCACCTTGCGTTGTCTCGCATGCCCGGCACCCTTCGCACCGGAAGCCGGGGATGCTGCACCATTGAAGACTCCCGCGATGCGTGGCGCGCCTGTGATGTCCTGGGGATTCCCTACTACGTGTGGGACTTCTCCGAACGCTTCAAGGAAGATGTCGTCCAGGACTTCATCGACGAATATGCTGCCGGACGCACCCCGAATCCGTGCATGCGTTGCAACGAGCGCATCAAGTTTGCTGCCTTGCTGGAGAAGGCCATTGCCCTGGGCTTTGACGCTGTGTGCACCGGGCACTACGCCAAAGTAATCGAAGACGCCGACGGCAACCGCGAACTGCATCGTGCGGCGGACTGGGCCAAGGACCAAAGCTATGTCCTGGGCGTCCTGACGCACGAGCAGCTTAAGCACTCCATGTTCCCGCTTGCGGACACTCCCTCCAAGGCCGAGGTAAGGGCCGAGGCCGAAAGGCGGGGTTTGTCGGTGGCAAACAAGCCCGATAGCCACGATATCTGCTTCATCTCCGATGGAGATACGCGTGGCTGGCTGGCCGAGAAAATCGAAATGACAACCGGCGACATCGTGGACGAAACCGGCACGAAGGTAGGGGAGCACCCCGGTGCCAACGCCTTCACCGTCGGCCAGCGCCGGGGACTGAAGCTGGGCACGCCGGCCTCCGATGGCAAGCCCCGGTTCGTCCTGGAAATCCGGCCAAAGGAAAACAAGGTTGTCGTGGGGCCGGAAGCGCTCCTTGCCATCGATGAAATCCGCGGAATCAAGGTGTCCTGGGCCGGTTTGCCCATCTCCGAGGTTGAGACCGGTGCGGAATTCGAATGCCACGCCCAGGTGCGGGCGCATGGCGACCCCGTTCCGGCCCGTGCACACGTTGAGCCGGTTGCCGATGAAGAGGGTGTCGAGCGGGCGGAACTCGTGGTCACCCTGACCGAGCCGCTGCGGGGAGTGGCGCCTGGCCAGACCATTGTTCTCTATCAGGGCACCCGGGTACTGGGACAGGCAACCATCGACGCCGCGCGTTCCTTGCAGAGGGCAGTGCTCTAGCCGTTACCGGATTATTGCCTCCGGGTTTGAGGGCCCCCATACTGGCCTAAGCAGCACAACCGCTGCGGTGTGTTGGGGTCCGCATTCGAAGATGGCGATGGCTGTGGCATTTCCAAAGAAGAGCCCGGGAGACATCAAAGCCGGGCAGATGGTCTCCGTAACGGTCCTTGCAGAGGGGCCGATAGGTTTTGGCGGGGCGCCACCGCTGACAGCCCAAGTCCGGATACCCGTCGAGCGGCTCCGGCGTGGCCCCACTGGACACCGCTACGCGATCCACATCCGCAAGTGGCGCGGAACCAATGTGTCGCCCGTTACCCTGACCAGCCAAGGCGACCCCTGGCAACTCGTTTCAGAACCTCCACCCACGGACCTTCGCGAACTCCTGGACGATACCCGCTTCCTCGCCCAGCACGTCTACGGCGTGGCCATGAGCACCCTGGATATCTTCGAATCCACCCTCGGCCGGCGGATGCCCTGGAATCCGGAGGGGCGGGTGGTCCTGAAGGCAAGGGATCGTGTCACAGCTGTCGATACCGGATATGAGCGCGGTACCAACACCATCCGCTTCGGCTCGGTGGACCGCATGGGCTACAAAGTACCCACCGCCCTCTACAGGGACATCGTTGCCCACGAAGTCACCCATGCGATCCTTGACGGCTTCCGGCCGGCATGGGCGGACCAGCTGGCCACCATGGAGCAACTTGCCATGCATGAGGCACTGGCAGACCTGGTGGCCATACTGTCGGTGTTTTCATCGCGTGAGGTGGTCTTCCGGGAACTTGAAGCTGCCGGGGAAGGCTTCGAAGCAGGCCAGGTCGTGGACGACGCGATCCTGATAAGGTCCCTCTTTGACTTTGCAAGGGACCTTTTCGCCCGTGGTCCCCTGAGGGAACCATTTGTTGGCGCCGTTCCTGACGGGTGGCAAACCATGCTGGATCCGCACGCCCGCGGGGCGGTGGTGGTCGGGGCAGTACTCCGGGCCGTCCAGCGGTTGTGGTCGGAAAGAAATGCCCGTTTTGGGGACAACCAAAGCCTGCAGCAGAAAGCCGAATCCGGTTCCATTGTGGCCATGAGGGTTCTGCGAATGGTGATCAGGGGCCTTTCCTACATGCCACCTGTGGACGTCACTTGGCGCGACCTCTTACGTGGCATCATTGCCGCGGACCTGGACATGGTCCCGGAAGACACCTACAGCTACCGCGATGCCCTCCAAGCGGAATTCTCGGCCATCGGGATCCGCCGGGTGTCGCTGAACAACATCAGCGGGGTGGATAACTACCAGGGGCTTCGCTATCCCATCCGGCTCTCGGCCCTGGGGTCAGACCCCCAGGAAGTGCAACGCTTCGTGTGGGAAAACCCGAGGCTCCTGGACGCGGCCCGCCTCGAGCGGCGCACACCACTGAGCTCCACGCGGGTGCGTACGTCCGAACGCGTGTCACCGGACGGCTTCGTCATCTCCGAAATCGGGGCATCATTCATTCAAACAGTGCGGATGAGCCGTAAGGAGGCCTATGTCCGCCTTGGCCTGAAGACACGGCGGGAATTCGTAGATATCCGCGGTGGAGGAGTCCTCAGGTTCGACGCCGGTGGCCGCCTGGTATACGCCGCGCTCAAACCGGTAATGGACAGGGAGCGGCAGGGCATGCTGTTTGGTTCAGATCAACAGCACGACGCCGAGGAAGCCGCATCTTCCGGCGTCAGGAACAAGTTCCACGGCACGGGGGAATAGCTGATGCCCCCTTGGGCGCCAGCCAAGGGTTAGCTGCCCCACGCAGCCTTGCGTGCCGCCGTCGTGCCTTCCAATTGGGCGATTTGATCAAAACCGCCGCCTTTGAGACCCTTGCTCACCAGTTTCAGGACTTCCGCGCGGACTACAGTGCCATTGCCCTGAAGGGACTTCACGAAGTGATAGGTGAAGGCGCCGTTGTAGCGTCCGTCAATGAGGGCGTCCGCAGCCGTCTGGTCCGATCGGCAGGCTGCCATCAGCACGGGCTTGGCCCCTTTTGCAGATTTCACCAGGTCGCGCAGGGTGCGTGTGTCGCTGAACTCGTTCGCGATCACGGCCCGGGGCGTCGGAGCGGGCAGGAAGCGGGGACGCCGGCCTGGCAACAGGTCCAGGGACTTCAGTCCAGTACCGCTGTGGCAGGTGTCCAGCACAACATCCATGAGGACACCGTCCGGCAGCCGCGCGAAGAGCGTCGCCAGCTCATCGTCCGTGATCACTGTGTCCGGGTCCCATGAGTCGCCGGAGTTGTTGATGTCATAGCAGGCGAAGGCCTCGTCCAGCCGGTCGGCTTCATCGCCGCTGACATCGGGTATCTGCGTGCCATGGCTGGAGAAGGTGAAGACGATGTGGTTGGATTTTCCGTCCACCGCGCTATCGACCAGCTTGTTGAGTTCGGCCATTACGGACTTTTTGTTGGCCTTGGCATCCCTCAAGACCTTGATGCTGGAGGATGCGAATCCATACTGCGCCTCAAGGAGGGCGGCCAGGTCTTCAGCGTCATTAACGCAACCGTGAAGCCAGCTCGATTCGGGTAAATACTTGAACTTGTTGATCCCCACGCAGAGGGCTGCCTTGCTCATGTTGCTGTCCTTAGGACTGGTCCTTGCACCCATTACCTCGGCGGCCCCCTGAACCGCCGCCTGGATGCTGTCCACGGCCGCGTTCCGCCTGCCCGTGATCAGCGCTTGTCAACTCGGAATAAAGATATTCCTGCGACCCTCCGGGGGCAATGCTTTGGCGTCCCCGGGCAAACCTACTCGTAGGTAAATATTGTGTCTCGAATCACCAAATCAAGGTCCCCGGGGCGCCGAAGTCTGATTGAATCGTGGAATCAAGAGTGCGCTCCGTCACAAATATCCCACGGCGGTGCGCCTAATCCATCGAACAGAAGGTTCACAGATGGCACTGAAGAAGAAGGCCCTGCATGGCGTTATCGCGCTGGCGGGCGTTTCCGCCCTCGCTTTGACTGCATGCACGGGCCCCTCCGGCGGCGGTTCCTCGTCCGCCCCGGCTGCCGCCGGCCCGATCGCCTACGGCACCACAGACAAAGTCACCGCATTGGACCCGGCAGGATCCTATGACAATGGTTCGTTCATGGTGATGAACCAGATTTACTCGTTCCTGTTGAACTCCAAGCCTGGGGGTGCAGAACCGGTCCCGGACCTTGCGGAGTCGTCCTCATTCACGGCACCGACCGAATACACCGTCAAGCTCAAGTCCGGTCTGAAGTGGGCCAATGGACACACGTTGGATTCCAAAGACGTCAAGTTCTCCTTTGACCGGCAGGTCGCCATCAACGACCCCGCCGGCCCGGCATCCCTGCTGACCAACATCGAGAGTGTGGGCACTCCTGACGCCACCACGGTGGTTTTCAAGCTGAAGAAGGCAAACGACCAGACATTCAGCCAGATCCTTAGCAGTCCTGCGGCGCCCATTGTCGACGACGAAGTTTTCCCCGCGGACAAGATCCTTCCTGACGACGAGATCATCAAGGCCAAGGCCTTCTACGGCCAATACACGATCGATAGCTACAAGAAGAACGAACTTGTCAGCTTCAAGGCCTTCGGCGACTACAAAGGTGTCCTTGGCAAGCCGGCAAACGACGAAGCCACCATCAAGTACTACGCCAGCCCCACCAACCTCAAGCTGGACATCCAGCAGGGCAACATCGACGTCGCCTTCCGCAGCCTCAGTGCCACGGATGTTGATGACCTTCGGAAAGACTCCAAGGTCAAGGTGTTGACGGGACCGGGCGGCGAGATCCGCTACATCACCTTCAACTTCGACACCATGCCGTTCGGCACCAAGGCAGCCGGCGCTGATCCCGCCAAGGCGCTCGCCGTCCGGCAAGCCGTAGCCAATCTCGTGGACCGGCAGGCCATCGCGGACCAGGTCTACAAGGGCACCTACCTCCCGCTGTACTCCAACGTTCCCAGCGGATTCCTTGGCGCCAACGAGTCATTCAAGGACGCCTATGGAGACAACGGAAAGCCGAGCCTGGACAAGGCAAAGAAGGTCTTGGCAGACGCCGGAATCACGGAGCCCGTTGCGTTGAACCTGCAGTACAACCCGGACCACTACGGCGGCTCCTCCGGTGACGAGTACGCCATGATCAAGGAACAACTGGAGAAGTCCGGACTCTTCAAGGTCAACCTGCAGTCCACTGAATGGGTTACCTACAGCAAGGCGAGCCGCGCTGACGAGTACCCTGTGTTCCAGTTTGGCTGGTTCCCCGACTTCAGCGACGCCGATAACTACCTGACCCCGTTCTTCCCGGACGGCGGCTTCCTGAAGAACCACTACAACAACCCCACTGTGAACGACTTGATCGCCAAGCAGCTGACCGAGGCTGACAAGACCAAGCGTGAGGCGGACATCAAAGATGTCCAGAACGCGCTCGCCAAGGACATCTCAACCCTTCCCCTGCTGCAGGGCGCCCAGGTTGCGGTGGCCGGAAGCGGCGTGAACGGCGTCGAGAAGACGCTGGACGCATCCTTCAAGTTCCGCCTCGGAACGATTTCCAAGTAACCACGCCTCTGTGGTGGGAAGGAGGCGGGACGCTGATCCGGTGTCCCGCCTCCTTTGCTGACCACTTTCGTGGCCGGCATGCACGAGCCAATCCCGCGCAATCCGCGGGCAGGAAATACAGGTAACAATGACAACACTTATAGAGGTACCCGAGGCCGAGCCCGGAATAGTAGCTCCAAAAAGCAAGTCCAAGGCCGGGGGAGGCCTCGGAAAATACATCGTGATCCGGTTCTTCCTGATCATCCCCACCGTCTTCATTCTGGTGACGCTGGTCTTCTTCCTGATGCGGGTCATTGGAGATCCCATCACGGCTGCCCAGGGCGGACGCCTCCCGCCGGATGTACTGGCACAGCGAATCCATGATGCCGGCTATGACCGCCCGGTTCTGATCCAGTACTTCGAATACCTCGGCCAACTCATCACAGGAAACTTTGGCACAACGATCACTGATCGTCGTCCCGTCGTGGAGGTACTCACCACCTTCGGTGCCGCAACACTTGAGCTGTCGATCAACGCATTGATCGTGGCGCTCGCAGTTGGTATCCCGTTCGGACTCATCGCAGCCCAACACCGCGACAAGACCTCCGACGCAGTCCTGCGGTTCTTCGCGATTCTCTGCTATGCCACTCCGGTGTTTTTTTCGGGCCTGCTTCTCAAACTGACCTTTTCGGTGTGGCTCGGATGGTTCCCCGTAGCAGGACGCGCCTCCACCCGTACGGAACTGACCATGAGCAGCCTCGGAGCTCCATCAGGCATCTACTGGCTGGACGCGCTCCGCAGCGGCAACTTTGCCGCTCTTGGAGACGTTGCATCCCACGCTGTCCTGCCGGCCGTGGCCCTGGGTTTGCTGACGGCAGGGGTCTTCCTGCGGCTGGTGCGGACAAACGTCATTGGCACGCTGGGAAAGGACTACATTGAGGCTGGCCGGTCCCGTGGCGTTAGCGAGTTCCGGCTGGTTACCAAACACGCTTACAAGCCTGCACTGATCCCCATCATCACTGTCATGGGCCTGCAAATTGCGCTCATGCTCGGCGGCGCCATCCTGACCGAGACAACCTTCGAATGGAAGGGCCTGGGGTACCAACTGGTGCAATACCTGAATGCCCGTGACTTTGTGGCTGTCCAAGGCATTGTGGTGCTGTTGGCCATCATCGTCGCCGTGACCAACTTCATCGTGGACATCATTGCCGCGCTCATCGATCCCCGAGTGAGGTACTGACCATGAGCACTCCTTCACTGACTGCTCCCAAGCAGCCCCTCTTCTCCCGGCTTCCAGTGGTTTCCCACCTCAGGAAAAGCGTTGGCCTCCAACGGGGCATGCTGATAGTGGGCGTTGTCCTCAGCGGGCTGTTCCTGCTGACAAGCATTCTCGCACCGCTTCTGGCCCCTTACGGCTACTCCCAACTCAGCGATGCGTCCGGTTCCTTCCCCACCCAACAGGCACCGGGTGCCAAACACCTGCTTGGCACCACTGTGGGCGGCTATGACGTCCTGTCCCGTGTCCTATGGGGATCCCAGACGGCCGTGACCGTCATCGTCGTGTCCGTGGCAATGTCACTTTTCCTTGGCGTCGCCCTGGGCCTGCTCAGCGGCTACTTCGGCGGCTGGTTGGACCGGATCCTTGTAGTAGTGGCGGACGCCATCTATGCCTTCCCCACCCTGCTTTTGGCAATCGTCATCTCGATCGTCATCAGCCGTGGCCAGTCCAGTTTCTGGGGCGGTATTTTCTCCTGTGCGTTCTCCATCACCGTGGTGTTCGTGCCCCAGTATTTCCGGGTCATCCGCGCCGAAACCATCCGGCTCAAGGCCGAGCCTTTCGTCGAGTCGGCCAAGGTACTGGGTGCATCCAGCCTGCGTATCATCGGACGGCACATCTTCAAGAACGCAACGCGCACCCTGCCCCTGATGTTTACGCTCAATGCCTCCGAAGCGATCCTTACGCTTGCAGGCCTTGGCTTCCTGGGCTTCGGCATCGAGCCAACATCGGCTGCAGAGTGGGGCTTTGACCTGAACAAGGCACTGGCCGATACCTCCTCCGGTATCTGGTGGACCGGTGTTTTCCCTGGCATCGCCATCGTGCTGACCGTCCTGGGCCTGACGCTGGTTGGCGAAAGCATCAACGACCTCAACGATCCCCGGATCCGTGGCCGAAAGCGCGCAGGCACCACGAAAACCCCAGCAACCCCGACAGCTACAGAGGCAGGTAAGCCATGACCACCAACCTCGGAAACATTTCCGACGCCGGGGCCGCCAGTGAACCCGTCCTCACCATTGACCGGCTCAAGGTAACTTTTGCCACCGATAGCGGAGACGTCCATGCGGTGAAGGACGTCAGCCTGGACGTTAAGCCTGGTGAAGTCGTGGCGATCGTGGGGGAGTCCGGTTCCGGCAAGACCGTGACGGCCAAGACCATTCTGGGCTTGCTGCCTGAAACAGCCATCAGCTCCGGTGCCGTGGTGATCAATGGCAACAACGTGATCAGTGTCAGCAAATCCGCGCTTCGAAAGATCCGTGGACGCGACGTCGCCATGGTTTTCCAGGAGCCCTCCACAGCATTGAATCCCGTGTTCACTGTTGGATGGCAGATTGCCGAGGGGATCCGCGCCCACGCCAAGGATGGCCATCGCGTATCTTCCAGGGAAGCGAAGGAACGGGCCACGGAAGCCTTGCGCAAGGTGGGTATTCCGGACCCTGAAACCCGGGTCAACTACTACCCACACCAGTTTTCGGGTGGGCAAAAGCAGCGCGTGGTGATTGCCGCCGCATTGGCACTGAACCCTGGTCTGATTGTGGCCGATGAACCAACGACAGCCCTTGACGTGACAGTACAGGCGGAAATCCTGCAACTGCTCCGTGACTTGCGGGACAACTACGGCACATCAATCGTGTTGATTACCCACAACATGGGGGTAGTGGCCGACCTCGCTGACCGCGTGGTGGTCATGTACCAGGGCGATGTGGTGGAAGAAGCGCCCTCAAGGGTGTTGTTCGCGGAACCAAAGCAGGACTACACGAAAAAGCTCCTCGCGGCGGTCCCGCACCTTGGCCGCAACTCAGCCTCGGAAGGTGCCCGTGGCCGGTTGCATCAGGATGGCAAGGTCCTCGTTGAGGCGAAGAACCTCACCATCGAGTACCCAGGGCGCTTTGGGCGCCATGGCTTCAAAGCTGTGGACAACGTCAGCTTCACTGTCTCCGAGAATGAGGTCTTCGGTTTGGTGGGGGAGTCCGGCTCAGGCAAATCCACCATCGGGCGGGCGATCGCAGGGCTGACAAGGACAACCGGCGGCAGCCTGAAGGTCCTCGGCTACGAAATGCTGGACTTCAAGGAGCGGACCTTCCGTCCGCTGCGGAAGGAGATCGGCTTCGTTTTCCAGGACCCGGCGGCCTCGTTCAACCCCCACCTCACCATCGGTGAGTGCGTCGCTGAGCCGTTGATTATCCACACCAAGCCGAGCGCGGCTGAGGCGCGGAAAAAGGTAGGTGAGCTGCTCGAGTCAGTCCAGTTGCCGGCGTCGTACGCGCAACGCTACCCGCACGAGCTGTCCGGTGGACAGCGGCAGCGCGCCTCTCTGGCGAGGTCGTTGGCGCTCAACCCACGCCTGTTGATTGCCGACGAACCAACCTCGGCGCTGGACGTCTCAGTGCAGGCCAAGGTTCTGGACCTGTTCAAGGACATCCAGGAGCAGTTCGGCTTCGCGGCCCTGTTCATCAGCCATGACCTCGCAGTCGTGGACATGTTGTCGCACTGGGTTGGCGTGCTGTACAAGGGACAGTTGGTGGAGCAGGGCATCGGCAACCATGTGATGGGCTCGCCCCAGCACGACTACACCAAGCGGCTGATCGCCTCCTTGCCGGTTCCGGACCCTGATGAACAAGCACGACGCCGGGAAGCGCACCGCGCGCTGTTGGGCGGCTAACCCGCACGCAGGCTGAACGCAACGAAGGCCCGCCACTGTGAGCAGTTCACTGTGGCGGGCCTTCATTCGTTCTGGGCCTTGGTGCGCTACTCGGACACGATGGCGATGTTGAACATCTTTCCCTTCGGCTGCTGCATGAAGATCCTTAGCCACAAAGGCAGCCACATCTCCATTCCGCGGGCGGCGTCGAGTCCACCGAGGTCCCTGATGTGCTCGGGCGCCCAACCAAACTCCTGCAGCAGGCCTGACACTGTGGACTTGGCATCCGCGTCGTTTCCCGCCATGAACATGTCATGTGGGCCCGGAAGCCGCCCTGGATCCACCATCACGGGGGCGCTGACCGTGTTCAGCGATTTCACTACCCGCACCCCGGGGTAGGTCCGTTGAATGGTCTCGGCGATGCTGTCGGTGTTGCAGACGGTGAGCGAAGGAGGGAAACCGCCTGATCCATCCAGGGCGTTTGCCACATCCAAGAGGATTTTGCCGTTCAGGGTGGTGTCGCCGGCTTCAGCGAGGACGGCCAGGCTCACAGTACCGGGTGTTGCATTCACGATCAGCTCGGACTCTGCGCACGCTTCCGCGAAAGAGCCCGCACGGGCGCGCGGACCAGCTTGCCGGGCCCACTCCTCGCCCTTGGGATTTCCGGATTCACGGGAACCCATGATGACCTCGTGGCCCAAGGACACCAGCTTGCCAGCGAGGGCGTGCCCCACCATTCCAGTTCCCAGGACAGCGATTTTCATGGAATCTCCCTTGGTCGAGTGCAGTGATGCTGCCATTCTGCACCGATTCCCGCGATGGGAACACCGCTGGCGGGACGCAGTCAGGTAACACCGGCAACGCTACCGCCGCACCCCATAGACTGGGGACCATGACCGAGCAGAACAGTGCCCTCCCCGAAGACCACGATTCCTTCAACCCGTCAGCGAGTTCCCTCGCGGGCCAGGTGGATCGCGGCGTCATGGATGAGCTGCTCTCCATCCGGTCCAGCATTGACAACATTGATGCCACACTCGTTTTCCTGCTCGCGGAACGCTTCAAGGCCACGCAGAAAGTAGGGATTCTCAAGGCCACCCACAAGCTTCCCGCGGGCGACCCCGGACGCGAAGCAGCCCAGATCGCCCGGCTTCGCCGCCTGGCCGAGGACGCACATCTTGACCCCGCATTTGCCGAGAAGTTCCTGAATTTCATCATCAGTGAAGTGATCCGCCATCATGAGGCCATCGCAGAGGATCACCAGATCTCCAGCCAGCAGGCCTGAACATATGTCAGGAGAAGTACAACGGGTCAGCGCGACGGCTCTTGGCCCATGGCCAGGGATCGACCCTGCGGAATCCCTGCGGATCATCCGGGGCGAATTGGGGGACCCCCACCTTCCGTTCCTGCCTGAACTGCCGGACCGTGGTGTCGGATCCGATGCCGTAGGCAGGACAGCATCGTTGCTGGTGGACTTGGCCGTGGATGTTCAACCACATGGTTGGAGACTGGTGGACCGGCCGGGAAAAGACGCGCAGCGGGGACGGTCCGCGCTTGCCACTGACATCAACATCCTGGCTGACGTCGCTGGAACAGAAGAGGTTTCAGCCAGGGGGATCAAGGTCCAGTTGATGGGTCCCCTGAGCCTCGCAGCCGGTTTGTACCTGCACAACGGAGAGCGGGCCCTCCTCGATTTTGGAGCGCGCCGCGACATTGCAGAGTCACTGGCAGCCGGAGTCGCAGAACACCTCCAGCGGATCTCGGAAGCGGTCCCTGGAGCGGGTATTGTGGTCCAGCTGGACGAGCCGGACATTGCCGCAGTGATGGGCGGCACGATCCCGACGGCGAGTGGTTACCGCACCCTGCGGTCCATCCCGGGCGAGGAGGTTGCGGGAGCGTGGCGGTTGGTGATCGATGGGCTCAGGGCAGCGGGCGCCGTCGAAATTGTGGTAGCCGTACCGGAGATAGAGGCGCCGATTGATCGCATACTTGATGCGGGCGCCGATGGCGTTGCTGTGCCGCTGAAGGCATTGACAACCCGCCAATGGGAGCACCTTGCCGCAGCAGTGGAAGCCGGCAAGCGTGTGTGGGCCGGTGCGATGCCCACATCAGACACTGATGCCAGGCTTCCGCGGACGGCCGAGATCGTGGAAAGCATTTGGCGGCCTTGGAGCCAACTGGGTCTCCCGGCGTCGGCCTTGCCGGCACTGCGACTGACGCCGGCTACGGGACTCGCCCACGTGAAGCCCGCCACAGCCAAGGAAGTGCTTGCCCGACTCACACAGGTGGCTGACGGCCTGGACCAGCTGTCACAGGGTTGACCGGCCTGTCCCAGGGTTGATTGGCAGGGGCTAGATCCTCTTTTCCCAGCGATCCGGTTCCGCATAGCGGGGGAGTGAGGTGCCTTGGGCTGCCCCGGGCAGGTAGGGCGCCAACCGGTAATCGAAGCGGCCGGCATAGACAAGCACGACGCCGATCTGGGGTTGGATGACCTTGACCTGGATGCGGTGCTTGCCCTCGTCCCCGTCCCACCACTGCTCCGCAAAGGCCTTTGCGTCCAGGGCTGCCGGCAACGGAATGCGCAATGGACCCAGGAAGAGCCGGCTGGCTTTCGACACGCCCCGCAGCCGGCCGTTAGGCGTGACACTTACATCCAGGTCCGTGACGAGGCGGCGGTAGCGGCCGACATGGTCCACCAACCGGGCCGGTGCGGGGGTGACGGAGCTGGCCTGCGGCGCGGTGATAGCGCTCGTGGTGTCGTGGAACAACCGCGTCCCGGATGGGAAGTAGATTTCACGCCGTGCCGTGAGGGCTTGCCGGCCGAAAGGATCCACGTGGGCATGGTTCTCAATGCGGAACGGAATGCCTTCGCCGTATTCAGGGAAGAAGGCCTCTTCGCTTCCCGTCAGGGCCAGCAAAGGACGCAACCATTTTTGCGGGCACCCTACGACGTCAAAGACCCCCTCGCCAATTCCATACGATCCGGAGCCTGCCGCCAGGGAGAAGTACTCCTGTAGTTCGGGGGCCAGCTTGTTGAAATCATTGCCCAGGGCGAGCCGGTAGATGGCTTCGTTCATTGGAGTCCTTCCTAGAGCCGTCCGGCCGCTTTAAGCCGGATGTAGGTGTCAGCAAGCAGGGGAGGGACCTCGGAGGGTTCGGCGTCCACCACTTCAGCTCCGAGTTGCCGCAATTGTTCTGTGACGGCGGCCCGTTCCAGCAGGGCGCGTTCGGCGGCGGCGGCACGGAAAACCTGGCCGGCGGTGGAACGCCCGGCTTTCATGGCTGCCAGCAAGGGGTCCCGGACAGACGCGACCACCACCACGTGCTGGCGGACCAGCTGGGCCACCATGGGGAGAAGCCCTTCCTCGGGGGCGCCGCCGTCGAGGGCTGTTAAAAGCACCACAAGCGAGCGGTGTGCCGATACGGCCCGCACCTGGCCTGGGATCTGCTGCCAGTCCAGTTCGATGAGCTCGGCCTCCAAGGTCGCCATGGCCTGAACGAGTTGCGCCAGGAGATTGCCTTTCGAAGCAGACTCGACCCTCGCGCGGAGCATCCGGTCGTAGGCGAGGAAGTCAACCCGGTCCCCGCCCCGTTCCGCCAGAACCGCGAGCAGCAGCGCCGCCTCAATCCAAGTGTCCAGCCTCGGCTCGTCGTCAATCCTGGCCGCCGCGGTCCGCGATGTGTCCAGAACGATCACGACACGCCTGTCCCGTTCCGGACGCCAGGTACGCACCACCACAGATGTGCGACGGGCAGTTGCACGCCAGTCGATGGACCGGACGTCATCCCCACGAACGTAGTCCCGCAGAGAATCGAACTCCGTTCCCGCGCCCCGGATCTGCACGGCCGCCCTGCCATCAAGCTCGCGCAGCTTGCGTAGTTTCGATGGCAGATGCCGTTTGGAATGGAAGGGTGGCAGCACTCGAAGCCGGCCGGGAAGTGCCCTGGTTCGCTGCCGTGCGGCCAGCCGCAAGGGCCCGTACGAACGGACCGTCACGTGCGGGCTTTCAAGATCGCCCCGGCGCCGTGGGAGCAGGGACACCGTCAGGCGGCGACGTTCGCCGGGTGGAACGTCGAGCGGCTGGGCTGGGTTCAGGGCTCCAGCGGAAGGTTGCCAACCGTCCCGGACCATCGCCCGTAACTTCCGGCGGCCCAGGTTGGTCACCGTGAGGACGGAATCAACCTGACTCTCCAAGGTGACGTTGCCCGGTTGCTGACGCACCAAGCCCAGCTTGGCCGGGGAAGCCGCCAGGATAAGGTCAAGGGCAAGGAGCAGCAGCAGTCCGATAGCGATGAACAGCACGGTGATCCACGCCGGAAACAGCAGCAACGGAACCAGCCCGGCAACTGCCAGCAACACGAAACGACCCGTGATGGCCATCAGGGTACCCGTGCCATTGCTGTCATCTGCATCACCGGCAGAATCAACGAGGCACCGGAACGGACGCCAGGATGCTGCCAAGGACGTCGTCAACGTGGATGCCATCCATCTGGGCCTCAGGACGCAGGCCTACCCGGTGCCTGAGGCAAGGCAACGATAGCGCTTTGACGTCGTCAGGCGTCACGAAGGGCCGCCCGGACAACCAGGCCCATGCCTTCGAAGTGTTCAGGAGGGCAGTAGCGCCTCGAGGAGAGACGCCCAGCTGGAAGGACGGCGCTGACCTGGTTGCCCGGACCACATCCACAATGTAGGCCAGGATTTCCGGTGCGACGGTCACTTGCGCCACAGCCGCACGGGCGTTGGAAAGCTCGACGGCGCCAGCCACCGCCCGCACGCCGGCCGCGGCGAGGTTCCGGGGGTCGAAGCCACCGGCGTGCCGGCGGATTACTTCGATTTCCTCGGCTCTGCCGGGCAACGGCATGGTCAACTTGAGGAGGAACCTGTCCAGCTGGGCCTCGGGTAGTGGGTAGGTTCCTTCGTATTCCACGGGATTCTGGGTGGCAGCCACGATGAAGGGCGCAGGCAGTGGGCGCGATACGCCATCCACGGAAACCTGGCGTTCCTCCATGGCTTCCAGGAGCGAGGCCTGCGTTTTGGGTGGCGTTCGGTTTATTTCATCGGCCAGCAGGATGTTGGTGAAAACGGGCCCTTCCCGGAACGTGAATTCCGATGAATGCGAGTCGTACACCAAGGAGCCCGTGACGTCACCGGGCATGAGGTCCGGGGTGAACTGTACGCGTTTGGTTTCCAGGCTCAGGGCAGTGGACAACGCCCGGACCAACAGCGTCTTGGCGACGCCGGGCACACCTTCCAGCAGGACATGGCCGCCGCAGAGAAGGGCGATGAGCATGCCTGTCACTGTGGGATCCTGGCCGACCACAGCCTTCCCAACTTCATTCCGGACGTTCAGCAGGGATTGTCGGGCAGGATCCTCCATGCCGCTGCTGTGTACGCCCTGCTGTGGTCCATTCACCTGGGGTTCGCCCGCGTGTGCATGGTTTACCTGGTGGGCCGTGCCACCGGAGTATTGGTTGTTGCTGTCCGTATAGTTGTTCGGCTGGTTGCTCATCGGGCCGTTGCCTCCTGCTCGATTCGTTCGATCTGTTGTGCCCACTGCACCAGTTGTCCTTCTGTCTGGGGTCTGGAATCAATTAATGCCCACCGGATTGCCGGTGCCTGCCGTCCAAGGCGCCGGGCCACGGCGTCGATAATGGCCTCCCCGGTGGCGTCCGTCCCCAGGTTGAAATGCCTGGCCAACCGGGCGAGGGTTCCTGCCCGGAGATTGTCGGCGGCGCGTTCCACGGCACGTGAATCCTGATATAGACGTGCACGTCCTTCGGCCGTTTCTGCGGCCTTAACCACCACGGGAAGTGGTTCAAAGACCAACGGTCCCAAGCGTCGTCCGCGCCAGAGGATGGCAAGGATAGCTATGACAGCCAGCCATGGGCCCGCAAACGCCAGCCAAGGCGGTGCGAGCTCGTTGAGCGTCGGGGTGGATCTATCGGACGCTACATCGGCGATGCCTGGTGTGTACCAGACCAAGTCGGGGCCGCTTCCCAGGGTCCGCATCGCCAATGCGGCGTTGCCAACGGCCGCGAGGTGTTGGTTTTCCAGCAACTGGGTGCTCCCCAGCACAATGATGTGCCCATCGGCCGAGGCCACATAAAGTCCAGGTCCATCGCTGCGGGTGGCGTAGCAAACAACTGGCCCCAGGTACACCGGTCCTTGGGCGGCAACGGGTCCTGCCTGCTCTGCATCTTCCTGGCTGCAGCCCGGTTCAAGGATTTTTGTCGCTTCGGGGACCACACCGCCGGGGCGGAACTCCGGATCGAGGCCGTTCAACGTGCGCAGGCGCGGTGCGACCACCACTACCCGCCCGGCGACAGCACTCACATCCTGCAACTGGGATCTATCCAGGAAACCGCGGGGGTCATACAGCAGCAAGGTGGCGTCGCCGTCGGAAAGAGCTGCCAGGGTGTCTTCGAGGTTATCGGTTGGAGTTATGCCCACACCGTGGCGCCCCAGTATTTCGGCCAAGGCCATGGCCCCGTCGGGAGCGGGATTGCGGGTAGATAGCGACCCGGAGTCTTTGGGTGCCGAGAACCGCTCCACCACCAGGAACGTCACGAATGCGGCAAACACTGCGCCCAGCGCAATCCACACCAGGTGCTTTCGGAACCAACTCCACAATGCGCTGGTCCGCCGTCGAGGCAGAGTTCCTCCCTGCAAAGCTTCCGGCACCTGTTCCTGGAGGGTCATCGCGGCACCGCGAATCCCTGCTGGCCTTGGCCAATGAAGTCAGGGGTTAGCGCGAGGAGGTCCGTATCCAGCTTGCGCAATTCGTCGTAGTCCGGACGTGTTGCGGCCTGTTCCCCATAGCGGACCGCATCAAACAGGCGGGCGGCATCGACCAGCCGGAGTTGAGCAGGGGTGAAGGCCTGGCCCAAGTGGCCTACAGCCTCATCGGCCGTCCGACCAGCCCGCGCTTCAATGACATCCCGCTCCTCCGCGGAACGCACCAACGCCCGGAACTGATCGACGACGGCGGAAGGCCAGTCGCCGTCGTCGGCCGCGGCAAGGGCACGCCTCCGGTATGTCGCAGCATCCACAGGCGTGTCCTTGCCGTAAATGCCCGTAACGGAGGCTTTTCGCGTGGCGTTCAGCCTCGGACGGACAACGAAGACAGCCACCACGGTGAGCCCGACAGCCAAGGCGATGATGAGGGGGACAGCCAGGTTGCTTTCCGGCGAAGTTCCGTCCCCTTCCAGGGAGCTGAGCCAGTCCAGGAAATCGCGCCAAAGCTGGTCCAGCCAACTGGGCCGGGCCTGGGCGTACGTCGCCTTGGATAGTTCCTCCTCGGCCCAACGGCGTGCTTCGTCACGGTCCGGGGTCACCGGCGGTTCAGTGCCGGCCAAGGCGGGAATCACATGGATTAGCGTCTCCCTCATGCCTGCGGCCGGTGCCCGGGAGGAGAGCCTGGCCATTGTCCGCCGCCAGGAGGCCATGTGTTGCCGTGGACCTGCAGGGGAGGACCACCCGGGATTCCCTCCGGATCCGAACCGCCTTCCATCAGCCGCATCAACTCCACGTCCAGCCCATCCCGACGCATTCGAAGATCCATGTAGATGAGCGCGGACACGGATGTTTGAAAAGCGAATGTCACAGACCCCACCAAAGCCCCAATGACCATCGAGATCACGGTCGTCAGGATCAGGGTGGAGGCCACCGTCCCGGCGTCCGGATGGGGAGCGATGACCGATCCAATCGCGGTGGCGGCGAGCGAAGCTGGAATCTGCACTATCTGGGCGATGATTCCCACCATCACGCTCACCAGCAGCGTTATGCCGAAGATGCGCCACCAATTGCTCTTGGTTAACTGCCAGGATCGCAGGAGTCCGTCATAGACGCCGATCCGCTCCACGACGATGGCGGCCGGAGCGAACATGAGCTTCAGCCCAATCCAGACAAAGACGATGATTCCCCCGAAGCCCAAGGGGATGACAATCAACAAGGCTGCCGGACCCAAGGCCGTGAACAACAGCACGGCAATCCCGACGACGGCTGCTGCGGCCAGCAGTCCACCGAAAGTGAGCACGGCTGCTACCCCCAGCAGAGGAAGGATCCGACCGACAGCCAGCTTCCACATCTGCCCGAAGCCTGTCCGTCGGTTGAGGACAGAACGGGAAACCGGAATGACCATGACGCCCTGGAGGACGGCGCCCAGAAAGCCGATCAACACAGAGACTCCCACGGAACCCGCCATGACGGCTAGGAACGGGCCAAAGAATCCCGCCGCATCCCCGCTGAAATCCGTTGTTTCCAAGGAATCCATAAGCTCGTACATGGCCACGGTGACAACACCCAGGAGGGCAGCGGCCGTGGCCTGGACGATCAGGGCTGAACCGAACATCGAGGCTGCATTCCGGCGTATGGTCTGGAAGGAGCCATCGAGTATCTCGCCGAACTGCAGGGGCCTCAAGGGAATGACACCTGGCTTGGGTGGGGCAACGTACATTGGTTGGCCATAGGGTGGACCGCCGGGCGCAGCCGCAGGCCATCCACCCGCCGGGCCTCCCGGAGGGTAGCCCGGCCAGTTGTTGCTACCGCCCTGTGGGGCTGACCACGCGGGCGGACCTCCCCACTGGGGCTGGTTGCCCCACGTAGGCTGACCGCCCCACGCAGGCTGACCGCCCGGATATGGCTGCTGGCCGTGCTCTGGCTGTGACACGATTTCCTCCCCAAGAGATCCGGCCCGCCGACATCCGACGTCCCCCACATGGACCTGGCCCCAAGCCTATAGTCCCGGTGTCCTCCCTCATAGCCTGAGCCCATACTGCCCGGACACCGGATCTACATCGAGCCAGGCGCGGCCGTGCAGTACGGTGGAAGTGCCTTGGGGGACGCCATGCCGTGCGCCCGCCCAACAGGACAAAGGCTTGGCGATAAGGGAATATATAACTATGAAGGCACGCATTCTGGTAGTTGACGACGACGAAGCGCTCGCAGAGATGATTGGTATTGTCCTGCGCAATGATGGCTTCGAGCCCGTATTCTGCGCAGACGGCGGCCAGGCCCTTGAGGTGTTCCGTTCCTCCAAACCCGATTTGGTGCTCCTGGACCTCATGCTGCCGGGTTCGGATGGCATCGAAGTTTGCCGGCAGATTCGTGGAGAATCGGACGTCCCCATTGTCATGCTCACGGCGAAATCGGACACTTCGGATGTTGTTCGAGGTCTTGAATCCGGCGCTGACGACTACGTGCCCAAGCCTTTCAAACCCGCTGAACTCGTGGCTCGTGTGCGTGCGCGCCTTCGGCCGGGCGAACAAAAGGCTCCGGAAACGCTGCGGATTGCTGATGTAACCATCGACGTCGCCGGGCACCTCGTGACCCGCGGTGGAGAGCGCATCTCGCTTACCCCCTTGGAGTTCGACCTCCTGGTGGCATTGGCCCGGAAGCCGTGGCAGGTCTTTACGCGCGAACTTTTGCTTGAACAGGTATGGGGATACCGCCATGCCGCGGACACCCGGTTGGTCAATGTCCATGTTCAGCGTTTGCGCTCCAAGATTGAACGGGATCCGGAAGCGCCCGAAGTTGTATTGACGGTGCGTGGTGTCGGGTATAAAGCAGGTTCCTGAGTCTCCCGCCGGCAAGACCGGCAGCACGGACAAGGACCAGAGCCCGAACGCTCCGGAGCAGCCCGCCCGGGAACAGACCGCCCGGGACCAGACCGCCCAGGAGCAGGCCCCAGGCCTGGAGCAGACCCCAGGCCAGGAACAGACCCCGCAAACTTCGGCGTCCGGGGATTCAGCCTCCGCTTCCAGTGATCCAGTAAGAAGGAACCTTCCCTGGCTGATGTGGCGCGCCCGGATATGGACACGGCGTGGCCTGATTCTGGTTCTCAGGGTTTCCCGCCTCGTCTCGATCGGTGTCCGGCAGATACGGCCGGGTCTTCGCTTCCTCTGGCGTTCTTTGCTGAGGCGGTGGCGGCGGTCACTGGAGTTCAGGACCGTGCTGACGACGCTGCTGCTTGCCGTAACGTCTTTTGCGATCGTCGGAGCGTACCTTTCCAACCAGATAGCCAATAACCTGTTCCAGGAAAGGCTCGCCCAGGCGGAGTCGGAGTCCCGGTACAACGTAAAACAGGTTCAGGACACCTTTGACGGCGCACAGGTTACTGATCAATCAAGCGTCATCACGCTGGTCTATGACACGCTAACCGCCGTAGAGGGCCGGGGCTCGGTGATCCAGCGGCGCTACGTCTTTGAAGCTGTGCCGGAACAGACCAAACCCCGTAACCGCTGGGTAGAGTCGCGCGCCTCTGACCAACTCACCGTCCGTGTCATCCCGCCGGAATTGCGGAAGGCTGTCCAGGAAGGCGGGAAGCAACAGTTCTGGGCCTCCATGCAGTTCCCGGTGGGAAACGAGGACCGCCCCGGTATTGCTGTCGGAAACAAAGTGACCTTTAACGGCACTGCCTATGAGTTGTATTTGATCTATGACCTGAACACCGCCCAGAAGACCCTGGACGAAATCCAGAATGTGCTGTGGGCCGGTGGTGCGGCGCTCGTGCTGATGATTGGTGCCATCGCGTGGTACGTCACACGCAATGTCGTCAGCCCTGTGAGCCATGCTGCCGTGGTGTCGGAAAAGCTGGCGGCGGGCCAACTCCAAGAGCGCATGGTGGTCAAGGGTGAGGATGAGGTCGCCAGGCTTGGTGCTTCGTTCAACCATATGGCGGCCAGCCTGCAGGAGCAGATCACCCAGCTCGCCACGTTGTCACAAATGCAGCAAAGATTCGTCTCGGATGTCTCGCACGAACTTCGCACGCCCTTGACCACCGTTCGCATGGCCGCGGAGGTCCTTTACGACGCCCGTGAAGACTTCGACCCTATGAACAAACGCTCGGCCGAGCTCCTCTATCACCAAGTGGAGCGCTTCCAGTCCTTGTTGTCGGACCTGCTGGAGATTTCGCGCTTCGATGCCGGTGCAGCCGTCCTGGACGCCGAACCCCAGGACATCTTCCAAGTGATCTCGCACGTCATGGAGGGCGCAGCACCCGTAGCCTCCGAGTACGGGTCCGAGGTTCGCCTCAACGCCCGTCAGAAGAGCATCATTGTCGAAATGGACTCGCGCAGGATCGACCGGATCCTGAGGAACCTGCTGCTCAACGCCCTTGAGCATGGCGAAGGAAAACCGATCCACATTTCTGTGGCAGCAAACCATGACGCCGTGGCCGTGGCCGTGCGGGACCACGGTATTGGAATGAGCCCAGCGGAAGCTGCCAGGGTTTTCGACCGTTTCTGGCGGGCTGACCCGGCACGCGCCCGAACTACTGGTGGCAGCGGCCTGGGATTGTCCATCGCAGCCGAAGACACCAAGCTCCACAACGGCTGGCTTCAGGCGTGGGGCCGCAAAGGGGCGGGCTCAAACTTCAGGTTGACCTTGCCGCTGAAGCAGGGCGGAACCATCCTCAAGTCGCCCCTTCAGTTGGAACCTGCCGACATCGACTTGCCCGGAGCCGGAAGCGAACGCCAGATGCTTGTCCTGGGTACAGGTTTTGGCAGTACAGCCGGCAAATCCGACGTCGGAACGCCTCCTTCGGGTGACGAGGGAAAGGGCGATGGATCATGAGGGTCCTTGGCACCGCACGCAGGCGGGTTTTCGTTGCTGTGCTGGCGGCGCTCATGGTCTTGCTGGCTTCGTGCGCCCAGATTCCCCGGTCCGGTCCAGTGGGAAAAAGCCAGGATGAGGGAGCGGGAAACCCCAATGCCCCTGTTTTCTTCCCCGCAGCACCGCGTGCAGGCTCCACACCTGAAGCCGTCATTGAGGATTTCTATATGGCCGGCAGCGGCTATGAGGACGACTATCCCGTAGCGCGGCAATATTTGACCCAAGCCCAGGCCGTAACGTGGAAGCCGGATAAGCGGGCCATCGTTTTCCGCGGAGCCCGCGTGGTCAAGACGGCTGTGGAGAATGAATACGTCTACGAGGTCGACCTTGCCTACACGGTGGATGCGGATGGAATAGCCACGCAGTTCCCACCGGGAACCAAGGAGACCATCCCCGTCTCGCTGGAGAAAGTGGAGGGGGAGTGGCGGATCTCCAAGGTTCCGGATGGTACTGCGATTCCGGAAGAGACCTTCAAAGTTATCTACGGCGCCTTCCCCATCTACTTCTACGACCCGACGTTCACGTATGCGGTGCCGGACTACCGATGGTTCATCAAGAAGAAGACTGTTAAGTCCATGACCAGTGCCCTGCTTGCCGGGCCTGCGCCTTATTTGCGTGGGGCAGTGGTGAGCGCTTTTCCCTCCGGGATGAAGTTGGCCAGGGAATCTGTCCCTGTCGTTTCAGGAGCAGCCCAGGTGGATTTGTCGGCCAAGGAACTGTTCGACGCATCGGCAGAAGACCGCCAACGCATGCAGAACCAGCTGGCCTTAACCTTCAGGGGGCAACCGGACGTCATTAACGTCCAGCTTCGCGCCGACCAGGACCTGGTCCGCGTCGAGGACAACGGGACAGTTCTGCCACCGGTTGTGGACAAGAATGTGCCTGCCCGCCAGGTTGCCGTCAGTAACGGCGACTTGGTCCGCTATGAGAACAACCGGGTTTCGCCATTGCCTGATATTCAGTCGGTTGCAGGTCTCGGCCCCCATTCACCCGCCGAGTCGCCCGTATCCCAAACCGTTGCCTTCCTCAACGGCGACAAAACCACGTTGTACTCCATCGAGCCGGGTCAACCGGCCCGCCAACTGACCACCCGAAGCACGTTGAGCGGGCCTTCGTTCAGTCCTCATGATTGGGTTTGGACGGCGGGACCAGGCGCCAGCGGGAACACGGAGGTTGTGGCATTCAAGCCCACTGGCGTTGCCCCTGGCATGGCTGTGCCCACGGCGACCATAACGCCCACGTGGCTGTCCGGACGGACCGTCAAGGATTTCCGGATCTCACGCGAAGGTACCCGGGCGCTGGTGATATCCGAGGCGAACGGTAAATCAGTGGTTCAAGTGACGGGCATCGTCCGGAATGCAGACGGCGCGCCCAAGGATCTTACGACTCCAATCACACTTTTCACCTCCACCTCCCCTGACCAGGGAGTGTGGGTCAACGGATCCACCGTTGCCGTCATGTCCAGTTCGGCTACGGCTACCGTGGTTCCGGAGTTGCTCTCGCTTACCTCGGGGGAGCCGCAGCAACTGGCACCGTGGGACGGCCTCATGAGCCTGAGCGCAGGTAACGGGTCGGAACAGATCTACGGGCAGTCCACAGCGGGAATTTTTCAACGTGTCGGAAATGGTTGGGAACTTCAGCTCAAGGGCCCAACGGAGCCGGCCTTCCCGGGCTGATCCGGGAGCCGGCCACCCCGGAGGCGCCGCCCCAACACGACGGTGGTTGTTCACATAGCGGGCTGTGGGACTGTTACCGGAACAAAAAGTGCCCAAGGCTACCAGCATGATTGTTTCCCTGAACGACCTCCCGTATGCCGTCAATGGTCCTCGAACCGCCCAACGGATCCAGCGCCGGCTTGACCCGGATGTTGGTGCTCCTGACACGTCAGGACCCCGGCGACGCGGAAAGGACAGGCGCCTGCTTGGGCGCGTGTTTGCCAACCTGCAAGCGGCATTGATGGAGTTGGTTGCACTCCTGGTTCCCGTTGATTGCGTCTGCTGCGGTGTGGAAGACACCGTCCTGTGCAGGCATTGTGCCAAGCGGGTGCGTCAGCTTTGCAGGAAACCCTTCAGGGCCGAACAGGAGTCGCCTGCGCTCGTCGATGTTGATGGCACTGTAAAGCTGGGCGTGGTGGCGGCAGGGCCCTATCGGGATGAACTTTCGCAGTCCCTGTTGTCGTTCAAGCGGTTAGGCCAGTGGCGGCTGGCCGAGGTGTTGGCGCCTTGCCTCGGAAACGCAGTTCGGCTGGCCATTGGTGACCAGCCGGGGTTTTGCGTTGTTCCCGTTCCCAGCAGCGGCAGGGCCTTCCGAAGCCGGGGTTTCAGCCCCGTCCACGTTCTGCTCCGCTGCATGAAGAGACGGGGGATGTTGTCCAGGTGCCCGGCTCTTGATGCGCTTGAGAAGACCGGGAATCTCCTGGAAAACCAGCGGCTGGCCGCAACTTGCAAAGACTTGGTCGGAGTTGGCGTCAGGACCCTCCTTGGCACGGAGGGGAAAGATGGTTCCACGGGCCAAAAAGGACTCGGCAGGGGTGAGCGTGCCAGGCGTGTCCGGGGTTCCATGAGGGTACGACCCCGCTACGGGGAAAAGATCCGTGGGCAAAGATGCCTGATTGTGGACGATGTTCTCACCACGGGAGCCACCCTGGCGGAGGCTGCCCGGGCAGTGTCCGCGGCGGGAGGGATAGTCTGCGGCGCCGTTGTTCTCGCGGCCACGAGGCCACCAGCCTACGCCTCCAATACCGCCGGAGACGAGCCCTCGGATGGGGTTAAGACGCAAACAAAAAATAAGTGGCCAAAGGGTGAATAACTCGTGCCGATGAACTAACGTCGGTTGTGGGTACCAAGAACAGATGTACCTGTCGATAGCGGCTCGGAAAGGGGCTCGACTGTCCGTCAGACCAGCCCCCTACAGCGTCGTTGTCGTGTCACCTGAGTTATTTGGAGGGCACCATGGAGTTCATGATCAGCGGACGAAATCTGACAGTTTCTGACCGCTTTCGCGAATATGCCGGCGAGAAGATCTCAAAGATTGAATCGTTGGGGGACAAAGTCCAGCGAGTCGACGCCAAGGTTTCCAAGGAGACCAACCCCCGGCAAACGCCGGGACAGCTCACCGTTGAAGTGACAGTCCTGGGCCGAGGCCCTGTTATCCGTGCCGAGGCCACAGCCGCTGACAAATTTGCTGCCTTCGATCTTGCGTACAACAAGCTGCTTGAGCGGTTGCGCCGCGCGAAGGACAGGAAGAAGGTGCACCATGGGCGTCACACGCCCAAGGCCGTTCGGGAGGCAACGGCGTCCCTCGAGCCCGCTAGTGCCAGTGAGCCGATCTACGTAGGCGCCAGCAACCAGCAGGAACCTGAACCGCAGGCCGAGGAGCGGTCGCCCTACGACATCGAGAACGATATTCCAGCAGGTGATTCACCCGTTTTGATCCGTCGGAAGGTGTTCCCCGCCGCATCCCTCACTCTCGATGATGCAGTGGACAACATGGAACTGGTGGGGCACAACTTCTACCTGTTCCTGGATAAGGAAACCAATGCACCCTCGGTTGTGTACCGGCGCAGTGGCTGGACTTATGGTGTCATAACCCTCGACTCCACCTGCGAGCCCGGCGAGGAAGCCGTGGAGGAGAAGATCCACGCGTACCGCTCGGATGACCAGGCGGCCACCGCCAAGTAAGGCTTTATCGCACGTGAAAGGACTTCAATGACCGCTTCGCTGAGCCTGTCACAGGCACGGCGGATCGCATTGGCAGCCCAAGGATTGGCGAAAGTCCGGCCCGCCGGCCCCGTGACCCCACGGGCGGTGGGCCGGACCTTTGCACGGATCCAGCTTGTCCAGATCGACTCCGTGAATGTGCTGGCGCGGAGCCACTATCTGCCATTCTTTTCCCGCCTGGGAAACTATGATCCGGCAATCCTTCACTCCATGGCAGGCCGAAAACCCCGCAGAATGATGGAGTACTGGGCTCACGAGGCCAGCTATATCCGTCCGGAGCATTTTCCCGACCTTCTTCTTTGGCAGAAGCGGGCTTGGGTTGGTGCCCATCATATGGAGCCCGCGGTGCGGATCGCCATGGAGGAACGAATCCTCGCGGCCCTGGAGGCCGGACCGCCGATGACCGCATCTGCCTTGACTGCACAACTTGGGCACACCCAGGACGCCGAAAGCGGAAATTGGGGTTGGAACTGGAACGCCGTGAAGCGCGTTCTGGAGCATCTGTTCGAAGAAGGCCGCGTTTCGGCGGCGTCGCGGACACCCCAATTCGAACGTCTCTACACCATTACTTCCAGGGTCCTGCCGGGTTCGGTACACAGCGGGATGGATGCGGATGCCGCCCTTGACCGGCTCATGGATGCAGCCGCCATGGCACACGGCATTGGAACGGTCCGGTGTTTTGCCGATTATTTTCGGACCCCGCTAAAGGCCGGGGAGGCGTCGGTGCAGCGCCTTCTCCAGGCAGGCCGGCTGGAGCGCGTTTCGGTTCGCGGCTGGGAACGGGAAACCTACCGCCACGTCGAGGCCGGATTGCCACGGAGGGCCGAAGGCCGGGCGCTCCTGAGCCCTTTTGACTCGCTGGTCTTCGAACGGCGGCGCCTGGAAGAATTGTTCGGGTTCCACTATCGGATTGAGATCTACACGCCCGCTGCCAAGCGCCGTTTCGGCTACTATGTTCTGCCCTTCCTGCTTCGGGAAGGCATCGTGGCCCGTGTCGATTTGAAGGCTGACAGGGCCGCAGGCCAACTCTTGGTTCGGTCCGCATTTGGTGAGCCAGGAGCGCCGCCCGATACCGCCGTCGAGCTTTCCGCCGAATTGTGGCTCATGGCCCAATGGCTCGGCCTTCAGGAAGTTGTCGTGTGGCCGGTAGGGGATCTCGCGGTTCCACTCTCCGAGGCAGTGAACGGGGGCCCTGAACCAGACGGGCCAGGCAGTCCGCTCACAGGGGAACCGGATAACGTGGCGATACTCTCTCCCGTAGACTGAAACAGCCAGAATTCGGCAGCATGAGACTGGGAGCAATTTCACGTGGCATCACTAATCGAAAAACTTCTCCGCACGGGTGACAAGAAAACACTCAGGCAACTGCGGAACTATGCCGATTCCATCAATGCCCTGGAAGACTCTTTCAAGACGTTCTCTGATGCTGAACTCCGGGAGGAAACAGACCGTTTGCGCTCCCGGCACCAGGACGGCGAGACACTGGACGCGCTCCTGCCTGAGGCCTTTGCTGCGGTCCGTGAGGCCTCATCCCGAACGTTGGGCATGCGGCATTTTGACGTCCAGCTGATGGGTGGCGCCGCCCTCCATCTGGGCAACATCGCCGAAATGAAAACCGGTGAAGGCAAGACCCTCGTGGCAACTGCGCCGGCATACCTCAATGCCCTCACCGGCAAGGGCGTCCACGTCGTCACGGTGAATGATTACCTTGCCGAATACCAGTCCGAGCTCATGGGACGCGTCTACCGCTTCCTTGGCCTGACAAGCGGATGCATCCTCTCCAACCAGGATCCGTCAGTGCGTCGGCAGCAGTACGCCGCGGACATCACCTACGGGACAAACAACGAATTTGGCTTCGACTATTTGCGCGACAACATGGCCTGGGACGCCAGTGAACTCGTTCAGCGGGGGCACAACTTCGCCATTGTGGATGAAGTTGACTCGATTCTGATCGATGAAGCGCGTACCCCGCTCATCATTTCGGGTCCGGCCCAAGGCGATACGAACCGCTGGTACAGCGAATTCGCAAAGGTCGTACTCCGGCTACAGCCGGAAGTTGACTACGAAGTCGACGAGAAGAAGCGGACTGTTGGAGTCCTGGAAGCCGGAATTGAAAAGGTGGAGGACTACCTCGGTATCCAGAACCTGTACGAATCGGCCAACACCCCGCTCATTGGTTTCCTGAACAACGCCATCAAGGCGAAGGAACTCTTCAAACGCGACAAGGATTACGTCATCCTCGACGGCGAGGTCCTGATTGTTGACGAGCACACGGGCCGTATCCTCGCCGGGCGACGATACAACGAAGGCATGCACCAGGCCATCGAGGCCAAGGAAAACGTCGAGATCAAGGCCGAAAACCAGACCCTGGCAACGGTAACGCTGCAGAACTACTTCCGCATGTATTCGAAGCTGTCAGGTATGACGGGTACGGCCGAGACCGAGGCAGCCGAGTTCATGAGCACGTACAAACTCGGAGTTGTGCCCATTCCCACCAACCGGGACATGCAGCGCATTGACCAGTCGGACCTCGTCTATAAGAACGAGATCGTCAAGTTCGACGCCGTCGTCAAGGACATCGCGGAACGCCACGAAAAGGGCCAGCCCGTACTCGTTGGCACCACCAGCGTTGAGAAGAGCGAATATCTCTCCAAGCTGCTGGCAAAGGAAGGTATCCGCCACGAGGTCCTCAACGCAAAGAACCACGCACGGGAAGCCTCCATCGTTGCCCAGGCCGGACGTAAGGGTGCCGTCACGGTAGCAACCAATATGGCAGGCCGCGGTACCGACATCATGCTTGGTGGCAACGCCGAATTCACTGCGATCGCAGACCTCGCCAAGAGGGGCCTGGACCCGGAGGAGAACTCGGAAGAGTACGAGGCAGCATGGCCGGAGGCACTTGCAGCGGCCAAGCAGGCGGTCAAGGACGAGCACGAGGAAGTACTGGACCTTGGCGGCCTCTACGTGCTGGGCACCGAGCGCCACGAGTCCCGCCGGATTGATAATCAGCTGCGGGGCCGCTCCGGACGCCAGGGCGACCCCGGGGAATCACGTTTCTACCTTTCACTGACCGACGACCTCATGAGGCTGTTTAATTCCGGTGCTGCCGAGCGGCTCATGAACAGTTCGGTGCCCGACGACGTCGCGCTGGAATCAAAGCTTGTTTCCCGCGCCATTGCCTCGGCCCAGGGACAGGTGGAAGCACGTAATGCGGAGCAGCGCAAGAACGTCCTCAAGTACGACGACGTCTTGAACCGCCAGCGTGAAGCGATCTACGGGGACCGTCGTCGGATCCTCGAAGGCGATGATCTCCACGAAAAAGTGCAGTTCTTCCTGGAAGACACCATCAGCGCGCTTATCGACTCCGCCACAGCGGAAGGCAACGGCGATGACTGGGACTTCAACCAGTTGTGGTCCAACCTGAAGACGTTGTACCCAGCCACCGTAACTGCCCAGGAAATCATTGATGAAGCCGGCGGCAAGTCCAGGGTCACTGCCGAATTCCTCAAGGAAGAGATCCTCTCTGACGCGCGGCTTGTGTACCAGGCCCGTGAAGAAGCCATTGGCTCCGAAAGCATGCGGGAGCTGGAACGCCGCGTCGTTCTCTCGGTGCTTGGGCGTAAATGGCAAGAACACCTGTACGAGATGGACTACCTCAAAGAGGGCATCGGGCTGCGGGCCATGGCTCAACGCGATCCGCTGGTGGAGTACCAGCGCGAAGGCTTCGTGATGTTCCAAAGCATGATGGAAGCTATCCGCGAGGAAAGCATTGGTTTCCTCTACAACCTTGAAGTTGAAGTGACCCCCGCCGAAGATGTCGTTGTTGCCGACGATACTGCGGCAGGTGCACACACCGAGCACCACGATCCCCAGATCCGCGCTGCCGGTCTGGAGACACCCGAAAAGCCGGCGCAATTGCAGTACACAGCTCCAGGCGAGGACGGGGCAAGCCAGACCCGAATCGAGGGTCGCTCCTCGGGCCGGTCCGGTAATCCTGCCAAGGCAGCCACCCAGGAGCAGCGCAAGACCGCCAAGAAGAAGCGGCGCTGATCCAGCCTCCCTTATGAGAACGGACCCCGGACACAAATCCGGGGTCTTTTTTCGTAGATCCGCTGCCTCCAGGTTAAGGCAACCAGCTTGGCTTAGGGGTGCCTGGTCACGTGCGCTGAGCCAAGCGGGTGCCCAGCCAAGCGGGTGCCCAGCCAATCGGGTGCCTAGCCAATCAGGTGCTTAGCCAATCTCCAGGGCGGTGACCTGCCATGTCCCCTCGGACTGTTCCAACCTCATGGCAATAGCGCGGGAGCGCTGCTCCTCAGAGACAACGATGCTGACCTCGTAGATGGAGTCTGAAATGGCGCAAGCACGGACGGAGCGGACCATTGGGCTTCTGTGAATTTGAAGCGAGCCGCGGGTACGTGCAGCGTGTTGACGTGTCAGTGCGGCCCGATGCTGGAGCGAAAGGAAGCATGGCGCATCGAGGGATCTGGACAGCTGGAGGGCCGACCTTGTCCCGGCAAGTACCTCTACTGCAGCCTGGGCGATACTTCGTGCCACCAGCCTTACGTCAAGGGTAGAAGCGTCGGCTCCTGCATTCGTTGCGGAACGTTTGGTTCTTTGGCGGTCTGCGTGGCGGCGTGCAGTTACAGCAGTCATGGTCAATCCTCATGAGTTCACTCTGTGAGCCGTGCGCGGGCATCGCTTGGCTCAGGTTGCTACGTCTGGGATGACAATGTGACTGGTCTTACCTTTTGAACGAATGCCCCTGAGTGGGTGCCGTTCAGTTCAGTCGGATTCTTTACGGGCTGCGAAGACCCTTAGCTTGGCGTTGGGGGCTGCAGCACTTGCCCTGGGCGCAGGGTCGAAGGGTCGTCGCCAATGATCCTTCGGTTGGCTGAATACCAACTGGGCCAATGCAGGGCGATGTCAACGTCTGTCGCCAAGGGTCCAAGGCTGGCTGCGGCAATGGACCACAACGTGTCACCCGGTTTGACGACAATGCCGGCCTCAGCGGGGTGTTCAAACGTCATCCCCCGAGAGCCCGGACGCGACAGGATGCCGGGTTCAACTATTGGAGGACGTGGCTGCCAGGCGGGCCCTGGCCTTGCCTCATGGCTTTCTTCGGTGGTTCGCGCTGGAACCATTTCCACAGCGGGCACGGGTCGTTGTGTGCCAGCTGATGGATGCCACGCTGCCATGGATGTGCCGCCACTGGAGGTGGCTTGCCATTGAGGTTCCGGCACTGCGGCTGCCTGTGCCGCCTGAACTCCGAGGAAATTCAGGCTTAGAAGGGCACATGCCAGCCTCAGCATGAAGGCAGGACTGAACTTGGCGATGGCGTTGGCGCTGCCGCTCCTTCCCGTGCCATGCAGAACTGCGGCCCAAGCTGCGAGCCCAAGTGAGAGGATCCACCAGGACACAATGGCAATTCCCGCGGCGCTGGATGCAAGGGCGAGGAGGTGCTCGAACGTACTTCTCTGTCCGTGGGCCACATCCATCTGCCACTGCCCCAAGAGGGTTTGCCCAACGATTACCAGCAAAAGTCCCAGCGCGAGGAGCACGCTAGCCAAGGCGGCGTCGTGGCGGATCCTTGGTGGATCGCTGCTCATTCTTACCCTTTCGGCTCTTTAGTGCAGTTTGATGTCATTTGGTGCTGTTTGCCAATTCTCAGCACAGTCGAAGGACTTTGTCCAATCATGACGGGAAAATCCGATTGCGGTTGGAGCCACGCGCTACGGGTCCTATTGTGACCATATGAGATGGGACTCTCTCTTTGAAGATCTGGAAGCGCAGTTTTCTGCTGAGCGCACCTTGGCCCGTGAATCGGAAATATCCGAGCGCGTGCGGGTCGAGCTCGCCGGTTTGGACCTTGCGGACAGGCTTCGGGGAGTCGCCGGAGCTGAGCTCGCATTGGTACTGGGCAGCGGCATTTCCCTCCGGGGAACCCTGGGCCACATCGGTGGGGACTGGTTCGTATTGAACGACAACGGACGGCAATGGCTCATTCCATGCGCATCGGTAAGTCATTACGACGGACTCGGAAGATTGGCTAGAAAACCCGTCTCCCAGGTCCAAAGTTCGATTAGTCTTGCCAGCGCCCTCCGGGGGCTCTCCCGAGACAGGGCGCCGGTGACAGTGGTGCTGGCCGCCGGTCCGGCGGGAGACCACAGGCTCCATGGTGTCATCGACAGGGTCGGACGGGACCATTTCGATTTTGCCGATACACGGGGCGAGGTACGGCGGGGCGGTGCTGTGGCTGCCGTGAGGACTATTCCCTTCACATCACTTGCGGCCCTGTGCTCAAGCGGGAACCAAGGACTCTAGCCGTTCATAGGCGTGTTTGGCGCCTCCACGCTAGCTCGACTTGGACTTGGCCTCTTCAATCATGCGGCTGGCCTCGGCATACCGCTCCTCGATGTATTGCTCCAACATCTTTTCCTCGATGCGCCATTGTCCGCGCCCTCCGACCTGTATGGCTTTCAGCTCACCGCTGCGTACCAGGGCGTAGGCCTGCGGCGAATTTATCTGGAGTTGTTCGGCGACGTCCGCCAGAGTCAGGAATCGGGGCATGCGACTATTTTGGCATCTGTTGGCACCGTTTGGCACAGTTATCCACAATTTCCCATGATTTGGCGTTCTTGACTTTGGCTTCCGACGCGTCACGGCAACAATGAAGAGGCGGCGCGGACAACCATGCCATGAAACTTCAATGGGGGAGCAGGAAGAATGGATCCGAGTACAGGCGGGGCCGGCAACAGGTTGAAGAAGCCATCCTGGAAGGATCCACGGCTACTGGTGGGAGTGCTGCTCATGCTTGTATCCGTCGCCGGAGTCATCTCTGTTGTTAGCACCGCTGATCGGACCACGCAGGTTTATGCCGCACGGGAGGGCATTGCCGTTGGCCAAACCGTGGGGCCGGGGGATCTAACCATCGTCCAGGTTCGCTTGGACGACGTCGAGTCCGCCTACGTTACCGTGGAGGGCGGAATTGCCCAGGGCAAGGTGGCGCTGCAGAGAATTGAGAAGGGCCAACTCGTTCCACAGAAGAGCCTCGGGCAGGCTGACGGCCTGAACCGCAAGCCTGTTGCCATATCAATGGATGAGTCACTTCCAGCGCAGGCAGTTCCCGGGGCGAAGGTGGACGTCTGGGTGGCCATGCCTGGCTCGCAAAACGCTCTTGAAGAACCACAGCTATTGCTGCCTGGTGCCGAAATCGCAGAGGTAACAGCGGGTTCCGGTGCCCTAGGAGCCTCAAAAACAACGGTCGTGCTCGTGCTGGTTACGGACAAACAGATGCCGAAGCTGCTGGGTGCAAAGGCAAACGCCGCCAAGGTATCTGTAGTTTGGAACCCCGCGGGCGTCAGTCAATGAGCATCCCTGTCATAACTGTTGGCCAGGCACAGGAAGCGGTGGTTGGCGGGCTGGAGCGATTGCATGGCCCCGTGACGGTGGTCCGCCGGTGTTCAGAGCTTGCGGAGTTGATGGCTGCCTGCCAAAGCGGCCTTGCCCTGGCGGCAGTCGTCGCGGAAGGCTGCGAAGAACTAACCGCTACATTGGTGGATCGGCTGGCTGCCGTGGGTGTGTCCATTCTCGCCTTGACTGTGGACCCGGTGGAGATCTCGAGGCTCACTGCCATTGGTGTAGTAACTGCGTCCACCGATATTGAGCCCGCTGCCCTTGCCGTGAGGATTTCCGATGCAGTGGGTCGCCACGGTGGGCCGCTCCGCGCCCGCAAATTTCCCGACGCCGGCTTCGCAGACTCATCTGCGGGATTCCAGTTGGCGCCGGAACCGCGCGAAACCGAAGCGGCCGGATCGGGGAGGGTAATAGCAGTGTGGGGCCCAACTGGCGCCCCGGGAAGAACCCTGGTTGCAGTAAACATGGCTGCCGAGTTGGCGGCCGAAGGCAAGTCCGTGATTCTTGTGGATGCTGACAGCTACGGTGCGAGCGTGTCGGCCATGCTGGGGCTGTTGGAGGAGTCGGCCGGACTCGCCCAGGCCTGCAGGCTCGCTGACCAAGGATTACTGGATTCGGATGCACTGGACCGGGCTGCTACGCCTGTCTTCACCAAGAGCGGTGGATTTCGAGTACTCACTGGAACCACAAGGGCGGACCGCTGGACTGAACTGAGGGCCTCTGCACTTTCGCTTGTCCTTGAAAGGGCCAAGCAGGTTGCCGAGGTAGTTGTCGTGGACACCGGCTTCTGCCTGGAGGCAGATGAGGAATTGAGCTTTGACACGATGGCGCCACGCCGCAATGGCGCTACCTTACGCAGTTTGGAGCTGGCGGACGAGGTTTTTGCCGTGGGGGCTGCCGACGCGATCGGCGTTCCGCGGTTGGTCCGTGGCCTGGCCGAGCTCGAAGCTGCGGTTCCGCACGCAACACCACGCGTGCTCCTCAACAAAGTTAAGCGGGCGTCGGCGGGCCGTTCGCCCAGGCAGCAATTATCCGAGGCATGGGAGCGCTTCGGCCCTGGGCATGGCATTGATGCCTACTTACCTGCAGACGCGGAAGCGTGCGATGCTGCCCTATTGTCGGGGTCTGTCCTGTTGGAATCATCGCCCGACTCTCCCTTGCGAAAAGCCATTGCGGGGCTGGTCTGTGCACCTATCCAGCAAAATCGCAAATCCCTTGGCCGATCTACCAGAGCCTTCGGCCTGCTTAAGCGCTAGGCTCGCCATGTGGGCTGCAGAGTCGCAGCAATCAACATGTGATGGAGGCGTTTGTAGATGTCGTCAGGATCCAGCGTGGAGGATCGGTCCGATGCAGCAGTTGTCCGTGAGGGTTTCTTCGGTGACTACTATGAGCACCTCGCAGAGGAGGATTCACGGGCGTATGCGCCCGAGCTGCTGATTGCACGGGCAAGCACTCACAGGAAAGTTGCGCAGTCCCGGCGACCTGGAAATGCCATTGTGGAAATCGGCGTCGAGGCTGACCGAAACGTTGTCTACATCGCTACTGACGACATGCCGTTCCTGGTTGATTCCGTCAACGCCGAACTCGTTCGCCAAAACTGCGCCATCCGGCTGGTTATGCACCCGCTTTTCGTGGTTACCCGCGACAGGGTCACGGGCGAACTCAGCAGCGTTTCCAGGGTCCCGTCAAATATCGGCATTTCCAGTGGCGACACTGCGGCACTGCCCAGCGTCGCCCACCTGCTCGGCGACAACGACAACTCGTCGCACATGGAGTCTTGGATCGCCGTCGAAATTGACCGCGTAAGCGAGGAAGCCCGCGCAGAATTGGTTGCCGGCCTCCAACGCGTCCTCGGGGATGTCCGCGCCGCCGTTGAAGACTGGCCGAAAATGCGTAGCAAGGCACTCGAACTGGCAGAAGCGCTGGGAAGCGTCTCCCACCCCGAGCAAATTGCCGAACTCAGGCAGGCGCAGGACCTTTTGCGCTGGCTGGATGACGGCAACTTCACCTTCCTCGGATACCGCGAATACGACCTCGTGAACGAAGACGGCGAGGACGTCCTGGAACTTCGTGAGGACAGCGGACTTGGCTTGCTCCGTGCTGGCGACAACACCCGACAGATCCAGCACCTCACCGACGCCGGCCGCAAGCGTGCCCGTGAAAAGCGGGCACTGGTGATCACAAAGGCCAACTCCCGCTCAACCGTCCACCGTCCTGCGTACCTGGACTACATCGGAGTCAAGAGCTTCGACGCTGCCGGAAACGTCAATGGTGAGCGGCGCTTTATCGGGCTTTTCGCCACAAGTGCCTACACCGGATCGGTCCGCAACATTCCCATTGTCCGGGACAAAGTCGATGCAGTGTTGCGCAACGCAGGCTTCCCAATGGATTCACACTCGGGCAAGGACCTCCTGGGCATCCTGGAAACATACCCCCGCGACGAACTGTTCCAGATCGAAATCCCGGACCTTGCGGCCACGGCCACTGGCATCCAGCGACTCCAGGAACGGCGCCGGACCAAGCTTTTCCTGCGCCCCGACATTTACGGACGTTTCATGTCCGCGGTGGTCTACCTGCCGCGTGACCGGTACACCACGAGCGTCAGGCTCCGTATTGAGCAGGAACTACGCGAGACCTTCCAAGCTGAGAGCATTGACTACGAAGCGAGGATCACGGAGTCGGCCCTTGCGCGCGTCTTCTTCAGGATCAGGCTGCCACGCACCGCGGAACTTGCCGATGTCAACGTGGAAGAACTCGAACACCGGCTGATGCGTGCCTCAAGGTCCTGGAGCGAAGGCATCGCCGAGGTACTTCGTGAGAACCGTCCCGCAGAGAGCGCTGAAGTACTGTCCGCCCTGTGGGCTGAGGCATTCCCTCCCGGTTACCGCGTGGACTACGAGGTTGAAGATGCGCTGGAGGACATCGAACGCTTTGAAAAGTATGGAGCCCAGGCCGAACGGGCAGGGGAAGCGAGCAAGGAACTGCGCCCCGGCGTCCACGTGTACCTTCCTGAAGGCGCCGGTGATGCATTGGAGGAGGATGCACGGGTCAAGCTCTACTTGATGGAGCCCAAGAGCCTGAGCCAGATCCTTCCTTACTTCCACAACCTTGGCCTCGAAGTCCTGGACGAACGGCCCTTCGAAATCGAAACCGCGGATCACCGCGACTTTTTCCTGTATGACCTTGGGCTGAAGTATCCGGCTGGCATAGACCCGCTCGCCACCGGAGATCTCCTGGCTGACTCGTTTGGTGCTGCGGTCACAGGGGCAGTCGAGTCTGACAACTTTGACCGCCTGGTGCTTCGTGAAGGCATGCACTGGCGCCAGGTAGTGGTCCTCCGGGCCTACGCCAAGTACATGCGCCAGATGGGCAATACCAACTCCTTTGGGTTCATCGCCGATACGCTCTTGGCCAATCCGGACGTTGCGCGGGGTCTGACGGTCTTGTTTGCCGCCCGCTTTGATCCCAGCGTCGAGGAAAGCAAGCGTCCCCAGCAGCAAGGTGCCGCAAGAGCTGCCCTGGCAGAAGCTATCGAGCAAGTCGCTACCTTGGACGCGGACCGCGTGCTTCGTACCTTCGTCAACCTCATTGAGTCGACGTTGCGCACCAACTTCTTCCAAAACAAGGGCTACCTGAGCTTCAAGCTGGATCCCACCACCATCGATGGCCTGCCGTTCCCGCGCCCCATGTTCGAAATCTGGGTTTACTCTCCGCGGGTGGAGGGCGTCCACCTCCGCTTTGGCAAGGTGGCCCGTGGTGGTCTTCGCTGGTCCGACCGCAGGGAGGATTTCCGTACTGAAATCCTGGGCCTGGTGAAGGCGCAGACCGTGAAGAACGCGGTCATCGTACCGACCGGCGCCAAGGGCGGCTTCTTCGCGAAGCAGCTGCCCAATCCCGCAGTTGACCGCGCCGCCTGGATGGCCGAAGGGGTGGAAAGCTATAAGACCTTCATCCGCGGCTTGTTGGACATCACTGACAACCTCGTAACTACAGTCGAGGGCGAACGGCTTGTCCCGCCGTCGGACGTTGTCCGCCACGACGGCGACGATTCCTATCTGGTGGTTGCAGCCGATAAGGGAACCGCAACGTTCTCAGACACAGCCAACGGATTGGCTGCCGAATATGGATTCTGGCTTGGCGATGCCTTCGCGTCAGGCGGATCCGTGGGCTATGACCACAAGGCCATGGGTATCACCGCCCGCGGCGCTTGGGAGTCCGTGAAGAGGCACTTTAGCGAACTCGACCTCGATACCCAGACCGAAGAGTTCAGCGTCGTCGGCGTGGGCGACATGTCAGGTGACGTTTTCGGCAACGGCATGTTGCTTTCGCGTCATATCCGGCTTGTGGCGGCATTTGACCACCGTCACATCTTCCTGGACCCCAACCCGGACACGGCCGCATCGTACGCGGAGAGGCAGAGGCTTTTTGAGCTCCCGCGGTCTTCGTGGGATGACTATGACCGGACCCTCATCAGCGAAGGGGGCGGCGTCTACCCGCGCCAAGCCAAGACGATCCCTGTGTCAGACCAAGTACGAAAGTCCCTGGGGTTGCCGGATGGGACCACCCAGCTGAGCCCTCCCGAATTGCTTCGGGCAATCCTGCTTGCCCCGGCGGACCTTCTGTACAACGGTGGCATCGGCACTTACGTCAAGGCCAGCACTGAGACACATGCTGCTGTAGGTGACAAAGCCAATGACGCCATCCGTGTGGACGGTAAGGACCTGCGCGTCAAGGTGGTCGGCGAAGGCGGCAACCTCGGGTTGACGCAACGTGGACGTATTGAAGCCGCATTGCAGGGTGTCATCCTTAATACGGACGCGATTGATAACTCGGCGGGCGTTGACTGCTCCGACCACGAGGTCAATATTAAGATCTTCGTTGACCGCATGGTGGCGGCCGGGAAGCTTGAGTCCACAGAACGCGCAGCGTTCCTGGCTGACATGACCGAGGAAGTCGGCCGCCTGGTCCTGCAGGACAACATCGACCAAAACATCCTGCTCCTTAACGACAGGACCCGCGTTGCGGACTGGAGCCCCAGCTACGAGCGTCTGATGGACTGGCTGGAAAAATCAGCCGACCTCAAGCGTGACCTGGAGGCACTGCCCAGCACCGAGACACTGCGTCAGCGCCTGGAACAGGGACAGGGACTAACGTCTCCGGAGCTGTCCGTCCTGGCCGCCTACGCGAAGATCGAGTTGGCGGCTGCCCTCCGGGACAGCAACCTGGCCGACGACCCTTGGTTCAAGGACACGATCCGCGCCTACTTCCCGAAGCAGTTGCGGGAGAGGTTCGACGCCGAACTGGACACCCACCCGCTGCGGCGCGAAATCATCGCTACGGTGGTGGCCAACGACATCATCAACCTCGGTGGCATCACCTTCGCCTTCCGGGCGATCGAAGAAACCTCTGCCAACGAGGTAGCGGTAGCCAAAGCATTCGTGGCACTGCGTGAAATCTACGATCTCGATCCGATGGTTGAGGAATTGAATGCCCTTCCGGCGTCGTTCCCCACCGAGCATTGGAGCGAAATCCATCTGGATGTCCGCCGGCTCCTGGACCGTGCCGTCCGATGGGTGCTCGGGCAGGGCATGGCGTCCCGGCCGATTGCCGACGTCGTGAAGTCGTTCAAGCCGATGATGGTGCCGCTTCGGGCCAAATTGCTGGACTACCTGCGTGGCGATGACAAAGTTCGAATCAGCGGCTGGCTGGAGAAGGCCCGTGGCTGGGAGTTGCCGGATCACCTGGCCCACAGGTGGGCGGAGCTGTTCGAGAGCTATGCCTTGCTGGACATCGCAAGGATTGCCCAGACCGGGACCAACAGCGTCGAGGAAGTGGCGCACGTCTACTACACGGTGTTCAACCGCTTCCACGTGGACTCGCTGCTGGAACGGATCAGCGCCCTGCCCCGCGACGACCGCTGGCAGGCACTTGCCCGTGCCGCGCTCCGGGACGATCTCTACTCAACCGTCGCAGATATGACGACGTCGGTTCTTGAGTCGAGCACGCCCGGCACCCCGGCCGAAGATCGCCTGAGGACGTGGGAAGGCCTGAATGCCGAACAACTTGGACGGGCGAAGACCATGTTTGATGAGGTCAATTCCCTCGAAGCCGATGACATGGCTTCACTATCGGTAGCATTAAGGCTCTTGAGGTCAATCGTTCGACGCTAGGGGCTGGTCCCCGCGTCGCAAATGGAGGTGCAGTGGCAATCTTTACAGACCCCATCAGGGAACACGCTGATTTCGGGCCTGGAGATGCTGAATGGCTGCACCTCCTGGTAGGCGATTGGCAAATGGTCGCCGACCTGGCGTTTGCAGACCTCGCCTTGTGGTTTCCACATCCGGAGTTTGGGTACATCGCCCTCGCCCACGTACGTCCGTCAACATCGCATACGGTGTTTCACGCGGACTTCGTGGGTGAGGGCATCCGCTCGGATCTTCGTCCACTCGTGGAAAAGGCCTGGAACAGCCGCTCCATTGAGCGCTCCAGTGAGACGAGCTGGAGCAGCGAAATGGCGCTGCGTGTCGAAGCCGTGCCGATGGTGCGCAACGGCAGGACTCTCGCTGTTGTCACATCCCATATGGATCTTTCCAGTTCCCGTATGCCGTCCAGGCTGGAACTCACGTACCGGCAATGCGCCTACGACCTCCTTCGCATGGGAACTCTGGGGTTGTGGCCGGATTTCGCATCGCCAACCGGATCACGCAGAGGTGCCCCGCGTGTGGGGGACGGACTCATCCGGCTCGACGCTGAAGGCATTGTGCAGTATGCAAGTCCCAACGGCGTATCTGCTTTCCGGCGGCTGGGCGAGGTTGAGTCCCTGGAAGGACGTTCCCTCGCTGAAGTGACGGCGGGATTGCTGAAGGATCGGCGCATGGTGGACGAGACGCTGCCGTTGGTTGTCACTGGCCGAATGCCATGGCGCAGCGAGATTGAGTCCAGGGGGGTTAGCCTGTCCCTGCGTGCCATTCCTTTGCGCGACGAGCAACATCGCTTTGGCGCCCTCGTTTTGTGCCGCGACGTGTCCGAGTTGAGGCGCCGCGAAATGGAGCTGGTCACCAAGGACGCGACGATCCGCGAGATCCACCACCGAGTCAAGAACAACCTCCAGACCGTTGCCGCCCTGCTGCGTATGCAGTCCCGACGGATGGTCAGCGACGAAGCAAAACAGGGACTGGAACAGGCCATGCGTCGCGTGGCCACCATCGCGCTTGTTCACGAGACCCTGTCCCAGGGCCTGACTCAAAGCGTCGACTTCGATGAACTCATTGGCCGCCAGTTTAGGCTTTCTGCCGAAGTCGCTTCACCTTCCCAGCAAGTACGCACCGAAAGATCCGGGATGTTCGGTGAACTCCCCAGCGATTTCGCAACGCCCCTGGCCCTCGTCATCAACGAACTGGTCACGAATGCTGTTGAGCACGGTTTGGAGGGGCGCACGGGAACCGTTTGGTTGCTCGCTGACCGTGCAGCGGGAGACGGAAATGACGAGTTCCTGACAGTAACTATTGCCGATGATGGTGTTGGGTTGCCGGACGGGCAATACACGGAAGGCCTGGGTCTGCAGATCGTGCGTACTCTGGTCACAAGTGAGCTTGGCGGATCCATTCATTGGAGCCCCAGGGAGGGCGGCGGGACCGCCGTCGAAATTGTCCTGAACCTCGCGCGCGCTTAGCGCCTTCCGGAGGTGGAGGGGTTTAGCAGGCAGCTGTCTTAAACGCGGAAGGCCGCGGACCAGGTGGTCCGCGGCCTTCCGCGTTGGTGCTTGTACTGCCTGCTGGGAAGCGAGCTGCTAAGAAGCGCGCCGGGCCCGTGCTGCGCGACGCTTGAGTGCACGGCGTTCGTCCTCGCTCATGCCACCCCAGACGCCTGCATCCTGGCCGGACTCCAGAGCCCATTGAAGGCAAGTGTCCACGACCGGGCACCGGCGGCAAACGCTTTTTGCTTCCTCAATCTGCAGAAGTGCTGGTCCCGTGTTGCCGACTGGGAAAAAGAGCTCCGGGTCCTTGTCGAGGCAGGCTGCGCGATTACGCCAATCCATGCTGATCAGTCACTCCATTCGTGAGAACTAGTTTGAGCCTTTTGTGAAAACATTCACGAGAGGCTCCAAAGGAAAGGGGCCCGCATGGGCCCCCTTGGTCGTCTGAGTCAAGCGTTTCATGTTAACGCCTTGTAAACAAGGGGTATTAGTCGTTGAAATGCCCTGAATCCGTGAGCGATGCATCACATCAGCCGCCAGTGCCCTCACTGCTAGATGACTATGTCCGGTAGGGTGCCAGTGTGTCAAGACCTCCTGTTAACCCGGCCCAACCAAACTCTGGATCAGATGGAAACAACGGTCCAGTTAGACCTGTGCCTGAGGGACCCATAACTCAGGGACTGGAATCCGGAGGCAAGAAACCTCCTGGAATCCTGGTTATTTCCATCGTTGTCGTGTTCGAAGCACTGGCCCTCCTTGGTGCTGCGGCTTGGTACGCCTTCGAGCTGTTGACCGGAGCCCCTGTCCTGACGTTTTGGGGAGCGGTCTTTACGCTGGGCCTCCTATTGGCCTTCTCGGCCTGGCTGTTCGCAGTGGGCCATTTCCTGTTCCGCGGTTACCGATGGACCCGAGCGGCCGCCTTGGTGGCTCAGTTGTTCGTCCTTACCATCGGTTTCCCAACCATGACCGGCGGCTTGATTCTGCCGGGATTGGCCATGATTTTGCCTGCGCTGGCGGCGATCGTGTTTCTCTTCCAAAAGCGTGTCATCGCATATGCGTCGCGAGCGGGAGGGACGCAGGGCGCGCTCTAGCGAATGCCGCCCTGATTTTCGATGCTCCTGATGTGCGTCATGGAGTCGGTGATGAACGCCACCTGCACTTGGACCGCGCGGTTTCCCCGGACGATCACGCCCCGACCGGCACGCGGCGGGTTTTCTATTTCCAGCCTCACGCCGAGGATGTCGCCGTCCAGGGGAGTCCTCGGAGCCAGAATCAGGCCCTTGCCATTGGCTTGGACCTCTGCAGCTAGTGGCAAGCGCTGAAGCAATGCTGGACCTGTCGTGGCAGTCATGATCATTCCTCGTGTCCGGCCAGCCAGAGCGGCGAGAGCTGCGCGCCCCTCCGGATCCAGGAGATCGGCGTCATCGACACAGAGGATGCTCGCAGGATCCAGCGACCCAGTGGTGGCAGAACGGGCCACGCTTGCCCAGAAAGCACCCGTGGTAGTTCCAGCTGCCGGGAAGATCCACGGAACCTGGGAATTAAGGGCCATCAGGGATGTCAGCACCGAAGTCTTGCCGGAGCCATGACCTCCAATAATGATGCTGACACCACGCCGCCCAAGGGGAAATGACACGGGAACCGATTCGTCGCCCCCAAGGCCGATCCACAAGGGAATGGAGTCCGGCGATGTCGCGCAGTCCTCGTCTTCACGTGCAATGCGGTTGCTGCCAGACTGCGCCGATCCCGGGGATCGCCCCGATGGTCCTGGGACAGCTGCCATCGCGGCAACGAAAGCAGACGTGCTGAGGTATTCGGGGAGGGGCCGGACCCGGAAGGGTGGTTCCGATGAAGGTTGAAGATCAACGAACGGCCAGTCATTCCTGCTTGGTTCAGTGCGGATGGGTGCAGTGCGGAAATGAACCACCGTGGTTGCGCCCTGAACAAATCCACCCATGGCAACAGCGCGCCCTGGGACAGACTCGACTTCGGGAAGGCGTGGCCAGTGATAGCGCGATTCTTCCGTGGCGCCCGTTGGGAAAAATGCCCGGTTTGGGATTGCGGCGAAAAATCGTGAGCTGACGAGTTCGCGTTCGCCGGAGATCAGGACTGTGATGCCAAGGGGTGTCCCGTCCCGGACGATGTCCCTCAAGAGATCCTCGGCCCACGCGAAACGCCCTGATCGGAGCGCTGCGGCCCATGAGCAAAAGCCCGTAACCACCAGGACCAAGCGGGGCCGTGTGGACACATCCTCGCCCGCCCCGCGTCGACGTGCCATTTCTTCAGCGAGCCGCTCAAGGACCCGTACCGCCAATGCCAGCTGATGCAGGCCCAGTGTGGCGCCATAGCTGCCGTCTGGACGGAGCTTTCCCAGCATTCCAACTGAATCCAGGATGTACAGATGAGGTGGGATTCCATGTGCTGCCAGCATCGCCGATGCAGCCTTGAAGCATTCGTGCATTCCACTGGAACTGCTGCCGATCATGGCGAAATGACCATGGTCGGAAGGCGACCATTGCAGGGCCTCCACTGACTGCTGTTCCGGTCTGTCCACGATCCCCAATGGACCTACGGGGGTCATGGACCCGTCCGGTGCGTCTTCAACGTCCTTGCCCGCCATACCGAAAGCGGACAGATCTTCATTCCACCCAATGGACACCGGCAAAGGTGGGGCTACAGGTTGCCTGGGGTCAGCCCGCTCCAGGGAGCGCCAGGCGGTTCGGGTTGCCGAGACCACCGCTTCGGCCCTTGTTTCCGACTGTGCCGTGGACTTCCCGATCATTGGCTGTTTGTCCTGCGGAGAGTGCAAGGCCCCAACGGCCGACTGAACGATTGCTGCCTCCGGGGCCCGGCTGACGGTGGCTGGCACAGCAAGGGACGCCGTCTGGAATTCCTCTGGATTGCCGGTGGCCCTTACAAGATACGCCCGCCCGGGAACGCCGACGCCGATGGATGCAGCGGCTTTGGAATTGATGATGTCCATTGATTCTGCATCCGACTGAACACGCAGTGCGATGCTTGAAGTGACGTTGGCGCGGATGTCGGCGGTCAGCGCACCTTGTGGCCTTTGTGTGGCCATGACCAGGTGAATGCCGAGGGACCGTCCAATGGCGGCAACGCGCATCAGCTCACGAAGGGCTCCGGGGGCTTCGTCGACCAACATTCGGAACTCATCCACGACAAGGACCAGGTGGGGGATCGCCGCTCCTGTAGCTGCAGCTGAACGTTGGTATGCAGCCAAGTCTGAAGTCCCAGCGTCCGCGAACAACTCCTCGCGACGGCGGATCTCGCCCCGCAGGGAAGTAAGCACGCGGTCAAGATGATGACTTCCAAGGTCAGTAAGAAGGCCCACGCAGTGCGGAAGCCCACGTAAAGGGCGTAGTCCGGAGCCGCCCTTGAAATCGACAAACAGGAATGTCACCTGGTCTGGCGAGTGATTCAGGGCCATGGATGCCACTATCGTCCGCAGGAGTTCCGATTTCCCGGAGCCGGTGGTTCCGGCAACCAGGAGATGGGGTCCATCAATATGGAAGTTAAACGTCAAGGGGCCGTCTTGGCCCTGCCCCAGAATTGCCTGGAGCTCGTTTGGCCCGTTCCCGCCAACCCATCGCCGGAGAATGCCTCGAGGTCCGCCTGGAAGCAGGTCGTTCAAAGAGCATGATTCTGGAATGGCGTCCTCGGCAGGGCCTTCCCGGTGCGGGATGGACGCCATTGTGCGGCAGAACTGTTCGAAGGCCTTCAGTGGAACCAAGTCCGGGATGAACTCCTGCAGGCCACCGGGGACCTTTAGATTGGCGGATGTGCCAGACTGTCCTATCTCAATAGCCACACCGTTGGGTCCGGGGTAGTGGCCGGAATGCCGCAACACCTGCCATGAAGCCTCCAAGGCGGCATCCAGGAGTTTGGTATTGCACTCATCTCCGCCCGGCGAGTCATTGAGAACTATGAGCCTGCCATTGTTGTTTCCCTTCGACCTTCGTAGAGCTGCCGTCGCGGCCGCATCATTTGTGGCAAGAGTCAGGTGCGGGAGGAACCGGGCGCTGAGAGGCAGGCGCCCTATCGGTCCCAAAAGAATAATCGGTGTGGCCGACGATCCTGGGAAACTTGACAGTTGCATGATGACGAAGCGGATCAGAGCATCGACGTGCTCGGCCTGGCCGTGCAACGCAACAGTCGCGGGGTGCACGCCCAGCGTTACTGGCATGGCGCCGATTGCCGGTGGACAGAAATGGGGATCTGCGGGGACGAGCCGCACATTGGCCAGGGTGGGCGCCGTACCTAGCCGGACGCACGTTCCCGAGCCGGTGGCCGTACGTGGTGATGACGCATCGGGCGATCCCGCCACAGGACCGGGCAATGTTGGCGGTGCCGGAGGGTTCAGGACCAAGCCTGCCGCCGGGGCCATGGTGGCAACGATGATCTCTGCAGCAGACGGCGAACATCGGCGGCGGCGTTGGGCGTCCTGCAGGGCCGCCGTTGCGACGGCAAGCCTGAACTCCCGGCGTCCCTTCCTCCCGGTGATTATCGGAACAAGGAGGCCCAGCGCGGAAACGGCCGTAAAGCCAAGGAACATCCACATTCCCGTTGCAAGTGCAAGACCAACGCCTGCTACCAACGGGAGCCCCGCCGCAACGGCAACCGGCCATCGGTTCAAGGAGCCCGTCTGACGCTGGACTTCAAGGGGCAATTCAACGGAACGGCCGGCGTCGGCGTGAATCCCGGGAGTGGAGCTGTTTGGCGTAACGATAGTGAAGGTTGTATTGCCGCAGCGAATTTCCGAAGACGACGTCACCGTCTTTTCACGGACACGCTCCCCATCAACAAGTACCGAGTTCCGGCTGCCCGTGTCCGTGACGCTCAATGCGGTGCTGGACACCTCCAGCACGGCGTGCTCGCGGGACATGCCTGGATCAGGGATGCGAATGTCGACATCGCCGCGGCCAATGTGGTGGTGACCGCGCTGGAGTGCAAAGACTGAGCCCGCCCCCGGCCCGGTATGGGACAGGAGCAGGAGCGGCGTTGCCGGGGAGTCTGACTTTTCAATGGGACAGTGTCCGTCCACCAGTACGGCCCCGGCCACGAGTGGCGGGTGTCCGACAGTCAGGGCGGACAGGTCTTCCCCTGCCACTGAGAGCGGACCGACCCCCCGCGCCTCCTGCAATTGCCGCTGGAGTTCCAAGCCCGGCATTCCACCGAAAGCGATGATTGTCAGTTCTTCCGGTGGTTGCGGTGATGCGGCATTCGGGCCACGAACCAGTGTGCACTCAAAGATCATTTGCCCATTCCTTCCTGGATTCCCGCAGCCCTCCAGAACTGAGGCTATGGAATTCCCGGGCAGCCTGCTGCCCCCTTCCTGGGCTATGTGGATAACTGTTGGCGATACCAGCTCAAGGCGCTGGCTTGACGCGAGGACATGGCGTCTCGGCTAAGATGAAACTCGTTGTCGCGTGTGCTCAATCAGAAGGGACCTTCACCGGTGATAGTGGTTGCAGAGAGCGCCGATGTTTCAGACGAGGCGGTAATTGGTGATGGATCCAAGATCTGGCATCTTGCCCAAGTCCGCGAGAAAGCCGAATTGGGTGTCAATTGCATCGTCGGACGCGGTGCCTACATCGGCACCGGCGTCAAGATGGGGGACAACTGCAAAGTCCAGAACTATGCACTTGTCTACGAGCCCGCAGAACTCGAGGCCGGCGTATTTATCGGTCCGGCAGTCGTGCTGACGAATGATACCTATCCTCGTGCTGTAGGTCCGGACGGAAGCCTGAAGAGTGCACACGACTGGGAGCCAGTGGGCGTCACTATTCGTGAAGGTGCGTCCATCGGTGCCCGCGCCGTATGCGTCGCTCCCGTGACCATCGGACGCTGGGCCACCGTAGCCGCCGGAGCGGTTGTCGCCAAAGATGTCCCTGATTTCGCGCTGATGGTCGGGGTTCCGGCCAAGCGGCGGGGCTGGGTCGGTAAGGCGGGCTTCCCGCTGCAGAACGTTGGCGGGAACTGGGTATGCCCGGAAACCGGCGCCACATATGTTGAACAGAACGAGACACTTCGAGAGGTAGAGGCATGAGCCCCGAATTCATTCCCCCCGCCAAACCCATCATTGGCGACGACGAGCGCAAGGCCGTAGAGGCAGTTCTGGCCTCCGGCCAGCTTGCCCAAGGCTCGGAGGTTGCGTCATTCGAGCAGGAATTTTCCCAAGTACTTCTTGACGGCCGCGCAGCTGTCGCCGTCAACTCCGGCACCTCAGGACTGCACCTTGGCCTTCTGGCCGCCGGCATAGGCGCCGGCGACGAAGTCATTGTTCCTTCCTTCACGTTCGCAGCCACGGCCAACTCGGTGGCGCTGACCGGAGCCACGCCCGTCTTTGCCGATGTTGACCCTGATTACTACACGCTGGATCCTGCGTCCGTTGAGTCGAAGATTACCGACCGCACGGCAGCGATCATGCCTGTCCACCTCTATGGGCACCCCTTCAATGTTGATGCCATTGGCGCGCTGGCTGCCAAGCACGGGGTTAAAGTGTTCGAGGATGCAGCCCAGGCTCATGGTGCCGCTGTCAACGGCCGGAAGGTCGGGACCTTCGGCGACTTCGCCATGTTCAGCCTTTACCCCACGAAGAACATGACCTCCGGCGAGGGCGGAATGGTCAGCACGGGCCTGGCCGACGTCGAACGTCGCCTCCGCCTCTTGCGCAACCAGGGCATGGAGCGCCAGTACGAGAACGAGTTGGTTGGCTTTAACGCCCGCATGACCAACATTCATGCAGCCATCGGGCGCGTCCAGCTGACAAAGGTTGAAGGCTGGACGAAGACGCGGCAGGAAAACGCAGCATTCTTTGACGCAAACATCGAAGGCGTCATCACCCCGAAGGTAGCCGAGGGCTATGAGCACGTCTACCATCAGTACACCATCCGCATTACCGAGGACCGTGATGGTTTCGCCAAGGCATTGCGAGAGGAATACAACGTCGGCTGTGGCGTGTACTATCCCATCCCGAACCACCGACTTGCGCCCTTCCAGACATCGGATGAGCTGCCTGTAACTGAAGAATCCGCAGCCAGCGTGCTGTCCCTCCCGGTGCACCCGTCTTTGAGCCAGGATGATCTGGACCGCATCGTGACGGCTGTCAACGCCATCGCAAAGGCAGGAAGCTAGTGGCAAACCTCCGCGCAGGCCTCATCGGACTGGGTATGATGGGCCGCCACCACGCCCGCGTTATCCGCGAGCTTGATGGCGTTGACCTGGTTGCTGTCGCGGATTCGTTTGGCGATCCGCACAATGTTGCTGATGGCCTGACTGTCTACAACACAGTCGAGGAACTGATTGAGCAGGGAATCGATATGGCAGTGGCTGCCGTACCGACCATCCTGCATGAGGAAGTGGCGTTGCGGCTTGCTGAAGCCGGTATCCACTGCCTCGTTGAGAAACCTATTGCCAACGATTCCGAGTCGGGTGGACGCATTGCCCAGGCCTTCGAAGCCAAAGGCCTCATCGGCGCCGTCGGCCACATCGAGCGCTTTAACCCTTCGCTGCAAAGCCTTCGCGAGCGGCTCGGGAACGGTGACCTCGGTGAGGTCTACCAGATCAGCACGCGGCGCCAGGGGCCCTTCCCGTCACGCATCGCCGACGTCGGGGTGGTCAAGGACCTTGCCACGCACGATATCGACCTCACCGCCTGGCTCGCACAGAGCAACTTCGTGAACGTCGTAGCGCACACAACCTCCCGTAGTGGCCGCGAACATGAAGACATGGTCACAGCCATTGGCCACCTCAAGAGCGGTGTCGTAACCAATCACATCGTCAATTGGTTGTCGCCCATGAAGGAACGTACAACGGTGGTTCTGGGTGAACGTGGAGCTTTCATCGCCGACACCATTTCCGCAGACCTGACCTTCGTGGAGAACGGAACGTTCCAGACGGACTGGGATTCCGTCGCTGCCTTCCGGGGAGTCTCCGAGGGATCCTCTACGCGGTTCGCCCTTGCCAAGCGGGAGCCGCTGAAAATGGAACACGAGGCGTTCCGTGACGCAATCCTCGGAAAGTCCATGAATATCGTCACGATGGCGGAAGGCCTGGAGACCCTGCGGGTTGCTGAGGCCGTGTTGGACTCGGCGAAGTCGGGCTCTGTCATCTGCCTCTGATACGCCAAATCAAGCATCGCCTTTGGGGGAGGCTGGCCATGTGCCAGCCTCCCTTCGGTGTTTGTGGACCCCGGCCGCCCATGCTTGGCCATGGGCCCGGATACGGGGAACGCAGGCCAAGTCGGGTAGCCTTGACCAGTAGACGTGGGCACTTCTGTGCCCGCACGCCAATACACAGGAGAGTTTGTGAACGCTGATCTCGTCGTCGTCGGCTCGGGTTTCTTTGGCCTGACCATTGCAGAACGCGCCGCTACCGAGTTGGGGCTAAAGGTCGCGGTTCTTGATCGCCGCCACCATATTGGAGGAAACGCCTACAGCGAGAATGAAGAGAAGACGGGAATCGAGGTGCACCGCTACGGCGCGCATCTCTTCCATACGTCCAATGAACGTGTCTGGGAGTACGTGAACAGGTTCACCAAGTTCACGAGCTATCAGCACAAGGTTTACACCAGCCACAAAGGCGAGGTGTACCCCATGCCGATCAACCTCGGTACCATCAACCAGTTCTTCCGTGCAGCAATGAGCCCCAGCGAAGCGCGTCAGCTCATTGCGGAGCAAGCGGGCGAGCTTGCCGGCACTGATCCGCAGAACCTCAATGACAAGGGTATCCAGCTGATCGGGCGGCCCCTGTACGAGGCATTCATCAAGCACTACACCGGCAAGCAGTGGCAGACGGACCCGAAGGACCTTCCCGCGGAGATCATCTCCAGGCTCCCGGTGCGCTACAACTATGACAACCGTTACTTCAATGACACCCATGAAGGGCTCCCGGTTGACGGCTATACGGCCTGGATCGAGCGCATGGCGGACAACCCCAACATCGAAGTTGTCCTGAACACGGATTTCTTTGACGATGGCGAATTCGGCCGCTCTTCCGTCCTTGGGCAGGTTCCTGTCATCTACACCGGCCCCGTGGACCGCTACTTCGACTACGCCGAGGGTGATCTCTCCTGGCGCACGATCGACCTCGAAGAAGAAGTGCTGCCGATCGAGGATTTCCAGGGATGCCCGGTGATGAACTACCCGGACCCTGAGACTGCTTTCACCCGCATCCACGAATTCCGCCACTTCCACCCTGAGCGCGACTACACGAAGGACGCGACGGTCATCATGCGTGAATTCTCGCGTTTCGCGGAGAAGGGCGACGAGCCTTACTACCCTGTCAACACAACAGAAGACCGCAGCAAGCTGCTTGCTTATCGTGATCTTGCACGTGGCGAGAAGTCTGTACTGTTTGGCGGGCGTCTTGGAACGTACAAGTACTTGGACATGCACATGGCCATCGGTTCGGCCCTGTCGATGTTCGACAACAAGATCAAGCCGCACTTTACGGGCGGCGCCAAGCTGGAAAGTGGTGGAGTGGACGCATGACCGCCACAACAAATGAAAGCCAGGAGACTGCCATGACGGCCACAACAGCCGCAGACAGCCCGACGTCGACTGAGCAGAACCTTCGAGTAGTCCAGCGTGTGGTTTTCCCGGCCAACCGCGACCTCGATACCCTGCCGCTGTATGTCGATCCGGACACCAATAAGATCCGCAAGCAGGACGACAACGGCACAGCAGTTGTTCAGGCAGTGGGCATGGCCCGCAAACTCCACCCGGAGGACATCCTGGACCGCGGGTCGGTGCAGGTGCGCCGGGGTGAGCGTCTTTCCTTTGGTTCCTACTTCAACGCCTTCCCAGCGAGCTACTGGCGCAAATGGACCATCGCCACAAAGACGATTCTGCACATCGAGACCGAGGGCGAAGGAACGGTCATCGTTTACCGGTCGAACGCGCGCGGCGCGTCGCAGCGCGTCGACTCGATCCTCGTTGAGGGAACTGCGTCGAACGACTTCGAACTTACGCTCGCTCCCTTTGGCGATGGCGGTTGGTACTGGTTCGACCTCATCGCCGGCGGCGATGGAATGACACTTAAGAGCGCCCACTGGGCTGTTCCTGATGAAGGCAGGCCCCAGGGGAAAGTCACGCTGGGTGTTACAACGTTCAACCGTGCCGACTACTGCCTGGAAACCATCAAGTCGATCGACGCCGACTCCGGTCTCCGTGAAATCCTCGCGGAACTGATCATCGTGGACCAAGGCAACAAGAAGGTGGCCGACGAAGACGGGTTTGACGCCGTCGCTGCCTCCATGGGCGAGCAGTTGCGCATCATCAACCAGGGCAACCTTGGTGGTTCGGGTGGGTTCGCCCGGAACATGTACGAGATGCTCGTCTCTGATAAGAGCGACTACGTCATGCTTCTCGACGACGACATTGAGCTTGAAACCGAAGGTGTGCTCAGGGCGGTCGCATTTGCCGACCTATGCCGCAAGCCCACCATCGTCGGCGGACACATGTTCGACATGTATAACAAGTCCGTTTTGCACGCCTACGCCGAAGTAGTGAATTTTTACCGTTTCCTTTGGGGACCCGTGGAGGGCCTGGGAAATCACGACTTCTCCGCAGAAGGCCTTCGCTCAACGCCACTGCTGCACCGCCGATGGGATGCTGACTACAACGGTTGGTGGATGTGCCTCATCCCCAAGACCGTCGTCGAAAACATCGGACTGTCCCTTCCCGTGTTCATCAAATGGGACGACGCCGAGTACTCCTTGCGTGCCCGCGCGGCAGGTTTCCCGACCGTTACGCTACCGGGCGCAGCGGTGTGGCATGTCTCATGGGCTGATAAAGATGACTCTGTCGACTGGCAGGCTTACTACCACGAACGCAACAGGCTCATCGCGACTCTTCTGCATTCGCCGTTCCCCAAGGGTGGCCGGATTTTCCGGGAAAGCCTGAACACGGACATTAAGCATTTGGTATCGATGCAGTACTACCCCGAGCAAGCCCGTGTCATGGCTCTCCGGGACGTCCTGGAGGGGCCAGGCAAGCTTCACGAGCAACTGCCCACCACTATGCCCAAGCTCCGTGCAATGCGCGAGGACTTTGTTGACTCCCAGGTCAAGACCGACCCCGGCGCATTCCCTGAGTCCTTCCGTAAGCGTCCGCCGAAGAAGCCGCAGACTTACAAGCAGCCGGGTGCACTTGGCCTGCTGCCCTGGGCGGTCAAGACCGTCCTTAAGCAGACCCTTGCTCCGGTCCGCGATTCTGCCAGGACCAACCCTGAAGCCCATGTAGCGCATCAGGACGGCAAATGGTGGAGTTTGGCGCATCTTGACAGCGCAGTGGTCTCCAATGCAGATGGCACAGGAGCGTCGTGGTACCAGCGTGACCCCAAGCTGGCACGCCGGCTCTTGGTTGAGACAGCGCAGCTGCACGCGCAGCTTTTCTCGAATTGGGAGACGCTCCGCGCCCAATACCGTGCGGCGCTGCCCCAGATCACATCGATGGATTCCTGGCGAGAGACGTTCGATGCCTCGGAGCCCAAAAAGTAGCGATGGCCAACTCCACTGATATTTATGCTGTTCCAGGGGTAGGTGCCGGTCTGCTGGATGTCTTCCGGCGCCGGTACCTCCTGAAACTGATCGTTCGCAAGGAACTCAGGGTCCGCTACCGGGGCTCCGTGCTGGGTCTGGCCTGGTCATACGTGAAGCCGTTGGTCCAGTACTTGGTTCTGTTCTTTGCCTTGGGCATCGTGCTTCGCGTGGGGGACCAGATTCCCAACTACGCCCTGTACATGTTCTCCGGCGTCATCGTGGTCAATTTCTTCACGGAAGCGTTTTCGAACGCTACGCGCTCCATCGTATGGAATGCCGCGTTGGTGAAAAAGATCTACCTGCCTCGCGAACTTTTTCCCGTGGCGTCGGTCTGGGTCGCTGCCGTGCATTTCCTTCCCCAGCTGGTGGTCTTGCTGGCTGCTGCCCTTTTCAACGGGTGGCGACCAGATGTGATGCAGCTGGTGGGTGCAGCGCTGGGCTTCGTCATTGTGGCCGTAACAGCCACTGGCCTGGGCCTCCTGGCAGGTGCCATCAACGTGTTTTTCCGCGATGCAGAGAACATCGTGGACATGTTGATGATGATCGTCACCTGGACTTCACCCGTGCTCTATGACTGGACCATGATCCGTCGTCTTGCCCCGGACTGGGTCCTGACGATCTACCAGCTCAACCCGGTGACCGTGGCGGTGGAATTGTTCCACTGGGCGTTCTGGTACCCGACGGTCACCAAGCCCGTAGAGCTGCCGCCTCATCTGATGTTGACGGGGTTGGCTGGACTGGGCATGGCCGCAGTTTTCCTTATCATCGGCCAGCTGGTGTTCCGCCGGCTCGAAGGCCATTTTGCGCAGGAGGTCTGAGTGGGCGCCGCCGTCATAGTCAAGGGTTTGAAAAAGACCTTTAATCTGCGTCACTCGCACTCCCTTAAAGAGACGCTTGTGTGGCTCGTCAAGGGACGCAAGGGTGACCTCACCAAGAAGTTCGATGCCCTGCACGATGTCAGCTTCGAGATACAGGACGGGGAGACAGTGGCCCTTCTGGGGTTCAATGGCTCCGGCAAGTCCACGTTGCTTAAGTTGATTTCAGGGGTCATCCTTCCGGATAAGGGCACGGTGCGGACCAAAGGCCGGGTCGCGGGCCTGATTGAGGTTGGGGCCGGGTTTCACCCGGATTTGTCCGGCCGTGAGAACGTCTTCCTTAACGCCGCGATCCTTGGAATGACGGAGCAGGAGATCAACGAGAAATTCGACGAGATCGTCGCTTTCTCGGAAATCGAGCAGTTCATCGACACGGAAGTGAAGTTCTATTCTTCCGGAATGTTCCTGCGCCTTGCTTTTGCAGTGGCAGTCCACACGCAGCCGGACATCTTCCTTGTGGACGAGATCCTTGCTGTTGGCGATGAACCTTTCCAGCGGAAGTGCCTGGCCAAAATCAAGCAGCTGTCCGACGAAGGCAGGACCCTGGTGGTTGTCAGCCATGACCTGGATATGATTTCGCGGATCTGCGACAGGGGAGTCGTCTTATCCTCCGGAACTGTCCAATTCGAAGGTCCGGCTGACCAGGCTGTCGCCTGGCTGCGGGAACGCAACTAAGTCCGGCATCCAATAGCAAGAGTCGTCTGTCAAGGGATGGCTAGTGGAAGCATCTAAGAAAGGCGATCGTAGGAATGGGTATCGGCCCGCTGCTGTTGTGTGTACTCCTCATCGTTGTGTTGTGGTGGGGTCCAGGCTGGCTTCTCGGAGAAGCGCTGGGAGTGCGCCGAACCCTCCTGCCCGTCGTGGCACCGTTGTTGGGCATGGGTGCCCTGACGGTCATCGGTGTGATGGGGAATTCCCTGGGGTTGAGCTGGCAGCTGCTTCCTGTATCCGCCGTTCTGTTGGTGTTGGCAGCTGTCCTGTTGGGTTTGCGCCTTCTGTTGAGGCGCAGATTCCCTGACAAGTTCCAGGCCCGTCTCCGAACACAGCCAAGTATTTTCGGTAAGCACCGATTTGCCGGCTCCTGGTGGATCCTGCTCGTAGGCCTTCTTGCGGGCGGAGCGGTCGCCGCCGTGTCATGGTTTGTCGGTACTGAGGGCCTCCTGGGCATAAACCAGGACTGGGACATTCCGTGGCACGCAAACATGATCCGGCTTATATCGGTCAATCATGAATGGGATCCCGCCATAGCGGGCAACTTCGCCTACTACGACACCACTATTTCTGATGCCCCCATCAGGAGCTACCCGATTGCGTTCCACGCCGTGCTCGCGCTGTTCTGGCCAATGAGTGCTGTCAGCATCCCGGTGTTCCTGAATGTTTTCGTCCTGGTGATGATGGCTGTTCAGTTGCCCCTGAGCGCCATGGCGTTAACCATGATCCTCACACGCCGGCCGGTTGCCGTCGCCGCCGCGGCTGCAGTCTCGGGATGGTTCACGGTCTACCCGTACGACTTACTGTGGCGTGGCCCGTTGATTCCATTTTTCGCCGGCATGCTGTTGGTGGGTCCCTTCGTCTTCCTGGCAGTCAAAGGTGCCTTGGAGCGGCAAAAGTTCTGGGTCCTGGGCATTGCCTTCGGCGCAGTGGGCCTTATTGCCGTGCACCCCTCCCTGGCATTCGTAGTACTGCCGGTCCTGTTCTTCTGGCTGCTCTCCGCACTGATACGGCGCAGGGGCAGGATCCTGGGCATTACTGTCTATCTGGCGGTGTCAGGGGTTCTGGCGGCGATCATCGGCCTGCCGATCATTGCCCAGATGCTCAAGGAATCCGAGCGCGTTTCCAAGATGATGTGGGCACCGGATACTGATCGCAACGGTGCCATTCAGAACATTGTTTTCCTGAACCATGGCTCCATGGCAATGCCGATCCTGACCACGCTCGTTGCCCTTGGCTGCCTTGCTGTTGCCTTCAGGATCCGCATGTGGTGGTACTTCGGTCCGGTCCTGGCTTTTGCATTTCTGTCGGTATACACCATGGGCAGCGAGAGCCCCCGTTTCCTGAACCTGACAGCACCTTTCTACGACGATCAATGGCGCATTTTCGGCATCCTTGTCATGCTGCTCGTGCCGCTTGCGGGCTTGGGCGTTGCCCAGTCAGGCGAGGCAATCGAGTGGGCTGTTCGGCGGTTCCGCAATCGACGGGCAGGATCCCATGAATCCGGGAACAAGGACGGGCGCAGGCCGAACCACGTCATCACGGCCGCGGCAGCCGTCGCCGTTTTGTTGGTATGCGGGGTTGGCGCGATCCCATACTTCAAGCAAAATGCCCAACGCATCAACATCAATACAAAGATTGATGGCCCCACCCTCAGTTCGTCCGAAGTGGACCTGCTGAGCAAAATTGACCAATACGTTCCCCAGGACGCCACAGTGCTCAATGACTCCTGCGATGGCTCCGTATGGATGTATGCACTCGGGAACCGAATGCCCATGATCCGGCACTTCGAAATACTTCCTACGAACCGCCAGCTGCTTGTCCTTCAAAAGCTCCCTGAGTTGGCGACGGATCCCGACGCACGGGCAGCCGCCTCAGAGCTTGGCATCGAATGGGTGTACATAGCCGACGGCCGGATCCGGGCCTGGGATGAGCCCAAGGCGGGTTTGACCCATCCTGATTCCATCCCTTACTTGAAGCTTGTTGTGCGTGATGGAAACGCAGCCCTGTACCAGATCGATTGGTCCCAGTTACCGGGGGGCAAACAAGCCTTCGACGCCGCTTCCAAGGACCGCGTGCAGCTTGACGGAGTCCCGGGAATCCTCGAGAACCGGAAACCCGATGGCATCGCCCCGCTTGGAAGGATCTGCTAACCAATGAAGGCATTCATCAAAAAGTTCCTCTCGTCCAGTTTGTTCAGATTCCTCGTGGTGGGCGGTCTGAGCTTCATTGTGGATCTTGGTCTGCTGGCGCTCTGCTTCCAAGTGTTTGGTTGGCCCCTTTGGTTGGCCACGGGCGCAGGATTCTGGGGTAGTTTCTTCTTCAACTACTTCCTGCAGCGCCACTTTGCCTTCGGGGGAGGCGGAACGGCTCTGGGTGGAGTGCTGCGGTACTCCGGGCTCCTGGCCTTCAACACCGTGGCGGTCATGGGAATCGTGGAGCTCTTCCAGTTCCTGGGTGCCGGATATGTTGCCGGTAAAGTGGTTGCGACGATTGTGACCATGGGATGGAACTACTTCATCTACAAGCACTGGATCTTCCCGCAAAAGAAGCAACCGAAGAGCGCCAGCGGACAGACAGATGGCGCGTCCGGCACTGACGCGCCAGCACAGAAATTCACACCTAACAGCAGCGAAGGATAATCGATGTATCGAGGCGTTCGAATTGCCGCGGTAGTACCGGCCTATAAAGAAGAGAACCACATCGCACAGGTGATCGAAACGATGCCTGATTTCGTCGATGACATTGTCATTGTTGATGACTGCAGCCCGGACGACACGTCCGGGGCTGCCCTTCGGGCGGATGACGGCAGGGTCACCTTGATTCGGCATGAGGTCAACCAAGGTGTGGGTGGCGCCGTCCTGACGGCGCATAAAGCGGCAATGGAGCTGGGCTCCGACATCAACGTCGTGATGGCCGGCGATGCCCAGATGGATCCGGAGTACCTGCCCCAGCTGCTCGATCCCGTGGTGGATGGTTACGGCTTTGCCAAGGCCAACCGCTTCTTTTCAGGTGAGTCTTTTGCCGGTATGCCTGGCTACCGCATCTTTGGCAACATCGTTTTGTCGTTCATGACAAAACTAGCCTCGGGTTACTGGCACATCTTCGACCCCCAGAATGGCTACACGGCGATCCGGACGGAAGTTCTTCGCCGCCTGCCAATGAATAAGGTGGCCGCACGCTACAGCTTTGAAAACGATCTCCTGATTCACCTGAATATCCTCGATGTACCGATTGTGGATGTCCCGATTCCTGCTGTTTACGGCAATGAGGTTTCCAGCATCAAGCTCCGGAAGGTGATCCCCGAGCTGCTGGCCATGCTCTTTGGCGGCTTCTGGCGCCGTGTTTGGTGGAAGTACATGGTTTGGTCCTTCTCAGCCGTGGCTCTTCTGTTGATCGCAGGCATCGCACTTATCGTCATGGGCCTCGTGGCTGGGATATGGGTTCTCGCCGCAAGCGTAGGATCTCCTACCGCAGGATCGGTGATGTTGGCTGTGGTGCCCTTTGTTCTGGGAGTTCAGATGCTGCTGGTATCCCTCCAGCTGGACATACAGGCAAGTCCAAACAGACCAACGATGCATCCCATGAAGGAACGTACGTAGGGAATTCCTGCAACAAAAGGGGGAGGGTCAGGACGCTTGGCGTCCTGGCCCTCCCTTCTCTTTCCTGCCGGGGTCACGTCTGTGCTGCTAGGGGAGCGACGTGAACCCTCCCCAGCCCCATCCGACCTGGCTCCGGGAGAGCCATCCTGATGTTCCGTTGCCGGGGTACAGGAAGAGGTTGCCACCGGAGTCGCGTGCAAGCACATCGTTCTTGCCGTCTCCGTTGAAGTCGCCGGGGCCCAGGATCGCAGTCATCCCGCCCCAGCCGCTTCCCACCTGGACCCTGCTCAGCCAACCGCCTGCACCGTTGCCTGGATAGAGCCATAGGATTCCCGACGTGTCCCTGGCCAGGACATCAGTCCTGGTGTCGCCGTTGAAATCGCCGGTACTCAGGATGGCCGTCATGGAGTTCCAGCCGGTGCCAATCTGGGCGCTGGATGCAAAGCCACCAGTACCGGTTCCGCGGTAGAGCCATAGGACACCAGCCGAATCCCGCGCCAACACATCGGCCTTGCCATCGCCACTGAAGTCCCCCGGCGCGAGGATGAGCGTCATGCCCGCCCAAGCGGTGCCGGCCTGTACCCTGGGCTGGAGCCCGCCGGTCCCGTTTCCGGGATAGAGCCAGAGGACGCCATTGGTATCGCGTGCCAGGACGTCGCTTCGTCCATCACCGTTGAAGTCCTTGGTGGGAACGATCGCGTTCAGCGTGTTCCAACCAGTTCCCATCGAACGTTGCGTCAGCCAACCACCGCTGCCATTACCCGGGTAGAGCCATAGCGTGCCGCCACTGTCCCGTGCCACGACGTCGTTCTTTGCGTCACCGGTGTAGTCCTTCCATGTGTTGGCCGGAGGCGCCGTCACGGTGTAGGCCTGGCTGATGATTGCCGAACTGTTGTTGGACGGATCCACTGCGAAGTACTTCAGGGTCATCGCAGCCGTCAGCGTGATGGCTGTGGCGTACTTGTTGGCATCTGTGGCAGTCGGAGTGGTGCCGTTGGTTGTGAAGTAGATGCTCGATCCCGCTTCATTCACAGTGAGCGTGATCTGCTGGTTCACCGGGTAACTGCCCCCGGGCGGAGTCGCAGTGACCACCGGTGGGGTGGTGTCCAAGACCGTGTAGGCGTTGGTAGTGACGGCAGAAGCATTTCCATATGCGTCCACGGCAAGGGCCTTTACGGTGGTGTTTGCCGTGAGCGGGAATGGGCTCGAGTATGCTTTCGTGCTTCCCGTGACTGCGGTAGCAGGCGTCGTGCCATCCGTTGTGTAGAGGATGCTTCCAGGTTCGCTGGAAGTCATGGTGACAAGCTGCCCTGATGCGTATGCTCCGGCGGCGGGCGTAACGGTCAGAACCGGGGCAGTGTTGTCAAGGACGTACGTCTGCGTCGCTACCGTTGATGAGTTGCCCGCGGTGTCGCGTGCGAAATACTTCAACGTCATTGAGGACGTCAACGGTATCGGTGCGGAGTAGACAGGACTGGACGTTGTAGGCGTCGTGCCGTCGGTGGTCACGTAGATGGTGGCTGCTTCGTTCGCCGTGAGGCTGATGGTCTTGTTTGCCCCGTACGTTCCTCCGACGGGATCGACAGAGACCACAGGTGGCGTGGTGTCCGCAGCGAAGACAGTGACATTCCTGGTTGCTGTGGAAGTGTTTCCTGCGTTGTCCCGCGCTTCCACTACGAATGTGAAAGTGCCACCGGGTACGTTGGTGTACGACTTTGGCGATGTGCACTCCGTGAAGGCGTTTGCGCCCAGCTTGCACCTGAATCCGGCAACATCCGTGGACGTCGAGGCAAAGACGAACGACGGCGAGGTGCCGACTGTTGCGCCTTCTACAGGAGAACTGATGGACACCTGTGGTGCGGTCAAATCCGTGGTGACACTCACCGATGCCACAGTGCTGATATTGCCTGCCATGTCCGTCGCCCGAACCCGAAGGACGTGCTGGCCCTCGGTGCTGAGGTTGAAGACGTACCCGTTACTGCAGGCTGTGAAACTCGTCGTGGAATCGACCGAGCAGGACAGGACAGTGCCCGTCTCCGAGGTCACGCCAAGGACGGGCGCACCATTGACCGTTGCTCCAGCCGCGGGTGAGGTGATCACGGGAGCGGCGGGGGCGGTCAGATCAACCGTGAATGCCCGGGACACGGGAAGCCCTGACGGCGCCGCACGAACGGAGAATGTGTAGGCACCGTTGGTCAGAGCGGTGGCAGGCGTAAACGTGCCACCCGTGCACACTTGCCAGACCGGTGTTGCGGTGCTCAATTGGAGACTGCATTCAAGGGCGCCGCCCGGAGGCGTTGAGGCCACTGTGAAAGTAGGAGTGGAGTCGTTGGTGAAGGCCGGGTTGGCTGCCTGGGTTCCGTCTGCCGCCGTCGGGCCGCTCACGATCGAAGGTACGACGCCACCCAGGGTGAGCAATCGTCCCTGCTGGGTTGGCTTGGCAGGATCCAGCTGACCCGGGTCTTCCATGAGCAGGAGCTTGCCGTTGCGCATTGACAGACCACCAATTTTGCTGAAACCGAGGGCCCATTGGTTGTCGACGGCGTTGGTAGCCAGGTCAATACGCGAAACTGTGTCCTTGCCGGCGTCGGCAGTAGTGGTTCCAATACCCGTTCCCGTGTACAGGACCTTTGGTGCCTGCCGATCGTAGTAGATGGCCGTCGGCTTGCCGACGTTGTAGACCGGCGCTGGTACGAAGTTCGTCAGCTCCGCGTCCTCGGGTGCCGTGAACATGGTCAGTCCTGACGTTTCAGCGACGTAAACCACGACTCTGCCCGCGCTGTTGCGGTACGTGGCAGCAAGGCCCAAGGAGCTTGAGCCAACCGAGGCGATGGATTCGATGCTCGGATGCAGGGCCGTTGGGTCCGCGATCTTCACAATCGAGCGGGCATTGCCAAACGACAAATAGATGTTGCCATCGGGGCCGTCACTGACGGCATTCGGACGGAGGTCTCCGTCGAAAATGGTCAGTTGGCTGTCATAGTCGAAGATGCCTGTGCCGGGCTTCCAAACCGCGCGGACTACCTCGGAACTTCCGACGGCGGCATCCGGAATGAACGCGATTTCGTCGCCCGAGCCGCGATTGGCGGGAGACGGATCAATCATGGCAGGAGCTCCGGCCAACGCGGGCCCCTTTTTATGGCCAGTCAGGGTGCCCCCGAGGCAGGTAGCTGATTCGAGGCCGCCTGGTGTAGCGCCCGCAGCTTCGGTCACCCGGCAGAATCCGGCACGCGCGTCCGAGACCCAGATCCTTCCGGCCGGGTCCACCACCGAACCAGCGGCCTTTGTGAGTCCCACGGCGATGGTTTGGCGGGCTTGGTCCGCGTTGGCGGGCCCTGCTGTGAATACACCCGTGAGCGCTGCCGAAGCCAGGCAAGCCGAAGCGATCAATGCGGTGAGTTTATGGCGATGCCATCGGCCAACTATCCCGCTGAGCGCGGAGGGATGGGAGTTTCCATGAGATGTTCTGGAGCTACCGGCGAACGCAAGACACGCCAAACCAAGCTGAAGAACACTGCGATTGCGCGTGTCCACCGAGGGATCCCCACTTCATTCGGATGCTCCCCAGCTCCGCATGCATTGGTTATTCGCCCCACGCCGTTTCCGGCTGCGTCTACGTACATCTTCCCCCAATTTTCACATTTGTCACTAGGTACTTTTTGATGTGGGACGTTTTTTCTTCACCGTCGCCTTTCCCGACGTCTCGACCGCACATCCCTTGACCGCACATACACTGCCCCGCACGATTGAGGTGGAGGTCAGAATGCGCAGACTGTTTCCGATGGTGGTGCCGCTGGTGATGCTGTTGGTCGCCTGTACTCCATCGCCCCAACCACCCCCGGGAACTGGTACGTCGTCGACAACAACAGCCACCGCAACCACCAGCGCGACGGCGGAGCCCAGCCAGTCGCCGTCGTCGGTTCCCAGTAGTGGCACCACAGGTGACGGCGAGCCCTTGGGCGACGGTGATGAACCTGGCCGCTACGCCTATCGATGCACGAGCCTTGACGCCTCCCCGGAAGTCCAGTTGTCGAGTCTCGCCGAGGTCTGGGCTGCCACCAACTACACGCGGATGGGCTCCTGCGAAGTCACTTACACAGGACCGCAGCCGTTCGAGCCAACCCCCCGGGAGACAGAAGCAATTTCGACGGCGGCACCCCAGGGAGCGGGCGACGATGACGGACTTGCAGTGATGTTGGACGTCCTCCGCCTCTGTACGCGGGTCAGTGATGAAAGCGGGCCGGGCGGTTTTGAGGAAGCCGGGCACGGGACGTTGCTTGCAGCGGCCTCACTCTGCCCGGACGCGCCGCAGGGCAAAATCATCGCAGCGTGGGCCGATGGCACACGGATGGCTGATGGCAGCCACGCTGTTGGAGATTCGGTGCAACCCGGCAAATATCAAGTCGTCAAGCAAGGCCCGTCCGCAGTAGATTGCAGGTGGTCCGTAACGGACGCGCGCGGTGCCATTGCCGCCGAGGGAGGACCTCCAGCAGCGGGCGAAGGCGTCGATCTTGCTGCCGGCCAAAACTTTACTAGTGACAAATGCGGAATTTGGGGGAAGATGTACTAAGACGCAGCCGGAGACGGCTTGGGGCGAATAACCAATGCATGCGGAGCTGGGGAGCATCCGAATGAAGTGGGGATCCCTCGGTGGACATGCGCAGGCGCAGTGTTCTTCAGTTCGGCGTGGCAGCTATTGCCTTGGCCGGTTGCTCAGGAACCAATGTAGATACTTCCCAACCAGCCGCACTTGATATGGCGCCTGTGGTCGCGAACGACGACAAAATCCGCCGGGAACGTCCGGAACCCCTGACCCGCTACCAGTTCACGTGTACGGCGGCCGATGGCAGCCTCATAGGCAAGTTCTCGAGCCTGGACGAAGTCTGGGCATCCACCCGGTATATGCACGTCACTGACTGCCAGGTCGACTATGTCGGAAAAGGGCCACATATCCTGACTGCGGAGGAGACAGCCGCAGTCAATGCCGCCCTTGCAGCGGGTGCCGCTCCCGGCGATGCCTCTGCTCTCTGTCTGCGCATCATCAAAGCCTGTACCCGGACCAACCCCAGGACACTCGCAGCCTCGCTCGGCGCATATGGGGTTCCTGTTGTGAAGGGTGCCCTGACGCTTGCGCCGCTGGCGCCGCAGGCGGCTGTGCTCACCAAGTGGCTTAAGTCAGAAGTGCCCGGATAGCCGCATAGTCGCCTGGTGCGCAATCAACTTGAAAGTAAAAGGCGCGGACCCCTTGGGGGCCGCGCCCTTTATTGTGTCAGTCGCTTCAGGCAAGCAAAGTATTCATCGCATTGATAAGGGTGGTTTCCACGCCATTCGTACCCGCCTTGAAATGGGCAAGGTGCCCATAGACGGTCATTGAACCACCAGCAATTCCCGGGTAATCCGGCTCCCAGCCACCCTCATAGCTGCCGAGTGGCATGTTGGGCGGAAAAAATTCATTGCTTGGTATGTAGCAGCAGGATTCATTGGCATATCCGCCGACGATGATGCCATTGGTTCCGCCGTTGCGATTCCGGAAATACGCCCCATATCCACTGACGAGCTCGCCGCCGATCATGGCGATCTTCAGCTGGGGGCTTCCGTTGAACTTCCACACTTGGAACGGGGAGGGCACCGCGGTCTTGTAGCTATTGCTGTCGATGCGTCCGATCATTACCTGCGCGTGACGCTGGTACCACTGCGGCTGGCCATCGGGGTTCCCCAAACGGGCCACATAGGCGGCACGCACGGCGGCCAGGTTGCTGGCCGTCGCTGTGATGTCCAATGGAAGCTGCACCTCCTGGTACCGCGTCACCATCGGGCCGCTGAGTGCCCGGCCGGCCGACTGCATGCTTGAATTGACCGTGGCGCCGAGGGCGTCTCCATGCTGGTCCCTGAGCTCCCAGCTGCGGACTCCGCCCGGGTCCTGGTCCCCAGCGGGTCCCTGCACAAACATGGCAAAACAATTCGGGTTACGGTTCTCGATGTAATTGCAGGCACCTGCTGCGAAATCTCCGTCAAACAGCGTGCGCAAACCTGCACTGATGGGGTGGCATCCGTAGCTGAAAATCACAGCTGCAGGTGTGCCGTTGCCGCGCCTGGCCACGAGAATGGGAACGGCCGTTTCTGTATAGGGAAGCCCCACTCTATTCCCGGAAAAATTCTGGGTTGAGACTTTGTAGTCGAAGGTCACCGCAATTTGATCGGCATCCAGGGCTTCCTGGGCAAGATTCACGACAACGTCTTCCAGGTCGTCACTGTATGAGCGGATCAAACCCAAATCTGCCAGTCCATAGGCCATGAAGGGATGCAAAGTGTCAATCAGGGCGGGACCGTTATGCGTGTGCGTCGCTTGGATCAGGATGTCGCTGCTGGACCAACCTGCGAGTTGAATGATCCTGTCGCGGATCCGTTGATGCATGGCCCGAGGCAGCGCCAGAACGTCCAACGAGATGATGATGTGGGGATGCGTGTCTTCCCAGATGAGGATCGCCCGGGCATAGAGGGGCTCGAACGGCGAACTGCTGGTGGCCTCGCGTCCGCCATCGGTGGTGCCATATCCGGCCATATACGGATTGGTGCTCAGCGAAGGCGTAATGTCAGCGCTTGCAGTTCCAACTCGAAACGCCATAAAAGATCACTCCTTGATTGTGCGCAATGGGTGATCCTTGCCTGCCCCCAAACAAAGTCCATATCCCGAAAGCGCTGAACAGCCAATACGTGAGACCACCTTCATTAGACCATGTGATCCAGCAATTTAGGCCGCTTCCAGGCGATATTTATCGCCGTCGGAACCCCCGCAGTCCGCCGGGAACAACGGAGGGCCCGTTCGTGGAAGATTTCCACGAAAGGGCCCCCGGAAGTGGACTTTCTGCGTACTATTTTGCCGCTGGTGCCAGAATCGTCAAGGAATTCCAGCCTGTGCCGATCCGTGTTGGTGTTCCCCACGTACTGTTCGAACCCACAGGGTAGTACCGCAGCTCGCCTATGGTGGTCCGGGCGATGACACCGCTGGAGCCGGCTCCGGCAAATCCGCGGATGGCACCGAAACCAGTGATGACGTTCCAGCCTGTTCCGACCACCGCTGCAGCTTCCTGCATGAAATTGCCGGTGCCGTTGGAACGGTACAGTTTCAGATCGCCAGCTGCGTTTTTCGCCAGGAGGTCGGCATTGGAGTCTTTGTCAAAGTCCATTTGAACTATGTCCAAGCCAGTCCAACCGACTCCGATGGCGATACCGGTGGACACCGTCTTTCCGGTGGGGTTGCTGAAGTAGTACAGGCGACCCGTGGAGTCGTACCCTACGATTCCGGGATGTGCATCGGCCTTTTTCCATGTCCCAACGCTGAGCGTCCAGTCCTTCCAGTTACTGCCGAGGGCGATGGGAGCCCCAAAACCGCTGCCTGTCCTGCCCGGGTAGACGTTTAGCCGGCCGTCTGACCACTGCGCCACGATGTCCAGGGCGCCGTCTCCGTTCCAATCCGTGACGAACCCGGCCTTCAGGCCGGTCCACCCTGTTCCGATGAGGTCCTCCGGCAGAAGCGCAGTGGTACCAGTGCCGGGATAGCGGTAGAGGTTGGCATCGGTACGGACCGCGACCACGTCCTCCTGGTCGATGCCAAGTGTTGTCTCAACATCCAGTGGAGCGTCGCTGATCCGGACCGCGTCATCCCAGCCCAGTCCGATGAGGCTCCGGTCGCCCCACGAACCCGCGACGGCCGGGTAATAGTAAAGGTCACCATTGGCGGTGCGGGCATGCAGTCCCTGGGAGCCGGCGCCGCTGAAGCCGATTGCTGAACTGACTGACGTCATGCCATTCCATCCGGAACCGATCACCTGGGCGGCCTGGTTGAGGAAGCTGCCCAAGCCATTCGAACGATACAGGCGAAGGGTGCCGTCAGAGGTGCGCGTGACGACGTCCTGACTACCGTCGCCATCGAAGTCGATCTGGTTCAGCTGGTGGCCGCTGAAGCCTGTCCCAATTAAGGCGCCACCCCCAAGCGCTCCACCTCCTGTGTTGGGGTACCGGTACAGATTGCCCAGATAGTCCTGTCCAATTACGCCCGGATAGGCATCTTTGGAGTTCCACCAGCCCACTGTCAGGGACATCTCCTGCCAGCCGGAGCCGACTTGGATGGGAGCATAGAAGCTGCCGCCGGGAGCACCCCGGAAGACCTTCAATGTTCCGTCGGACCACTGGGAAAGGATGTCCTGGACGCCGTCCTGGTTCCAGTCGACGACGTACAGCGATTTTGCGCCGGTCCACCCCGAACCGATGGCAAATGGACCAGTTATCCGGCCACTTCCATCGGCCGGAAATACATCGAGCCTGCCGGTTGAGCTTGTAGCCAGGAGATCGGCGCCGGACTTGATGGATGGGTTGGAGGGTGCTGAGGCGCCTCGGGCAAACGTCCTCAGCTGATCGTAGCTGCCGTTGAAGATGTTGGAATCACCTTCGAACGGCCCGGTGCTGCTGTACTGCCACATGGTGTAGTTGCCCCAGCTGGCGGGCAAGGATCCAGGAGAGTTCGTGGGGTTGTTCCAGTACGAGGCGATCCAGAGCGGGTAACTCCCGAACGTAGAGTTTCCTACACACGTATTCCACCAGTCAGTCGTGCTGTAAATGACGGGAAAGCGCCCCGTGAGGGCTTTGACTGTATTGCCGAAATCGGCAGCCCACTGGCCAAGCTGTGCTTTGGACATGTTGTAGCACGTGTTGCCGAAGTAGAAGCCATTGATGGTCCGTCCGGCGTAGGGGTTGTATTCGATGTCCAGGACAGGAGGAAGTGTGTAACCGTCCGCTGTCCATCCGCCGCCATTTGCCACGAAGTATCTCGCTTGGTCCGCACCCGAAGACCAGTTGGGGATGGCGAAATGATAGGCGCCGCGAACCATGCCGGCGTTGCGGGAGCCGTTGTATTGCTGTGCATAGTTTTCGTTCAGGTAATAGTTGCCCTCGGAGGCCTTTACGTAAGCCCAGCGGGATCCTTCGTTCCATTGGCTCTGCCAGTCGACGTTGCCCTGGTGCGCGCTGACGTCCTGTCCTTGGATACCGATGGTTGGCCTCCAGTGACCTGGATCGGCGTCCATCGGCACCACCTGTCCCACTGTGCGTGCGCCGGCAGGCCCGGAATTTCCGTTGCCTTGCTTTGCCGCCATGACCCTGGGGGAGCGCTGCCCCATTTCTGCCCCGCCGGCCGGAATTGCGGCGCGCATTGCCGCCTTCATGGTCTCGGCGTCCGGAGCATTGCCAGGCATTGCTTTGGCGGTTGGCAGCGCAGCTGGATCGTCCACAGCGGGGCCCACGGCCGGCTGTGGAGCAACAGCAGGTGAAGGTTCGACGGCGGTGGGCGTCTGCGGCTGGTTGGTCACCGTCGGGGCGCTGTTCGACGGGGCGCTGTTCGAGGGGCCCCCGGAACCGGATGGAACGGGCGAGTCCGCTGCGGGCGGCGTCTGCGCAGCGATGGGCGCGGGAGCAGGGCGCGGGCCGGAGTCCTCCGCCCATGCAGGAATGCCGGGAAAAGTCCCCGCAAGGAGGACCAGGCAAATGGCGATTCCAGTCCTTGCAAACGGCATGCGGCGGACCGACTCTACGGGGGTTCTTGTCATATCCAATTCCGGCCCTGTGCCGCGGCTCAGCGGCGCATGGTGTGGCTTGCTGACAAGCTCCGGGGCGGGCGCCTGCGCATGGGACCAAAGGCCAGCTCCTAACGGGCTTTACCCTAACATTCCGAAACTGGAGTGACTAGTGGTACAGGCGATGCTGAAGGGACTCTTGTTCCAATAGTTATCCACAACCGCCCAAACGGGACTTGGCCCGTGGGAGTGGCTCCCATAGCGTAGGTCATTCGAGATACGCCTCTCGGATACGGACGCGAAGGTTTTGGGGGAAATATGGAGGCCGTTGGGATTGTAGAGGGTGAGGTCCGCGAACTCATCAGACGCCGCGGCTTGGACCCCTTCGAACAAACCGCGGAAGTCCGACGCCTGGTTGAGGACGCGGTCAATGATTATGACGAAAGGGCTCTCCTTGGACCGCTTCCGCCATTGGGACATCTGGACACCGCCCGCAGGCACGTCTTTGACGCCGTAGCGGGATTTGGTCCGCTTCAGCCCTTCCTGGATGATCCTGGAATTGAGGAAATCTGGATCAACGCGCCGCACGAAATCTATGTCGCGCGTAATGGAGAGTCCGAGCTGACGGGAATCACCCTGACCGGGCAGCAAATCCGGGACCTCGTCGAACGGATGCTCAAGAGTTCGGGGCGGCGGCTGGACCTGTCGTCGCCGTTCGTGGATGCGGCCCTGCCGGACGGGTCACGGTTGCATGTCGCCATTCCTGACGTGACCAGGAAGCACTGGGCTGTCAACATCAGAAAGTTCATCGCCAGGGCGAACCGGCTTGAACATCTCGTCGAACTGGGAAGCCTCACACCCCAATCTGCCAGGTTCCTTGGTGCAGCCGTTGCAAGCGGACTCAACATCCTCGTCTCCGGTGCCACCCAGGCAGGGAAGACCACCATGTTGAACTGCCTTTCAGCAAGCATTGGCTCACGTGAGCGCGTTGTAACCGTTGAAGAGATCTTTGAATTGCAGCTCCCTCTGCGTGACGTCGTGGGTCTCCAATGCAGGCAACCGAACCTGGAAGGTCACGGAGAAATTCCACTGCGAAGGCTCGTTAAGGAAGCCCTTCGCATGAGGCCTGACCGCCTGGTGGTTGGCGAAGTCCGCGAAGCCGAAAGCCTGGACATGCTGATCGCGTTGAATTCCGGACTTCCCGGTATGTGCACGGTCCATGCAAATTCGGCCCATGACGCCGTCACCAAGATTTGCACCCTGCCTCTACTGGCAGGAGCGAACATTTCCAGCGCGTTCGTCCTTCCCACAGTTGCCTCGTGCATTGACTTGGTGGTGCATTGTGCCCGGCAGGCCAATGGGCGCAGGCAGGTCACCGAAATCCTGTCGTTGGGACGCCGTGTGGAAAACGGGGTCATCGAATCCTCGGTGGTGTTCCGCATGCTTGAAGGGCAGTTACAGCCCAAAGCCAACTCCATGCCGGCGGTCGAAAAGTTTGCCGTGGCTGGTTTTGATGTGGCCGCGCTGCTGGAGCTGAACTGATGGCCCCGCTATTGGGGATCCTTTGCGGAGGTGGAGCTTTACTTATCTGGTGGTCCACCTGGGAGCATCCGCCAGAGGTCCGGGCCAGGGAACCCCGTCCACGACGGCTGGAACTTCTCTTGCTCTCGGCAGGCATAGAAAAGGTCACTAGTGCCGGCCTCCTTCTCAGTTGCACTGGATGCGGAGTCATCGCGATGCTTCTGTTCTTCGTTGTGACGGCGTCATTGCCCGTCTGCCTTTGTTTCGGAATCTTTGGCGCATGGATCCCTTTTGGACTCGTGCGTCGGCGGGCGCGGAAACGCCGTGCCACCCTGCGCCAACTGTGGCCCGATGTTGTTGACCACCTCAGATCCGCCATTCGCGCCGGACTGGCTTTGCCGGAGGCCTTGATCCAGCTTGGACACAACGGGCCGGACGAACTGCGGAGCCTGTTCCTGGATTTTGGTGCCGACTATAGGTCGGGCGGGCAGTTCGATGCGGCGGTAAACAAACTCAAGGACCGCCTGGCGGATCCGGTGGCTGACCGGATCATCGAGGCACTTCGCATGACCCGGGAAGTGGGCGGCTCCGACCTCGGGCGCATGTTGGGTACGTTGGCCGGATTTCTTCGGGAAAGCGCCCGGACGCGCAGCGAACTCGAGGCCAGGCAATCGTGGACGGTCAATGGTGCCAGGCTTGCTGTCGCAGCGCCCTGGATAGTTTTGGTGGTCATGGCCGGGAGACCTGAAGCCATGCTTGCCTACAACTCCGGAATCGGAGCTGTTGTGCTGCTCGGCGGTCTTCTTGTCTCGGTTTTGTGTTACACAGTCATGCTGCGCATTGGGGCATTACCCGAAGATGAGCGGGTCCTGCGATGAGCACCTCCACTGCCACCGCCACACTCCTCGGATTACTCCTGGGCGCCGGGACATGGTTGATCCTGGTGCGGCTTCCATTCATGCGTGGCCGGACATTCGCAGAGCGCATCCACCCGCAGCTTAAGTCGCAGAACCTGGAGTCGCGCCTTCTTCGGGCGCCTACGCATAATCTGACACCCTTTGGACCATTGGAACGCATTCTCCGCCCCGTTATCCAGGACGGAATTGGCTACTTGTCCCGCTTTAACAGTGGCGGCCCAGCTTTGCGAAAGAGACTCGCTCGAGCCGGGTCCGCGAAAAGCGTGTTGGATTTCCGGGCGGAGCAACTGGTGTGGGCTTCAGGCGGCTTCCTGCTTGCCGTGATCGGCGTAGGGCTGGGTGCTGCCTCCGGGCGATTCAGCCCGCTTCCCTCATTGGTGTCGGTAATCGGGGCTGCCTTTTGTGGATACGTTCTCCGCGATTTCGTGCTCGGCCAAAAGATCAAGCGCCGCGAATCGGTGATCCTCGCGGAATTTCCCAGCCTTGCCGAACTCATGGCACTGGCAGTCGCCGCCGGAGAGAGCGCAGTGGGTGCGATGGACAGGATCTCCCGTAGCTCCACTGGCGAGCTCGCCAAGGAATTCAGTGCGGTTCTGGCCGATACGAGATCAGGAAAGTCACTGGTACAAGCACTCCAGGCGTTCTCTTCCCGAACAGAACTGCCGCCCCTCGTCCGATTCGTTGACGGATTGGTTGTGGCCGTGGAGCGGGGGACTCCGTTGGCCGATGTACTTCGGGCACAAGCTGCCGATGTCCGCGATGCTGCGAAGCGGGAATTGATGGAATCAGCCGGTCGAAAAGAAATCGGCATGATGGTGCCCCTGGTATTCGGAGTCCTTCCACTAACGGTCATTTTCGCAGCGTTTCCAGCACTTGCCGCCTTGCAATTGAGCCTTTGACGGGACAACGCGGGCGCCTTGACCAACTAGCTCCATCCACTTATCGCTAATTGCCAGCAATACCAACACACATTGGGGAAAAATCATGAAGAAGTATGGACGATCGTTTTCTGCCGGTAACACGACGAATTGGCCCTTTTTCTCGTGGACCGTCGCTGTGATGGCGCGTAATGCGGCGTCAGGGCTGGAACACCGTGAGCGCGGGGACGTTCCCGGGTGGGTGATGATCACATTAATGTCCGCAATATTGGTCGCGGGGCTCCTGGCGATTGCATCGCCAGCATTGGCGGACCTCTTCACGCAGGCCATGGCCAAGGTGGGCAGCTAGGAGATGGGGCAGGCGTGTTCCCACAGGCACCTTCACATGCTCTGCTTGCCCTGCACATTACGACGTGCCTGTGCACTTAAAAGTGCGGAACGAGGTTCCGCAGTTATCGATTTCGTGATGATTGCTGCCCTGTTGACGTTGCTGTTCATGTCGATCATTCAACTCACGCTCGTCCTTCATGTCCGAAACACGATTATTGATGCCGCCGCGTCCGGAGCGCGATATGGAACCCTTGCGGATCGAACGGCAACGGACGCCCAGGCGAGGACGTCCGAACTGATCGAGACGGCGCTAAATGGAGATTTCGCGGCGGATGTGACCACCGTTGAAAGGAATCTGGATGGAATCCGGGCATTGGAAGTGACCGTGAGGGCGCCTATGCCACTAGTGGGGCTTATCGGACCGCGTGGAGTCATGGAGGTGACCGGACATGCTGCCCTTTCAAACTGATGTCCCGGCTGCGGTTCCGTTTCCTGCTTCTCAAGGGAATCGTTGCAGGCACCGGCTGAACAAGGCTTGGCAGTTGGCGTCCGGACCATATCAAGCCATATCTACAGCGGGTACCGACGTCGAAAGGCAACGTGGCAGTGCCATCGTGGAGTTTACGTTCCTTGCACTGCTGCTCATGGTCCCGGTTGTCTATTTCCTGGTAGCCGTGGGCCAGATCCAAGGCGGATCCTTCGCAGTGGTGGGTGCGGCGGATCAGGCGGCCAAGGTCTTTGTTTCCCAAACTGAACCCGCCCTCGCGAGGGCCAGCGCAGAACAGAGCGTCCTCGTGGCGTTGAAGGACTACGGCTACCCGGCGCAAGCCGCCAAAATGGAGATCACGTGCGACCAGGCAGACTGCCTTTCGGCAGGTGCGGCAGTGACAGTTTGGGTTCGACTGACTGTCCCTTTGCCCATGGTTCCGTTTGGCGACTCGCTCCATCTGGACGCTGCCGTGCTCAATGCCTCTGCCACGCAAGTCGTGGGCCGCTTTAAGTGAATCGTCAACGCGAAGAGCGGCCATAAAGATGGCGATGGGGCGGATATCGTGCAAAGAGGAAGAGGGCCAGATGACCGTGCTGATCGTGGGGTTCGTACTTCTGGCACTCCTGTTGGCCGCTGTGGTGATGGCTACTTCGGCGATTTACCTGGAGCACAAAAAACTTCTGTCCTTGGCTGATGGCGCAGCACTTGCTGCTGCAGACTCCTACGTGGTGGGTGACATCGAAGGAAGCATCGCGCCCTCGGCCCCGCTCGTGGACGAGCGGGTGCTGGGCGCGGTTAGTAAGTACCTGGGAGACAGCGAAGCCTTCTCCATGCACGATCACTTGGAAGTTTCTCCTGAAACCGGCAGTTCACCCGGTGGTACAGCGGTGGTGGTCTTAAAAGCCATCGCCCATCCGCCCTTGGTCACCTTCCTGCTGCCTGAGGGAATCCCCGTTGAAGCAAGATCAAGTGCCAGATCCCGGCTCACCCAATAGCGACATGACGCAATCATAGGGACGTAATGATGGGACCCAGTCGGGGGAGTGCGGCTGATAGCGTACGCTGGAAAGACCATGGCTGAGATTGATTTTCCCGCAGAAATCCGCGCGCTTCGCGCCACTTACAGTTCCATCGAGAACGTCACCGATGTTGATGCCTTGAAGGCAGAAATCGCCGAATTGAGTGAGCAGGCTGGCGCGCCGGACCTTTGGGATGACCCCGCATCGGCGCAGGTTGTGACGTCGCGCTTGTCCCACCGGCAAGCCGAAGTGGAGCGCCTGTCCAAACTGGCCTCCCGGATAGACGACCTCGAAGTACTGGTGGAGCTCGGCCAGGACGAGGGCGACGAAGCCTCAATGGCCGAGGCCGCCAAAGAGCTTGATTCGATTCGCAAAGCCCTCGCCGAGCTCGAAATCGTCACCCTGTTGTCCGGCGAGTACGACGAACGGGAAGCCGTAGTGACCATCAGGGCAGGGGCAGGTGGCGTCGACGCTGCCGATTTCGCCGAGATGCTGATGCGTATGTACCTGCGGTGGGCGGAGCGTCACGGTTACCCCACTACCGTGATGGACACTTCCTATGCTGAAGAAGCAGGCCTGAAGTCCGCCACGTTCGAAGTCAAGGCGCCGTACGCATTCGGCACCCTGAGTGTCGAGGCGGGCACACACAGACTGGTCCGTATCAGCCCCTTTGACAACCAGGGCCGCCGGCAGACTTCGTTCGCCGCAGTCGAGGTCATCCCGTTGATTGAACAGACCGACTCGATCGAGATTCCGGACAACGAGATCCGCGTAGACGTCTTCCGGTCTTCAGGACCAGGAGGCCAGTCCGTCAATACGACCGACTCCGCCGTTCGCCTGACACACATTCCCACGGGCATCGTGGTGTCAATGCAAAATGAGAAGTCGCAGCTTCAAAACCGGGCAGCTGCCTTGCGTGTGCTCCAGTCGCGGTTGCTGCTTGTTAAGAAGGAACAGCAGGACGCCGAAAAGAAAGCCTTGGCCGGCGATGTCAAGGCATCCTGGGGAGACCAGATGCGTTCCTATGTTCTCAATCCGTACCAGATGGTTAAGGATCTGCGCACGGAACACGAAGTAGGCAACACTTCGGCTGTCCTGGACGGCGACATCGACGACTTCATCGACGCCGGTATCCGTTGGCGCACCGGCAACCGTAACGCTGCCAGCTAGGGCCTCAGTCCGCGTACCGGGGACGTCCGATTCCACGACACGCCCCCGAAACCCCCGGAATCCCGGCTGCTGCGTGCGTATAGTCGAGTGGCCGGTGCTCTCACTTCCCCCATCGAAAGCCCGCGCTCCGGCTGTTGGACTGGGCGAGTACGTCATGTCCGGCGGGGTTCTAAAGGGCCATGATCAGATTTGAGAATGTCACCAAGGTCTACGAGCAGAATGCCCGACCGGCGCTCGATTCTGTCAGCCTTGAGATCAACCGTGGTGAATTCACCTTCCTGGTGGGCGCCTCAGGGTCAGGAAAATCCACCTTCCTGAGATTGATCCTCAAGGAAGACAAAGCATCCTCAGGTTCGGTTTACGTTGCCGGCCAGAACGTGGCCAATATTTCGAGCTGGCGGGTGCCCAAGCTTCGCCGGGGCATCGGTGTGGTCTTCCAGGATTTCCGTCTTCTCCCGCAGAAGAATGTCTTCGCGAACGTTGCGTTTGCCATGCAGGTCATCGGCAAGAGCCGCTCCATCATCCGGGAGACGGTTCCTGAGGTATTGAAGACCGTTGGCCTTGAGGGCAAGGAAAAGCGGATGCCCCACGAACTTTCAGGTGGCGAGCAGCAGCGCGTTGCGATTGCCCGCGCCGTCGTCAACCGCCCGGGCATTCTCCTTGCTGACGAACCCACGGGAAACCTTGACCCCATTACGTCCATGGGAATCATGGGAGTCCTGGACAAAATCAACCAGAACGGCACCACTGTGGTCATGGCTACCCACGACGACGACATCGTTAACGAAATGCGCCGCCGCGTGGTGGAACTCAAGAATGGCAAGGTCATCCGCGACGAAGCGAAGGCACTGTACACGTCCATGATTCCGGTTGTCGGTGAATCGCGGCGGCTGAAGGACGCCAGTGGCGAGGAACTAAACCGTGCGCAGGGGGCACAGCTGTGAGGCTCCTTTTCATCCTCGGGGAAATCGGCAGCGGCCTGCGCCGCAACCTGTCCATGGTGATCTCGGTCGTCTTGGTGACCTTTGTTTCCCTGACATTTGTTGGCGCAGCGGGAATGCTCCAGATGCAGATCAACCAGATGAAGGGCTACTGGTACGACAAAGTCCAGGTTGCTGTCTTCCTCTGCAACGATGGCTCGACGGCGGTTGGTTGCGCCTCTGGGCCTGCCACCAAGGAACAGCAGGACAATCTGCAGGCAATGTTGGAGTCTCCGGCAGTCAAGCAGTACATCAACGACTTCCAATTTGAATCCCAAGCCGAGGCCTACAAACACTTCAAGGAGCAGTTCTCCAATTCGCCCATCGTTGATTCTGTATCTGAGGACCAGTTGCCGGCCTCGTTCCGTATCAACATGAAGAACCCCGAGAAGTACCAGATCATCAGCGAAACATTTTCCTCGCAACCCGGCGTTGAGACGGTCAGTGACCAGCGCCAGGTACTGGAACGGATTTTCTCCTGGATGAACGGCGCTTCTGTGGCCGCCATGGGTGTGGCCGCAGTGATGATCTTCTGCGCTGTGCTTCTGATAACCACGACGATCCGCCTTTCGGCGTTCAGCCGGCGCAGGGAGACGGGGATCATGCGCTTGGTGGGCGCCTCGAAGACAGTCATCCAGTTGCCGTTCATCCTGGAGGGTGTGATCGCCGCTGTTGTGGGCGCCTTGCTGGCTTCCGTGACGCTGTGGCTGATGGCACACTTCTGGCTCAACGGTGATCTGTCCAGGCAATTCCTTAACACTCCCTTCATCTCATCGACGCAGGTCCTGGTGATCGCACCGGTGCTGATTGCGCTCGGCGGCGGCCTGGCCGGGATATCCTCCTTGTTGACCCTCCGGCGTTACTTGAAGGTTTAGTGATGAAGGACGGGCGGCTGCGAATAACTCTGCTGACAAGCGAAAAGGACTCATGATGACCACGTTGGACCAGAACTCGCTGCGTCGGCGCCTTGCGTCCGGCCAAGCCAGGATTCTTGGTGGCGTCCTCGCCCTGGGCCTCGCGGTCAGCCTCCTGTCCGGTGTACCTACGGCCCATGCGGACAGCCTGGACGACCAGCAAGCTGCGCTCGAGGCCGAATCGGCGCGCGTCCAGGCGTCCTTGGAGTTTGTGGACTCGAAGATCGCCAAGGCCGCGGGCGATCTGGTCATCTACCAAGGTCGACTCCCGGGCGCCCAGCAGGCACTTCTCGAAGCGCAGGGCCGCGTGGCCAGTGCTGTCAAGGAGGTCGAGGCATTGGCGGCCCGGGTGGAGCTCGCCCAGCAGAACAAGGCCAAAATCACTGAGCAGCTTGAGAGCGACAAGCAGAAGATCACCGATACCAGGAAACTGATCGGCCAAATCGCCTCGCAGGCTTATAAATCCGGTGGCGTGCCCACCAACATCGCCCTGCTCTTCGGATCGAACGAGTCCGGCAGCCTGACAGACTCCATGGACCTCGCTGATCAGGCAATGCGCAGCCAGAACGCAGCAATGACCAAGCTGACGCAACAGAATGCCACCAACGTAAACTCCCAGGCCCGGCTGGCCGCCGTCGAGGCTGAGATCCAGGACCTGAAGGCCAAAGCCGACGCCGCGCTTGAGCGGGAGAAGGCTGCGCGCGACGAGGCTGCCAGCAAGAAAGCCGAAGTCGACAAGCTGATCGAGGACACCACCCGCCTGAATGGGCAACTACAGGCCGCCAAGCCTGGCATTGAAGCCGATCTTGCCCGGGTGAAGGCCGAACAGGATTCTGTTGCAGCCGAAATCGTCGAGAGGGACCGCAAGCTTCGGGAGGCGTGGGAGGCCGAGCAGCGTCGGCTTGCCGCGGAGGCTGCTGCTGCTGCGGCCGCCGCAGCAGCAGCGCAAGGAAGGCCGGCACCCCCCGAGCAACCGTATGTTCCGCCGGTGGGTTCGCCTTCCGCCTTTGGTTTGCGGCACCCCTTCGCCAGCTATGTACCCATCACCTCAGGATTCGGCTGGCGGGCAACTCCGCCCGGAACCATCGATTTCTACGGCACGGGTGGTTACATGCACACCGGCATCGACTTCGGCGCAGCCTGCGGTACTCCTGTTTATGCTGCAGCTGCCGGTACTGTCTTCAACTCTGGTTGGAACTCGGCGGACGGCGGTGGATGGCGCGTGAAGCTGTCCCATGGTGTGGTGCAGGGCAACTCCCTGACGACCATTTACTACCACAACAGCAGTATTGTGGTGGCCAATGGGCAGCAAGTATCGCAGGGACAACTCATTGCGTACTCGGGCAGCACAGGTAACTCGACGGGGTGCCACGCACACTTCGAAACCTGGTTGAACGGCGCCGCAGTGGATCCGATGACCCTCCTCTAGCAGCCGGTCCCTGCATCAGGAGCCAGGGCCTGCCGGCTCTGGCGTACACTAGTTGAAATCCGCATCTAACAAGGAGTTCTACCGTGCCCAAGGAAAGTGGCCGTAAGGTAGTGGCCACCAATCGGAAGGCCCGGCATAACTACCATGTCCTGGATACCTATGAGGCCGGCATTGCGCTGATGGGTACCGAAGTGAAATCCCTCCGTGAAGGCCACGCCTCCATGGTGGACGGCTTTTGTACCTTCTACAATGACGAACTGTGGATGGAGGGCATCCACATCCCCGAGTATCACCAGGGGAGTTGGACCAACCACGCCGCGCGCCGCCGTCGTAAGCTTTTGCTTCACCGTGAAGAACTGGACAAGATCTCCCAGAAGATCCGCGAATCCGGCTTCACCGTGGTGCCGTTGCAGCTTTACTTCCTGGACGGCCGGGCAAAGGTTGAAATAGCCATAGCCCGAGGTAAAAAGGACTACGACAAGCGCCAAACGCTTCGTGAGCAGCAGGATAAGCGTGAATCGTTGCGCGAACTGCGGGAGCGCAACCGCCGCTAGGTCCGGATGCCGGTGCCCCGCCCTGGGATGGAGTCGCGGGAATGATCTTCCGCGTGCATGCGTTATGATGGATAGTCCGGTAGGGATTTGATCGCCTGATGAATGACTTGCCGGTTTGGTAACAAAATACGGGGATGATCGGTTTCGACGATGTTAGTCGCGACAGGTGAAGCGGGCCGAGGATGCAGAATTATCTCGTAAACGCTGTCTGCAAACCAATAAGTGCCGAATCTAAGCGCACTGACTTCGCTCTCGCTGCCTAAGCAGTAAGACAGTCCGTCAGCCCGGGGTTGCTATCGCCCCGGTTCCTGGCGTCATTTAGATAGCCACTGCTGTTTGCCTTCGTCATTGAGGTAAACGGGACTTTTAGATGACTGGGCCCGGATCAGCCACCTGTTTGCAGGATGGCTGGGGCCGAGAAAATCCGACGCAAACTGCGCCCGGAGAAGCCCTGACAAAACGACATCGGACGGGGGTTCAATTCCCCCCATCTCCACCGGAAAGCCCTCGGATCCTAGTGATCCGGGGGCTTTTTCTCTGTCCGGACAAGATGCCCTCCGGACAAGATGCCCTGGCCGTTCACCCACGGCGTAGGGGAACGAGGACTAGCCGGCCTGTCCTGGCCGTTGTACAGGGTAGGCACCGCGGTAGCAGGAGGCATGTGATGAGTACTGAGCCAGAGTTTGAAATTCCGGATGACGGCCGGGATTCAGAAGCGCCTACGGAGCAGGATGACGACGCGGCCCTGGACGCGTACTCGCAGATCGTCATCCGGGTTGCGGAGTCTGTCACGCCGCATGTCGCCGCTATCGAGATGACGAGTGCGCGCCGGAACGGGCAGCTGCGTGTGGGCAGCGGATCGGCCGTGGTCTTTACCGGTGACGGGTACATGCTCACCAATGCCCATGTCGTGGCCGGTATCCAGTCCGGAAGAGCGGTGTTTGCGAATGGCAAGCAGACCGATGTGGAGCTCGTGGGGGCGGATCCGTTGTCTGACCTGGCGGTAGTACGTGGTCTCAAACCCACTCCGCCACCTGCCATTTTGGGTAACGCCGATTCGTTGAGGGTTGGCCAGCTGGTGATCGCGGTGGGCAATCCGTTGGGTCTTGCCGGATCAGTGACTGCCGGCGTGGTCAGCGGGCTGGGACGATCCATTCCCGTCCGTGCAGGTGAGCACCGGCGGGTGATCGAGGATGTCATCCAGACTGACGCGGCCCTTAACCCGGGCAACTCGGGCGGCGCCCTGGCCGACACCCGGGGCCGCATCGTGGGCATCAACACGGCCATTGCTGGACTGGGCCTTGGACTCGCCGTACCTATTAATAGGACGACCCAACGGATTATCGCCTCCCTGCTCAAGGATGGGAGGGTGCGCCGGGCCTACCTGGGTTTGGTGAGTACGCCTATACCGCTTGATGCCAGTGCGGTGGTCCGGACTGGCCAAAAGGAGGGCCTGCGTGTGGTGGAGGTCATCGCGGCCTCGCCTGCGGAGTTAGCGGGGCTCCAGCCAGGGGACCTGGTGCTTCGGGCCCAAGGAAGGGCTGTCTCCAGTGCAGAAAGTCTGCAGAAGTTGCTGTTTGCCGAGGCCATAGGCGAACCGTTCCCCTTAACCGTGCTGCGGGACGGCAAAACGGTACAACTGATAGCCGTTCCCTCGGAGATGAGCCAGCAATGACGAGCCAGCAACAATGAGGCGATGCTAGGCCTGGTCCTCGCGGACGTCCACCACGCCAACAAAGCGGCTGCCGACGCCTTCATATTCGCTGCGCACGTCACCCAGGAACAGTTCCGGCAGTTCACTGTTCTTATGGTGCCCGCAAAAGACGAACGAGAAATCGGGCCACCACTTCTTGGGCCGCACCGCTTCTGAATACCCACACACTGCGCAGGTCAGGTGGACCCAAACAGGCCGTTTGCCCGTGCGGTTGGCACGTGACTGGATCAGCCAGGCCGGAGGATTGTCCTGGAGACTCCGTAGTTCCGCTTCTGAGAGCCGTGAAGGGATGCCGTGGCGCTGGGCCATTTCCATGGAGATATCTAGGGCCAATGCTGCGTCACGTCTACTAATCACTGTTTAACGATACGGGACTTCGTCCTGGAGGAATGCCGCGTAGGCTGTGCACATGACGGATGCTGTGGCTTTGCTGCCGAGAACGCCGCTTCAAAAACGGGTGCTCATTGTGGCAATTGTGGCTTCTTTTATCGCCATCCTGGATGGTTTCGTGGTCAACTTGGCCCTCCCGGCCATTGGACGTGAACTTGGCGGTGGCTTGGTCATCCAGCAATGGGTGGTGGATGCCTATCTATTGACCCTCGGGGCGCTCATCCTCGTGGCTGGTTCACTATCGGACCACTTTGGCCGGGCACGGATCCTCGAATGGGGGCTGGCGGGCTTTGCCCTGACGTCGGTGATGTGCGGCCTGGCCTGGAACGGGGAAGTCCTGGTGGTGTCCCGCGCACTTCAAGGGATTGCCGGCGCGCTCCTGGTGCCCAGCTCATTGGCCATGATCATTACGTCCTTCTCAGGACCTTCCCAGTCCAAAGCGATTGGCCAATGGTCGGGCTGGACGAGTGCTGCCGCAATCGTCGGTCCGCTGATTGGCGGCGTCTCGGTGGACATGTTGTCGTGGCGTGTGATCTTCTTCATCAACGTCATTCCCGCCGTCGCGATTTGGCCTCTGCTCGCGGGGCTTCGGGCGTCGGACGCGGCCAGGGACAAGAGCAAGGGAATCGACTACCTCGGCGCTGTCCTGGCCATGATCGGACTAGGTGGTCCCGTCTACGCCTTCATAGAACAGGGCCGGATGGGATGGATGAGCGTCCAGGTGTGGCTGCCGCTCCTGGCCGGTGTGGCGGCGATGGTGTTGTTCCTGGTCCACGAGGCAAGGACCAGGGAGCCCATGTTGCCGTTGAGGCTCTTTGCCATAAGGAACTTTGGGTGGGGCAACCTTGCCACGCTCGCGATTTACGGTGGGATATCGCTGGGATTCTTCGTCCTGGGTATCTATCTCCAGCAGGTTGGAGGGATGGGGGCTACCATCGCGGGAATTGCTTTGCTCCCGGCGACCGTCATCCTGATGCTGACGGCGTCCTACTTCGGTGGGCTGGCAGGAAAATATGGTCCGCGATGGTTCATGACCGTGGGGCCGCTGCTATGCGCTGTGGGCTTTCTGATGTCCCTCTCCGTCCAGGAGCCACTGAACTACTGGACCCAGGTGCTTCCGGGGCAGATCGTCTTTGGCGTGGGACTCACCACTCTCGTCGCGCCACTCACCGCAGCGATTCTGGGAGCGGTGCCCCAGGAAGAGGCCGGGATTGGTTCGGCCGTCAACAACGCCGTGGCCCGTATTGCAGGCCTCATCTGCATTGCCTTTGCCGGCCTGATCGTTGGTCCGGTGTTCACACGGCAAGGTTTGTACAATGCCTTGATTGTCACGGCGGCATTGTTCGTCATCGGGGCGGTGGCGTCCGCCGTCGGGATCCGCAACCCACAGCCCGAAGCGGCAGCTACCGTTGACAGCGCCACGGATACTGCGTCCGACGACGGCGGCTCGGCCAGCCAGCGTAGCTAGCCCGGGCAGCGCATCGGGTCAGCGCGCGGGAAGCACGCAGCCTTCGTGGACTTCGGCGCTTTGGACCCAAAGTGCCGCTGTAACTTCATCCGCGAGATCGAATTCGCGCCGTTGGGCTCCGCTGCCGATCCGAACCACCAGGGCTCCGCCGAATGGTTTGCGTCCCACCACCTCCACAGGAGCGTCCAAGGTGATCTCTTCCGACGCGAGATACCGAAGAAGATCAGGATTTTCGTCGCTGATCCGAGTGATGCGGCCTGAGTGGCCTTCGTCCAACTCGATCATGCGGTACGCGTGAGGGAGCTCCACGGATCCGTCAGCCGAGGGAATGGGGTCACCGTGAGGATCCCGCAGGGGGTGGCCAAGCTTGGCGGCCATGCGCTCGATGAACGTATCGGACACCGCGTGTTCCAACATCTCAGCTTCATCGTGGACTTCATCCCAGCTGTAACCGAGTTCGTCCACGAGGTATGTCTCAATGAGGCGGTGGCGCCGGACCATGGACAGCGCCAGCCGCATGCCCTCCGGAGTCAGCCTGATGGCGCTGTAGGGTTGGTGGTCCACCAAGCCCTGGTCCTTGAGCTTGCGGACCATTTCAGACACCGAGGAATTGGCAACGCCAAGCCGCAGGGCAAGCTGCGAGGACGTAATTGGTTTGTCCTGCCACTCCGTATAGGAGTAGATGACCTTGACGTAGTCCTCGATAGAGGAGGAGGGCGTACTGGTCTTCACACACCAAGCCTACCGTGGCGGGGCGCCGTGGATCTTGCGGGCCCGCCAGGTAGTCGTCACGTACGGCAATCCCAGTCGTTGGCCAGGGGCATGGCCGAGATGATCGTAGAGGTACCACGCCAGGTTGCCCATGACCTTTGCGCGGGTGGCTTCATTGGCGCGGAGGTAGTAGCTGCGCGATTTCGTGAGCTCCATGATGTCCTCCGGAGACACGGCGTCCTCCCAGTTGGTGAGATGGCTCTCCAAGTCCGTGAATTCCGGTCCGATAACTGGCCGGAAGCCGGGCTTGTGCACATCTCCGGCGTGCATGATGCGTGATAGCCGATGGACCCAGGGCACAGAGGTGTCCAGTTGGTTCCACACCAGGCCAAGAACTCCGTGGGGGCGAAGGATGCGGGCGATCTCCGTGCTGGCCTTGAGCGGGTCACACCAGTGCCAGGCCTGGGCAACGCTGACGACGTCGAATGCTGAGTCCGCCAACCCTGTTGCCTCGGCCGTACCCTCCAACGCCTGAACGCCGGGATAGGACTTTCGAAGTTGCTCCAGCATGTCTGTGGAAGGATCGACGGCGGCCACCTGCAGGCCGCGTTCCACGAGCAGTGCTGTGAATTTTCCTGTGCCTGCACCAATATCCGCGGCGGACTTCGCTCCAGGAGGAAGAAGCCAAACCACTGAGTCTGCGGGGTAGCCGGGCCGAACGCGATCGTAGTGTTCGCCGCCGTCCTGGAAGCTCTGGCCCAGTTCGTGGCGGCGCGTGGCATGCAGCTTGGGACCACCTGGCCTGCCAGCGCTGCCGGAAACACTTCCGCCGGAAACACTACGGGAAGGCACGGCCACGCACAGACTCCTTTACCGCGAACGCCGGTTACCCTACGAATTTACCGCACAGTACGTGTACATCCGCAACCGTGCTGTTTCAGTCAATAGTGCTGTGTCAGTCAATGGTGCAGGGTGCAGCCCCTGCGGTGCCGGGCGTGTTTGGTGCCCATTCCGGGTAGCTGCGGTGGTCGTTGGCCGGCACCCAGCGGCCTTCGTCCACTACATAGTCCCAGCCGAGACCCGTGCGCTTGAGTTCCTCGATTCCAGCCAGCAGCCGTGTGGCATCCTCCAGGCGGGAGCCCACGCCGAAGCTGGCTCGCAGTGAGCCGGACGGCAGGCCCAGCCGCTTGAGGAGGGGATGGGCGCAGAAGCGGCCGTCACGAAGTCCTACACCGTGTTCGGCGGCGAGGTAGGCGGCGACCAGTCCGGCGTCGAATCCTTCCACCGAGAAATTGACCACGCCGATGGTGTCCTCGGAGTCGCTGAAGATCCGGTGGACCGTCACGCCGTCGATTGCTTCAAGTCCCTGTACGAGGTAGGAGCGGATTCCAGCTTCATGGGCATGCCAGGCATCCTGATCCAAGCCGGCGAGCACCTGTGTCGCCCGGGCCAATGTTGCCGCACCGAGGACGTTGGGGGAGCCGCCCTCGTGGCGGGCGGGACCTGAGGCCCAGCTGACCGAGTCCAGGCGCGCCTCACGAACAGCGCCTCCGCCGGCCAGGTGGGGGGTACCGGCGTCGAGCCAGTCGGGACGGCCCACAACGACGCCGGCGCCGAACGGAGCGTAGAGCTTATGGCCGGAGAACACGATGTAGTCGACGTCTGCGGCGGCGATGTTGATGCGGCGGTGGGGAGCAAGCTGCGCGGCGTCCACCACAATCCTGGCACCGTATTCGTGTGCAAGTGCTGCGAGTTCGGCGATCGGCAGGATTTCACCGGTCACGTTCGAGGCACCGGTGACCGCCAGCAGAGATACGCCGCCTTGGCTGAGTTCCTCGCGGAGCTTGGCCAAGGTAGCGGTCAGTGTCGAAGCAGCTACGACACTGCGGTGGGGGACGCCCTGCCAGGGAAGAAGATTGGCATGGTGCTCGATGTCCAGGTAAAGGACCTCGCCCGTTGGCTTACCGTCGAGTTGCGGGAGGCAGCCCGCCAACAGGTTCAGCGAGTCCGTGGTGTTCCGGGTGAAGATGACGGAATCATCCGGACGGCCGCCAACGAATTCACGGACGATGTCGCGGGAGTTCTCGTAGACCGAGGTGCTGATCTGGGAAGCGTAGCCCGCGCCGCGGTGGACACTGGCGTAGTAGGGGAGGATCTCGTTGAGATACGCAGAAACGATGGTCAACGCGGGAGCGGATGCCCCGTAGTCGAGGTTGGCGTAGCGGACGTGGCCACCCTGGATCAGGGGCGCTTGCAGCTCCGCGCCTGTGACGGCGGCCAGGGGCCTGCCCGCAGCGGCTTCGTGCGCTGCTTCTTCGACCGCAAGGGACGGCAGAACGGTGGAGTTGAACGTAGCAGTGCTCATGGGACCTCACTCAAGAGGGACCCCCTATGGGGATCCGCGCTTGCCGTATCCGTTCCGGACCGGCCAGGTCGTCACCCGGGGCACCCCACCGCGAATGGAGGGTTGCCGGCCAGCAAACCGGGGTTTAGCGCTGGCACTCGTGACCTGTAAAGAGGTTAGGCCACGCATCTGGCCTGCTCCAAAGTCGCTTCGCTTTGTTAAGCAGATTGTTACGAAGGGTCCGGAAACCGGGTTTTGGGCGAAGAAAAGACGGCGGATGCCCCGAAAATGAGGCTTCCGCCGTCGAAAATTCTATGCTCAGCCGGTTGGCTTGTTGGTCCGCCGGGTCAGAGGAGGTCATCCAATGCGGGGTTTAGCCGCTTGAGGACCTCCGAATGGAGGATGGAGTTGGTGGCCAGGGCGTTGCCGCCGAAGGGGCCGTCCTCGCCTTCCAATGAGGTGAAGCGGCCGCCGGCTTCCGTCACGATGGGAACCAGTGCTGCCATGTCGTAAAGATTCAGCTCTGGCTCGCAGGCGATGTCAACAGCCCCCTCGGCTACCAGGCAATAGGACCAGAAGTCGCCATAGGCGCGCGTGCGCCAGATGTCTTCCGTCAACCCCAGGAACTCGTCCAGATTGCCGCGTTCCTTCCAACCGGAGAGGCTGGAATATGACATTGAAGCATCGGCCAACCGCGAAACGTTGGACACCCTGAGCCGGGTGGCTGATGCCAGGGAGCGGCCCATGTAGGCGCCCATGTCCTTTGCTGCCCACCAGCGCTTGCCCAGCGCGGGGGCGCTGACAACTCCAACGACGGGCTCGCCTTCGTCAACGAGCGCGATCAGGGTAGCCCACACGGGAACGCCCCGAACAAAGTTCTTGGTGCCGTCGATGGGGTCGATGATCCAACGCCGGGAGCCGTGGCCGCTGCTGCCGAACTCCTCGCCGAGGACGGCGTCACGGGGGCGCGAGCGCGACAATTGGCCGCGGATGGCTTCTTCCGCAGCCTTGTCGGCATCCGTCACGGGCGTAAGGTCAGGCTTGGTCTCGACCTGCAGATCCAAGGCCTTGAAGCGGTCCATGGTTTGGGCGTCCACGGAATCCGCCAGCACGTGGGCCAGTCGCAGGTCGTCGTTGTAGCTGGAAACGGGTTGGGTCATGCCACCAAACTATCGTGAAACGTTCCCTGCGGTTGGATCGCCTTGCGCCGACACTTAGTTGACCGTACCCAATTCCTTGGTCTCTTTCGCTTCCAAACGCGGGTCCGCGCCCAGCAGCCGCCGGAGCGAAGACAAACGGGCCACTCCGGAAGGACCCGCGTGTCCCTCGTTCACCCAGGCATCAAGTCCGCAATTGATGGCGCCGGCATCGTGCTTGCAACCGCGTTCACAAGCTTCTGTGCCCGGTTCCAGGTCGGGGAAGGAATGCAGGATGCGGTCGGGGTCCACGTGCGCCAGTCCGAAGGAGCGGATACCGGGGGTATCGATGATCCAGCTACCCGGTGGGGCGTCTGCCAGCTTCAGGGCCAACGCCGAGGACGACGTGTGCCGGCCCCGACCGGTGACGGCGTTGACACCACCGGTAGCCCGTTCGGCTCCAGTCAGGGCATTGACCATGGTGGACTTCCCGACGCCCGAATGGCCCAGCATGACAGTGACTTTTCCATCAAGGTGGGCCCGCAATTCGGCAACGGCGCGGCTGTCCAGCCTGGCGGACAGTCCGTCGTCGGAGCGGGCGTCAATACCGGACGCTTCATCATCTGCCGTACGGCTGATGATGATCGGGAAGTCCAGGCTGAGATAGTTGGATAACAGCTCCGCCGGATCCTTGACATCTGCTTTGGTAACAAGCAGCAGCGGCTCGATCCCGGCGTCGTAGGCTGCAACCAAAGCACGGTCAATAAAGCCCGTCCGGGGCTCCGGATTGGCCGCGGCGACCACCACCACAAGTTGGTCTGCGTTGGCCACCACCACTCGTTCGATGGGGTCGGTATCATCAGCGCTGCGCCGCAGCAGCGTCTTGCGCTCCTCTATGCGGACCAGCCGCGCGAGGGTATCCGGCTCTCCCGATACATCGCCCACCAAGGCGACGAAATCGCCGGGGACGACGGGGTTTCGTCGCAGTTCACGCGCGCGGGCAGCGATGATAATGCGTTCATCGGAGGAGTCTTCTCCAACGATGGCGGTGTAGCGCCCGCGGTCCACCGTGATGATCCGGCCAATGACCGCGTCATCATGACTGGGGCGGTCTTTGGTGCGGGGCCTTGATCCTTTTTTGTTCGGACGGATCCGGACGTCGGATTCGTCCCAGGAGCGTGCGTCGCGGCCCATGGTCAGTTGCTGGCCTCACTGGTGACGGTTTCGTCCTCGCCCGTGCCCTGCTGCAGCATGGCCTCCCACATCTGCGGAAATTCGGGCATCGTCTTGGAGGTGGTAGCAATATCCTCCACCTGGACGCCATCAACGGCGAGCCCCAAAATAGCGCCGGCCGTAGCCATGCGGTGGTCGGCGTAGCTGTGTACGACGCCGGGGTGCAGCGTGGCCGGGCGGATGATCAGGCCGTCAGCTGTTTCTTCTGCGTCTCCGCCGAGCCGATTGATTTCAGCGGCCAGCGCGGCGAGCCGATCGGTTTCATGGCCACGGAGGTGCGCGATGCCGGTCAGCCGTGAAGGGCCTGTGGCCAGTGCGCACAGCGCAGCGACCGTGGGCGCGAGCTCACTGGTTTCGTCGAAGTCGGCGCCTTTGATTTCCGGGCCGCCCTTAACCGTGAGAGTGCCGTTTTCGAGTGTCACCGTGGCACCCATCTCAACCAGGATGGACCGCCAAAGATCACCCACCTGGGTGGTCTGGGTGGGCCAGTTGGGGATCCGGACGGTTCCGCGGGTTGCCAGGGCTGCGGCAAGGAACGGGCCGGCGTTGGAAAGGTCCTGTTCGATCCGCTGGTCGAAGGCGTGGATGGGGCCAGGCGCGACCCGCCAGTGGTTGGGTACCGAATCGTCCACCTTGACGCCCACTCCACGAAGGACGGCAACGGTCATATTGATGTGGTCCAGGCTGGGGACAGGCTTGCCAACGTGTTCCAGGTGAAGGCCTTCGGTGAATCTGGCGCCCACAAGCAGCAAGGCCGAAACGAACTGGGACGATGCGCTGGCATCGATCACCAGGTGGCCGCCCCGAACCTCGCCAGTGCCATCCACAGAGAAGGGAAGGGCCGACGGCGTCCTTCCGCCTTCGGTGGCGACAGGAACTCCGAGGGCGAGCAGCGCTTCGATGATTGTTCCCATGGGCCGCTTACGGGCATGGGGATCGCCGTCGAACGTGGTTGGACCATTGCGTAGCGCAGCTAAAGGTGGAACGAAGCGCATAACCGTACCGGCAAGGCCGCAATCGATGGCAGTCTCCGCACCCGAAGCCGAAGGATCCATGGGCGTGATCTCAAGGTCCGGTCCATAATCACCGTCGCCGGGTACCTCGGTGACGGTGGCACCCAGTTGCCTGAGCGCCTGAATCATAAGGACGGAATCGCGGGAGTGAAGGGGGGCCCGCAGCCGGGAAGGGCCGTCGGCCAATGCTGCGAGGACCAGGAAACGGTTGGTGAGCGATTTTGAGCCCGGCACCGTCACTGTGGCATCCACTGGCCTGGTGGCGTAGGGAGCTGCCCAGAGGGGCAGGGTGTCGACGGAGTTTGAACCCGTGTTTGCTGCGGTGGTACCTGTCATGCTTCCTTATGCTCCAACTGCGTTGTCTACGGCCTTGCGTACTGCTTTGTCTGCCCGCTTGAGCTGCTTGCCCGTGACCTTCCTGGCGTCGGCGGCCAGGTGCTCGGCCCGCCATGCAAGGCTGGGGCGGCCTTCAGTATCGACAGAGGCCAGCAAAACCCCGCCCGTCAGGGAAATGTTCTTCAGGAGTTGGGCCCGTCGTGCGCTGCGGCCGTCCTTGGTGCTGATGTCGGCTGAGCGCCACTCCACATAGGAGTTCAGCGCGGACGTCAACGCCAGAACCGTTGCCGCGAAGCGGGAGAATTTGCCAAGTCCAAGCAGTGCGCCGGCCCCCAGCTGCGCGCCACCGATGACCCGGGCCAGGACCTTCTCGTCGGTTGGGAAGGGCAATGACTCCGCGGCGCGGCGCAGGACCGGTGACAGTTGCCTGGCAGTGTCGTCCGCGTTCTTGAGCTTGTCCAGACCTGCGATGACGAAGCTGGACGCGAGCATCGGCCGGGCGAGAAAACGGATAACAGACATGTCTTGCCTCCTGGATGGCTTGTCACGATGGTTCATGACGTTATTCACTAAGTGCTGTGTTCAAGGGGTGCAGTCTGCTCTAGTCTTGCATCTTTGCGGAATATTTACCCAGCTGCTGCCGTTGTGAAGAACAAGCACGGTGAAGGCCGGGCCGCGGCATGGTGTTGCCGCTTCGCTGAACGGAGTTGGTTTTTTGACCTCGGTTAAGGACCGCGTGGGTCTGCTGGGGGCTGGCTATCCTGCACAGCGGGATTCCCGGAAGCTGACAGTAGACTTGGCAACGATGAGCACCATTGAACCGGCCGCAGCGGCCATGTACGAAGCAGCCGATCCGTCCCCGGAGGACGGCGCAGGAGACGCATCGGCACGGGCCGACGTCGATGTCGCGACGGAAACTCCCGAACAGCGGCGGGAGCGATTCGAGCGCGACGCCATGCAGTACGTGGACCAGCTGTATTCAGCGGCGATGAGGATGGCAAGGAATCCCTCCGATGCCGAGGACCTCGTCCAAGAGGCTTACACCAAGGCGTTTTCCGCTTTTCACCAGTACAAGCCGGGGACCAACCTCAAGGCCTGGCTGTACCGGATCCTGACGAATACCTACATCAACCTCTATCGGAAGCGGCAGCGCGAACCGCTGCAGTCCAACTCGGACACGATTGAGGATTGGCAGTTGGCAAAGGCCGAGTCGCACACCTCTTCCGGGTTGCGCTCGGCAGAGGCTGAAGCCTTGGACCACCTGCCCGATTCCGATGTCAAGAGCGCGTTGCAGGCCATCCCGGAGGAATTCCGGTTGGCTGTGTACTTCGCCGACGTCGAAGGATATGCCTACAAGCAGATTTCCGAGATCATGAACACCCCGATCGGCACAGTCATGTCGCGGTTGCACCGCGGCCGGAAGATGCTGCGGGACATGCTGGCGGATTACGCCGCAGAACGGGGCTTCAAGGCCCACACCGAAGACCAGGCCGCGGCCGGGAGCAACAATCAGGAGAAAGAGCAATGAGCGACTGCCAGGGATTGGGCGATTGCGACGACACACGGATGCAGAGGATCTACGAGTACCTCGACGGCGCATTGACCCGCGAGGACCTCACCGACATCAAGCAGCACTTGGACACCTGCGAGGAATGCGCTGAGCAGTATGACCTTGAGTGCCTTATCCGCACCATGGTCAAGCGTTCATGCACGGAATCCGCGCCCGAGAACCTCAAGAAGTCAATACTTGACCGGATCCACTCCATCAAGCCGGTTGAGGCCTGATCCAACGCCGCTGATCCAACGCCGCTGATCCAACGCCGCTGATAAAAATGGGCCGGGTCAAAGGCCTCGCAAACGCCAAGGGCCCCGGAAACCGTATGGTTTCCGGGGCCCTCGCTGTTAAGCCTTGACGCTAAGCCGATGGCTTAGGTGTTGGGACGCTTGCCGTGGTTCGCGCCGCCGCGCTTACGGTCACGACGCTTACGTGCACGCTTGCTCATAGCTGGCCTCCTTCAATGATTGATACTCAATAGAGCTGCCCTCCAGTTTCGCACATCCGGACGTTCGCTCGCGAACCGGGTGGAGCATTGTCAGCTCCGCAGCGAATTCCTGATTGAGATGCGTGCTTGGTCCAGCACTGCACGCACTGTCTCGAGGGCTACGGGATTGAGTGGGTGCGAGGCGCTGTGTTGACGCAACTCCACGCGGATGTCATCGCGGAATGATTGGACCAGGAGCTCGGCCTCTTTGAGAATTCTGTGGCCTTCAGGGGAAAAGGCCGCCGTCCTGCTTTGGAAGGTCGCGGTCGTCGCAGTGCTGCGCGCGGCCTCCGCAGTAGCGGCGAGATCTGCCTTCAGCCCACGCATGTTGGATCTGATGTCTTCCCGAAGGTTGTCGGCCAGCCGCCGCACGGAGGCTGAGATATTATCCTCGACGTCGGCAAGCTCCTGCCGCCGCCGGTTCAGTTCCGCCAGCCCTGCTTCCGTGACGAAGTACTTGGTGCGTCGGCCCTCAGTCTCGGTAGCGACCAGGCCTTCCTCCTCCAGTTTCCCAAGACGGGGATAGATCGTCCCGGCGCTGGGGGAGTAGGTGCCGCCGAACCGGTCACCCAAGGCCTTGATCAGCTCGTATCCGTGCTTGGGTCCTGACTCAAGCAATGCCAGGAGGTATAAGCGCAGGGCGCCATGCGCAAAAACAGGAGGCATCAGAGACCCGCCTCCCCAGGCACCGGCTGGTCATTTCCCGATGCCGGCGCTGTGCCGTGCATGATGTAGGTCTTGCCGGAGACAGTATTGGTCCGCACCAGCATGAGCCTCTCATCCGGACCGACGATGGTCTGCACCTTGCTTCCCGGCTGGGCATACATCTGGTCATCAATGATGACGGTGCCGCTGGCGGACTTGGCAACGATGTCCAGGCCAACATCGTGCGGCAGCCGGATGGTCAGGTCCCCTGACACCGAATTGGCTCCGAGGTCGTTGGTGTAGTCGTGGAGGTCGAAGCTAAGGTCACCGCTCACTGTGCTTGCCCTGACGTTCTTGAACTTGCCCGAGGCAGTGACTTCACCTGAAACGCTCTTGGCGGTCAGGACGCCGTCGTGGTTTCTGGCAATGACTTCGCCGCTGACGGTGTTGACGTGCAACTCACCGCTGGTTTCGTCGGCCATGACGGAGCCCGAAACTGTGTTGAGCCGGATCCGTCCCTCGATGCCGGAGACCATGCCATCGCCGTTGACTGTTCCCGCTTCGACGTCCACTCCGCGCGGAAGCGCGATCCCAACCACTACCGAGTTGGTGCTGGTGTTGTTGACGGTACCCATCAGGTTTCGGAACCAACCTTGTGGTCCTTGGAGCTGGTGGCGTACCTCCAGGCGACCGTTCACCAGCGTGATGGTCAGGGGGTCGCCGCTGATTTCGCTGACCTCGATCCGGACGAAAGGTTCGTCGTGGCTGACGACGTCGAACCTTCCCTTGACTATTCCAAGCTTGAGCGAGTGGACATCGTCCACATCGATGGTTTGTGGGCCCGTCACGGTCCAAAGCTCGTCAGACATGATCCCTCCAAATTACGATATATCGCGTTGATGAAAACACGATATATCGCGAATGGGGGGAATGCAATGGTCTGACGGGAGGGCTACTCCGGCTGGGCGATGTTAAGCCACTGGAACCAGCCGCGGTGAAGCACGAGCCACGCGATCAATCCGTAGCCGGCCTGTCCTGGTGTCCCGCCATTGGCTGCGAGGTCCGTCCTCCACTGCTCGTGGTTCAGCAAGGGAGAGAAAGTGTCAACGTAGTGGTGGTTGCGGCGGGTGGTGACATCGGCAAATGCTGTATTCAAATCGGCCAGGCGTTTGTTGCGCGCCGGATCAAGAGTGGGTGGAGGGCCCACCACGAACACCTCAACGCCACTGTGCGAGGCACCATCAAGAATGTTGGCCAGGTTCAACCGGCTGCGCGCCGTGGAAAGCCCGAACTCCAGGTCACGGCCGGAGAGTCCTATGACCAGCCGGTTCTCGTGCGAGTCGCTGAAACGGCGGCCCGCCTCGTCCTGCCACCGTGACGCTAGTCCTTCGGTGCCTTCCATGGGGCAGGGGAGTGAGAAGCTTTCCACCACGACGGTGTCCTGGGGCGTACGGGCCAGCACCCTTCCGAGCCAACCCAAGGCGCGGGGGTCACCCAGGCCGGCGAGCAATTCATCTCCTACAGCCGCGATACGCAGCTTCCTGTCTTCCACGGTTACCTCTTCACACTCGTTACGGTCCTTGCACGGCTTTTGGATCCGGGGCCGGCTTGATGAACCGGGTACCTGTCCCATTAAACAGAACTGCCCGGCCGGAAGTGCATTGACAGCACCTCCGGCCGGGCAGTTTTCTGGCTACTTGCGTTCGAACGCCTGCTTGATCAAGGCATCCTGCTCAGCAGCGTGGCGCTTCATGGAGCCCGCGGCGGTGGACGCAGATGCCGGACGCGACACGAGGCGGAGCTTGCGATCCAGCTCCGGTGCCAGGTTCAGGCCCATGAAAGGCCACGGACCCTGGTTGGCCGGCTCGTCCTGGGCCCAGACGATATCAGCGTTCGGGTACTTGGCGAGCTCTGCATCAATCTCTGCCTTCGGCAGCGGGTACAGCTGTTCCACGCGGATAATCGCAGTCGAGGTGTCTCCGGACTTCTGGCGGTTGGACAGGAGGTCATAGTACAAGCGACCGGAAACCAGGATGACCCGGTCCACATTGGCAGCCTCTACTTCGGGATCACTGATGACCGGCCTGAAGCCGCCCGTGGTGAAGTCTTCGACGGCGGACGCTGCGCCCTTGAGACGCAGCAACTGCTTCGGCGTGAAGATAATCAACGGCTTGCGGGGACGGCTGTAGGCCTGGCGGCGCAGCAGGTGGAAGTGCGACGCTGCCGTGGTGGGGTTGGCCACGATCATGTTGTCCTCGGCACAGAGCTGCAGGAACCGCTCGATGCGTGCGGATGAGTGGTCAGGCCCCTGGCCTTCGTAGCCGTGCGGCAGCATCAGGACGAGCGAGGAACGCTGGCCCCACTTTTGCTCAGCGGAGGAAATGAACTCATCAATGATGGTCTGGGCGCCGTTGACGAAGTCACCGAACTGGGCTTCCCACAGCACCAGGGCGTCGGGACGCTCCACCGAGTATCCATATTCAAAGCCCATGGCCGCATATTCGGACAACAGCGAGTCATAGATCCACAGTTTGGCCTGGTTGTCCGAGAGGTTGCCCAGGGGCAGCCATTCATTGCCATTGGCGCGGTCGTGGAAGACTGCGTGACGCTGCACGAAGGTACCGCGGCGCGAGTCCTGGCCGGCCAGCCGCACCGGCACGCCCTCCATGATCAGCGAGCCGAAGGCCGCGATCTCGCCAAAGCCCCAGTCAATGCCACCTTCACGGGACATTTGCTCACGCTTCTCCAGCAGCTGCTTGAGCTTGGAGTGAACCGTGAAGCCCTCCGGGATCTCCAGGTGGGCCTTGCCGATGCGGGCAAGGGTCTCGGGGGAGATGGCGGTGGAAGCCGGTGAGTTGGTTCCGAAGTCCGCCTGCTGGGCAATTGGACGCTCGATGTCCGAGACAGCAGCAGAGTCAGCCGTAATGATCGGGATGGGGGACGTCTGCGCCGCATGCGTCTCAGCAAAGACCCGCTCAAGGCGTTCCTGGTAGTCGCGGAGCAGTTGCTCGGCTTCTTCCTCGGTGATATCGCCGCGGCCGATCAGCGATTCCGTGTACAGCTTGCGTACCGATCGCTTGGCCTCGATCAGGTTGTACATCAGGGGCTGCGTCATTGAGGGGTCGTCGCCCTCGTTGTGACCACGGCGGCGGTAGCACACCATGTCGATGACAACGTCCTTGTGGAAGCGCTGGCGGAACTCGTAGGCGAGCTGCGCAACGCGCACCACGGCTTCGGGGTCGTCGCCATTCACGTGGAACACGGGGGCCTGGATCATCTTGGCAACATCCGTGGAGTACGTCGATGAGCGCGAAGAGGACGGCGCCGTAGTGAAGCCAACCTGGTTGTTCACGATGACGTGGATGGTGCCACCCGTGCGGTAACCGCGAAGCTGGGAAAGGTTGAGGGTTTCAGCAACAACACCCTGGCCTGCGAATGCAGCGTCACCGTGAACCATGATGGGCAGGACCGGGAAGGACTCGCCTTGGTCCAGGCGGTCCTGCTTGGCGCGGACGATGCCCTCGAGCACGGAGTCGACTGCCTCGAGGTGGGACGGGTTGGCAGCGAGGTAGACCTTTGTCTGCTTGCCGTTGTCCGAGGTAAAGGTGCCTTCAGTTCCGAGGTGGTACTTCACATCGCCGGACCCCTGGACGGAGCGCGGGTCCTGCGTGCCTTCGAATTCACGGAACACCTGGGCGTAGGTCTTGCCTGCGATGTTGGTGAGCACGTTCAGGCGGCCACGGTGGGCCATGCCGATCGCGACCTCGTCCAGGCCGTCGTCGGCAGCGTCCGAGATGACAGCGTCAAGGAGCGGAATAAGCGACTCGCCGCCTTCGAGGGAGAATCGCTTCTGCCCGACGAACTTGGTCTGCAGGAAGGTCTCGAAAGCCTCGGCTGCGTTCAGCTTGGAAACGATGCGCAGTTGCTCTTCGCGGCTCGGCTTCGAGTAAGGGTGCTCCAACTGGTCCTGGAACCACTTACGCTCGGCCGGCTCCTGGATGTGCATGTATTCGATGCCCGTGGTGCGGCAGTAGGCATCCCGGAGAACACCCAGGATGTCGCGGAACTTCAGCTGCGGTTTGCCGCCGAAGCCACCCGTAGGCCATTCGCGGTCCAGGTCCCAGAGCGTAAGGCCGTAGGTCAGGACGTCAAGGTCCGGGTGCTTGCGCTGTACGTATTCCAGGGGATCCGTGTCCGCCATGAGGTGGCCACGCACACGGTAGGAGTGGATGAGCTGCTGGATGCGTGCAACCTTGTTGATCTCATCTGCAGGGTCAACCTGAAGGTCAGGGCTCCAGCGGACGGGCTCGTAGGGGATGCGGAGGGCTTCAAAGATTTCGTCGTAGAAGTTCTGCGCACCAAGGAGGAGCTGGTGGACCAGCTTCAGGAACTCCCCGCTGCCTGCGCCCTGGATCACGCGGTGGTCGTAGGTGGAGGTCAGCGTGAGGATCTTGCTGATGGCGTTCTGGGCGATGATCTTCTCGCTGGCACCCTGGAACTCAGCCGGGTAGTCAAGGGCACCGACGCCGATGATGGCCGCCTGTCCCTTGGACAGACGCGGCACTGAGTGAACGGTGCCAATGCCGCCCGGGTTGGTCAGGGAGACCGTGGTGCCGGCGTGGTCGTCAGCCGTGAGCTTGCCGTTGCGGGCTCGCTTGATGAGGTCCTCATAGGTGTGCCAGAACTCTGCAAAGTCCATGGTCTCGGCCTTCTTGATGTTGGGAACCATCAGGAGGCGGGTGCCATCGGGCTTGGGCATGTCAATGGCGATGCCGAAGTTGACGTGGGCAGGCTGGACGGCGCTCGGCTTGCCATCAATTTCGTCATAGTAGACGTTCATCGACGGGAACTGGGAGAGCGCGCGGACTACTGCGTAGCCGATGAGGTGCGTGAAGGACACCTTGCCGCCGCGGGCACGTGCAAGGTTGGAGTTGATGACGACGCGGTTGTCGATCAGCAGCTTGGCAGGAACTGCGCGGACGCTCGTGGCGGTAGGCACTTCAAGGCTGGTCACCATGTTGGTAGCGATGGCCTTGGCCGGTCCGCGGAGGACGGAAACGACGTCTTCTTCAGGAGCGGTGGGCGCCTTGGTGCTCTTGGGCAGCTGGGCAGGAATCGGTTGTGCGGCGTTGCCGCCGACGGGCTTCTTTGCTCCGTCCTTGGCAACTGTAGCCGGGGCTTTCTTCGCCGGAGCCGCAACCGCCGCTTCACCGGAAGCAGCCGCGGCAGGGGTGGTCGCAGGGGCAGCTTCGGGAGCAGCCGGCGCCGGTGCCGGTGCAGCCTCAGCCGGAGCTACGACGGGAAGTACTTGGGTGGGGGGATTGGCAGCGGCTGGGGCTGCGGAGGTTCCGTTGGAAGAAGTGCCGTCACCGGTATCGAAGGATTCGAAGAGCGGCCACCACTTGGCGTCGACCGAATTCTTGTCCTGCTGGTACCGCTCGTACAGTTCGTCAACGAGCCACTCGTTTCCGCCAAATTCCTCTGGTAGACGGTGGCTGGGCTGCTCTGGCACTTGAAATACGCCTCTTCCATGAGTTTTGATTTCCCGCTGGCCAAGGTTGCTTTTCCGCAACGATGCACCAGGGTCCGGGTCCCGCGAACTCAGACCTTTGTCAGTCTAGTTAGGATCGTTGGTTAACTGCCAATAGTGGTGACCTAAATCATGTTGAAGCCGACGTAATGCCGAGGCACTGCATTTTCCTTCAAGCGCGTGGGCACTGCATGGGCCCGCGGGACCTGCCCTGTAGACTGAAACCCTTATGGACAGTAAATCTAGGTGCCGGCCTGGGAACTGTCGGGGGAGCCGATCAGGCAACTCCGCACAGCGCGCCCCTCGAGCCGGCAACACCCGTTCACATGCCCATCACGCGCCGGCCTTCCGAGCCGGTGGCGCCACGGACCATGCGTCTGCGGCCCCCGATCAGCCTCCGCCGGGGCGAATCTCCCCCTTCAGCGGAAGTTCCAAACTGCAAGCGCCTGCCCTTGGAGGGATGCGCTAAGTGGAATGGGTCCTTCTCCTTGCCGGCTTTGCCCTGATTCTTGGCACCGGCTTCTTTGTAGCAGTTGAATTTTCCTTGGTCGCCCTGGACCAGGCAAGCGTTCAGCGCGCAGTCGACAACGGCGACCACGCCGCAGCTCCGCTCCTGAAATGCTTGAAGTCCCTGTCCACCCAGCTTTCCAGCTGCCAACTTGGCATTACGATGACCACCCTCCTGACAGGTTTCGTCATGGAGCCGTCTGTGGGACAGCTGCTTGTGGCTCCTCTGGGCCTGCTTGGCCTCAGCCTGGAAGTCGCACACTCCATAGCCCTGGTTGTAGCGATGGCGTTCGCCACGCTGTTGTCGATGCTCCTGGGCGAGCTGGTGCCCAAGAACATGGCCATCGCCCTGGCATTCCCGCTGGGCAAGAGGCTTGCCCGTGCGCAGCTCATTTTCACTGCCGTCTTCAAGCCGGCGATCGTGGTGCTCAATGGCTTCTCCAATAAGGTGCTGAACCTGTTTGGACTGGAAGCGAAAGAGGAAATCTCGGGAGCCCGCACTCCGGCCGAGCTGGCTTCCCTCGTCCGGCGCTCTGCTGAGCTGGGCACGCTCGATGCCGGCACCGCAAACTTCGTGGCGCGAACCCTGAATTTCTCGGGACGCACTGCAGCGGACGTCATGACGCCGCGCATCCGGATGGAAACGATTGATGCCGACCAGCCGGTGAGCGACATCCTCGATGCCGCGCGGCGGACCGGATACTCCCGTTTCCCGGTGATTGGTGATTCGGCCGACGACATCCGCGGCGTGGTCCATATCAAGAAAGCAGTGGCCGTGCCTGCAGATCGTCGGGCGAAGCTTCAGGCCGGGGCGATCATGACGGACGTACTTCGTGTTCCTGAGACCATCCACCTGGATGCCCTCCTCTCCGAACTGCGCGAAGGAAACCTGCAACTGGCCGTCGTTCTTGATGAATATGGTGGCACCGCCGGGATTGCAACCCTCGAGGACCTGGTTGAGGAGATCGTTGGGGAGGTCTCGGACGAACACGACAGGGTCCGCCCCGGACTTTTGCAAAGCGCATCCGGCGACTGGTACTTCCCTGGCCTGCTGAGGCCGGATGAGGTGTCCGAACAAATCCCCAACCTGAGTGTTCCCGATGAGCCCGCCTACGAAACTGTGGGCGGTTATGTGATGAGCAAGCTTGGGCGTATTGCGAAGGTGGGTGATGTGGTGCAGGCCGGTGGCGGCACGCTGACCGTGACCCGCATGGACGGTCGGAGAATTGACCGGATCTGCTTCCACCACATTGAAGAAGATGAAGCGACGCTTGAGGACACGCAGAATGACCGCCACGAAGCAGGTGCCGTATGAGTGACTGGGCAGGAATTGCCTGGCTCGTGTTTCTTTTGATCGGCAATGCTTTCTTCGTGGGTGCGGAATTCGCGGTCATGTCCGCACGCCGCAGCCAGATTGAGCCTCTGGCCCAAGCTGGGTCAAAGCGCGCGCAAACTACGTTGCAGGCCATGGAAAGTGTGTCCTTGATGCTGGCCTGCGCGCAGTTGGGCATCACCGTGTGCTCGCTCTTGATTCTTCAGGTTGCCGAGCCGGCTATCCACCATTTGTTGGCGGAGCCGCTTGAGATGGTTGGCGTCCCGATGGAGCTGGCAGATGTCATCGCCTTTGCCATTGCACTCCTCTTTGTCACGTTCCTGCATGTGACGTTCGGAGAGATGGTCCCCAAGAACATCTCGGTGTCCGTAGCGGACAAGGCGGCACTGCTGTTGGCGCCGCCGCTGGTGTTTATCAGCCGCGTGGTCAAACCGGTGATCTGGACCCTCAACTGGCTTGCGAACCACATCCTCCGATTGATGAAGATCGAGCCCAAGGACGAAGTGTCATCGTCATTCACCCTTGAGGAAGTCCAGTCGATTGTGCAGGAATCCACACGGCATGGCCTGGTGGACGATGACGCCGGCTTGCTCAGCGGTGCCCTGGAGTTCTCTGAACACACGGCTTCGCACATCATGGTTCCGTTGGACAAGCTGGTGGTCCTGAGGACAGCGTCGACTCCCGTTGAGTTGGAGAAGGCGGTCAGCCGTACCGGCTTCTCGCGTTTTCCCATGGTGGACGACGACGGCGAACTCGCCGGATACCTGCACGTCAAGGACATCCTCTCCATACCTGAGGAGGGTCGCCGCCATCCGATTGCCGAGGGGCGTATCCGTTCCTTGGCGAACCTCTCGCCGGAGGATGAGATTGAACAGGCGATGTCTGTGATGCAGCGGACCGGCTCGCATCTCGCCCGTGTTGTGGGACCGGGTGGCGCTACACAGGGCGTGTTGTTCCTTGAGGACGTGATCGAGCAGTTGGTGGGCGAGATCCGCGATGCTACCCAAGCGACGGGGATCCGCCGTCTGGGTGGTCCGCAGACCCAGCAATAGCGGGAAATTGTGGCTGGCGCCGACCCGGTTGGTCGGTGCCAGCCCTTCTAAATAGGAATCATTCCCATTTAGGGCTAGACTGAAACCACCTAGTAAATGTTTTTGATTCTCATTTGAGTAGATCCGAGGTTTCCGTGCGTCGTTCTGTCGCCCGCATGTCAATGGCCGCTTCAGCCGGCCTCGCCGCCCTGTTGCTTTCATCCTGTGCCGGCAGCGCCGGGGCAGGAGCCCCGTCTTCGTCGTCAGGCGCCATTGAAGTGGTGACCTCCACGAATGTTTACGGAGCCGTCGTGAAGGCCATTGGCGGGGACAAGGTCAACGTGAATGCGATTATCACCAAGACGAGCCAGGACCCGCATTCCTACGAAGCCAGTACGCAAGACAAGCTGGTCATCTCCAAAGCCAAGCTCGTGGTGGAGAACGGCGGAGGCTATGACGAATTCCTCCACAAAATTGCCGATGAGACCAACGTCGGCCACGAAAATATGATCAGCGCCGTTGAGGTCTCAGGGTTGGCTCCGGAAGAGGAAAGCCACAGCGAAGCGGCGTCCTCCGAAGAGGGCCACAACCATGACCACGGTGAGTTCAACGAGCACGTCTGGTACAGCCTGGACACGATGGGCAAATTCGCTGACGCTGTGGCCAGCAAGCTCAGCAGCCTGGACGCTGCATCTGCTTCGACCTTCACCGCCAACGCCAACACGTTCAAGGCGAAGCTGACAGAGCTCAACGGGAAGCTTGCAGCCCTGAAGGAAGGCAACGACCACACTCCTGTGGCGATCACTGAACCCGTTCCTTTGTACCTGCTGGCAGCGGCCGGGCTGGAGAACAAGACTCCGGAGGCTTACAGTGCAGCGATTGAAGAAGGAACCGATGTCCCGGCGTCTGTCCTGAAGGAAACGACGGACCTGGTGGGCTCCGGCGGTGTCCGGCTGCTGGCGTACAACGAACAGACGGAAGGGCCGCAGACCGAATCCGTAAAGCGGGCTGCCGAGACTGCGGGCGTGCCCGTAGTGAACTTCACCGAAACCTTGCCGGAAGGCAAGGACTACGTGCAGTGGATGACCGACAACGTGGAATCCATCACGGCAGCGCTCAAGAAGTAGATTTCCTGACATCCCATTGCGGTGGGGGCCCCGTCGGCGTCCTAAGATATTCAGGATGGCTGCGGGGCCCTCTGTCTCTCACCAGCACGGAATCCTGCACCAGCACAGGCGCCACTCCAAGGTGCCACCACTAGTTGCGTTCCCCAGCAACGCATGAATCGAGGACAACTTTTGACACCCGTAGTGAGCCTCCGCGGAGCGAGCCTTCAGTTCGGCAAGAGGACACTCTGGCGCGATCTTGATCTCGACATTCATCCGGGGGAGTTCTTTGCCGTCCTCGGGCCCAACGGAAGCGGCAAGACCAGCTTCCTGAAGGTCCTCCTGGGGCTTCAGGAACTGAAATCAGGAACGGTTGCGTTGGGCGGACATCCGGTGGAGCGGGGCAGCAAACGGATCGGTTACATTCCCCAACAAAAGTCCTTTGCGCCGGATACGCCTTTGCGTGCACGCGACCTGGTAGGGCTGGGCATTGACGGCCACCGGTGGGGTATGCGGCTGGCTTCAAGGAAAGTAAACCAGCGGATAGATGAACTGCTGGAACTGGTGGGAGCCTCGGACTATGCGAAAGTGCCCGTGGGGCAGTTGTCAGGTGGAGAGCAACAACGGCTTCGTGTGGCCCAGGCCCTGGCCACGGAACCCCAGGTACTCCTTTGCGATGAACCGTTGCTGTCTTTGGACCTGCATCATCAGCAGGGCGTCAGTTCACTCATCAACGAACAATGCCACGCCCGGAACAGTGCCGTCGTTTTCGTAACCCACGAAATCAATCCTGTGATCGACTACGTTGATCGGGTGCTCTACCTGGCCGGCGGCCATTTCCGCGTCGGGACGCCACAGGAAGTCATGACCACCGAAGTTTTGTCCGAGCTTTACAACAGCCACGTGGAAGTTATCCATACCAACGGAAGGATCGTCGTCGTCGGGCTTCCGGACGCGACCACGCACTTCCACGACGACGCGCACGCCACTGCTGGGCAGGAGTTCTAAATGGACCTCAACGGAATCCTGCAGACCATCTTCAACTTCGAGAACTATGGCGAATTGTTGGCACTGGTTCAAAACTCCATTTGGGCCGGGGCTGTCCTGGGACTTCTAGGCGGACTCGTCGGCACGTTCGTGATGAAGCGGGACTTGGCGTTCGCCGTCCATGGCATCTCTGAGCTGTCCTTTGCGGGTGCCGCTTTTGCCCTGCTGATCGGTGCCGATATCATTTTCGGCTCGCTGATCGGCTCAGTGGCTGCGGCACTGCTGCTGGGACTGATGGGTGTCAGGGCCCGGGACAAGAACTCGATCATCGGCGTGATCATGCCGTTCGGGCTGGGCCTGGGCATCTTGTTCCTTGCCCTGTACGAGGGCCGCGCCGCAAACAAATTCGGACTGCTCACCGGCCAGATCGTTTCCGTGGATACTGTCCAGCTCCAGGCACTCGTGGGAACGGCCGTCCTGGTGATGATTGCCCTCGCGGCAATCTGGCGTCCGCTCAGTTTTGCCAGCGTGGACCCTGAAATGGCTGAAGCCCGCGGTGTTCCCGTTCGGGGCCTGGCGATCGGCTTCATGGTGCTGCTGGGGGTCAGTGTGGCTTTGTCCATCCAGATTGTCGGCGCACTGCTGGTTTTGGCGCTGCTCATCACACCGGCCGCTGCCGCACTACGGGTTACCACGTCACCACGCCTGGTGGTGCTTTTGAGCGTTGTGTTCGCGACCGCCGCTACTGTCGGTGGAATTCTGCTTGCCCTTGGCAGCCGGATACCGATCAGCCCCTATGTCACCACGTTGTCATTCCTTATTTACGTGGTGTGCCGCGTGATCGGGCGGGTGCGGGCCAACCGTGGCCTCAATGGCCGCGTCTCACGGGAGCAGCCTGCCGGCGCCCTTTAGAGCTTTCCGGCGGCCTTCCTGGCAGTGCATTCAGGGCATAGTCCAAAGATTTCCACGGTGTGCGCCACCTCGGTGAAACCATGCTCAGCGGCTGTTCGGGCCGCCCAGGTCTCAACCGCCGGGGCTTCCACTTCCACAGCCTTGCCGCAGTTCCTGCAGAGCAAATGGTGATGGTGTCCAGTGACGGTGCAGCGGCGGTATACGGCTTCGCCCTCCCCGTTGCGCAGGACATCAATGAGTCCGTCGTCGGCAAGTGACTGCAGGATGCGGTAGGCAGTGGCAAGGGAGACTGAGATGCCCTTGTTCTGCAGGAGGCGGTACAGTTCCTGGGTGCTGACGAAGTCGTCCAATTCATCCAGCGCCGCGCTAACGGCCAGGCGCTGCTTGGTGACGCGCTGCTCCTTGACGCCTGTCACCACCGGCGAGGCTGGGCCGCTCGTGACGGAATTGGTGCCTTGTGGCATTGAAAGACTCACTTCCCTGGAAACGCTGGCAAACCCCAATTTTACCAGTAGGGGAGGCTTGGAAACTGTCGGCGGCCACCCCTAGGCTGTCACCATGAAGCTCACCAAGTTCACGCATGCCTGTATCCGGCTGGAGAAGGACCGGCGGGTCCTGGTCATCGATCCCGGCACGTTCTCCGAGTCCGAAGAAGCGTTGGCAGGTGCGCACGCTGTCCTTGTAACGCATGAGCACAACGACCATATTGATCGGCCGGCCGTGCTGGCGGCCCTGCGCAGCAACTCTTCGCTTGAGGTCTATGCGCCGGCAGGTGTTGCAAAGTCCCTTACTGAGGCCGCAGAGGGCGACGCAACTGGATCCGACGCCGGATCGGACACCGTGGCCAAGCGGATCCATATCGTCGAACCGGGATCCGGTTTCGAGGCTGCGGGGTTCCAGGTGCGAACCTTCGGTGGCCAGCATGCCGTCATCCATGCCCAGATTCCCGTGGTGTCCAACATCGGTTACCTGGTGGACGGGAACGTCTTCCACCCGGGTGACTCATTCGTGGTTCCGGACGGAATCAACGTCCAGACGCTTCTGGTGCCCATCCATGCGCCATGGTCCAAAGTGGGGGAAGTGGTGGACTTTGTCATCTCGGTGCGCGCGCCCAAAGCGTTTCCCGTCCATGATGGCCTGCTTAACGAGCTGGGCCGGGGGATCGTGGAAGGCCACGTCACCCGCATCGGTGCCCGCTACGGAACCGCCTACACGCGACTCGCACCCCTGGAGTCAGTAGAGGTTTAGCCGGTCCACGTCCCGGTTTCGTGGAAGTGGTCAAGGACCGATTCGTACGGCGCGGGGTCCAGCCCTTTGCTGGCCAGCCAAGCGGCGTCGTTATAGCTGCCCGCATAGCGATCGCCGCCGTCGCACATGAGCGAGACGATGCTTCCCTTCCGCCCTTCCGAGACCATCCGGGCCACGAGTTGCCAGACGCCCCAAAGATTGGTTCCCGTGGAGGGTCCTGCATGCAATCCAGTGAGCTTACGCAGGTGCCGCATGGCTGCCACAGAGGCTGCGTCCGGGACCTGGATCATGTGATCGATGACAGCCGGGACGAAGCTCGGCTCCGCGCGGGGACGGCCTATGCCTTCGATCCGGGACGGCAATCCCGTGGCGGCGGCAGCATTCCCATCCCGCCAGGCCGGGTAAAAAGCAGAGTTCTCCGGGTCCACCACGGCAAGGCAGGTGCTGTGCCTGTTGTACCGCAGGTAGCGACCTATGGTTGCGCTTGTGCCGCCGGTTCCTGCGCCCACCACAATCCACTCGGGAACCGGATGCTCTTCGAGGGACAGCTGCTGGAAGATTGATTCGGCGATGTTGTTGTTGCCCCTCCAGTCCGTGGCGCGCTCGGCGAAGGTGAATTGGTCCATGTAGTAGCCGCCGGACGTTTTCGCTGTCTCCTCCGCCACGGCGTATACCTCTGAAGCGTGGTCCACAAGGAGGCAGGCGCCCCCGAATTCCTCGATGAGGGCGATCTTTTCCGGGCTGGTGGTCTTGGTCATGACAGCGATGAACGGCAGGCCAATGAGCCTGGCGAAGTACGCTTCGGAGACCGCCGTGCTGCCACTGGAGGCTTCCACGATAGTGGTGCCCTCCGTGATCCAGCCATTAACCAGGCCGTAGAGGAACAGAGAACGGGCCAGGCGATGTTTGAGGCTGCCTGATCGGTGTGTCGACTCATCCTTGAGGTAGAGCTGGACTCCCCAATGTTCGGGCAGTGGGACTGCGTAAAGGTGCGTATCTGCCGAACGATTGTTCTCAGCTTCGATCTTGCGGATGGCCTCGCTGGCCCAAGCCCTGTCCTGAATGCACGAATTGCTCACCGGACAAGCGTACCGGCGGGGTATGGAAGGCAAGACTAGGCTGGATGAGTGGCATGGGTAGCAGAGCACCCACGCAGGCTTAGCTGAAGGAGAGCAGATGACCATTCTGATGGACGCGTCCGAAGTACACCGGCGGCTCGCGGCGGGGGAGCACACCGTGCTCCTGGACGTGCGTTGGGTCCTGGGCAGGACGGATGGGCACAGCCAATACTTGGAAGGCCACCTGCCAGGAGCGGTTTTCGTGGACCTGCCCAGTGAACTCGCGGACCACGCACAGCCTGCCCTGGGGCGGCATCCCCTTCCCTCTATTGATCGCTTCCAGCTTGCCGCGCGGCGCTGGGGGATCAACGATGGCGACACCGTGGTCGCCTACGACAACAGCGGCAGTATGGCCGCTGCCCGCGCTTGGTGGATGCTGAGGAATGCAGGCGTGGAAACCGTCTACCTGCTCGACGGCGGACTGGCGGCCTGGCGCGCGGCAGGTCACCCTCTGGAGGCAGGCGAGGTGACGCCCGCCGTCGGGAATGTCACCTTGAACGACGGCAGAATGCCCACGATCACCGAGGAGGAAGCTGCACACTGGCATGAGCAGGGCGTACTGCTTGATGCGCGCGCCGGGGAACGTTACAGGGGCGAAATCGAGCCGATCGACCCCCGCGCCGGACATATTCCTGGCGCGGTCAGCGCACCGACCACCGAGAACCTCACTGCGGAAGGCAAGTTCCTCCCAGCGGAGGAACTGCGCCGGCGCTTCACTGGCTTGGGAGCCGATGGTCCGGGCAACGTCGCCGTCTATTGCGGCTCCGGCGTCACAGCTGCGCACCAGGTTGCCGCCCTGGAAATTGCCGGATACACCGCGGCGCTCTTCCCTGGGTCGTTCTCGCAATGGTCGAACAATGCCGCAAATCCCGTGGCCGTTGGCAGTGAACCGTTCGAGGACGAATATGTAGGGAACGCAGGGGATTCGCCTGGCCCGCACGGCCAAAGTGGCACGAGCACCGCTGCCCGGAGTAGCGTCGGATCATGACCCCTGGACGTCCCGTGCCCCCGCCCCTGGCGAAGCCAATTCCCGCGGATACAGTGAAGCCGATTCCCGTGGATACAGCGAAGCCGATTCCCGTGGAGACAGTGAAGCCTGCTTATTCGCAGTCATCGGAACCGGCAGGATCCACGCTTGCGGCCGCGTTTGGCGCCACTTCCCCGGACAGTGGGTTGGTACCTCTGACGGTCGCGCGCCGTGCGCCCAAGGAAGACGATGTGGAGATCGCGATCGATTTTTGCGGTCTTTGCCACTCGGATGTTCATGCAACGCGTGGTGAATGGCGTTTGCCGCACTATCCGCTGGTTCCAGGCCATGAAATCGTCGGCCGGGTAACGCGGGTGGGTGCTGCCGTGCAGAATTTCGCACCTGGCGACCGCGTCGGCGTTGGCTGCCTGGTGGATTCCTGCCGCGAGTGCGGGAGCTGCCTGGAGGGGCTGGAGCAGTATTGCGAGCGGGGCAATGTTGGCACCTACGGAGTTGCGGACCCACGCAATGGCGGAGCAATAACCCAAGGAGGATATTCGACGTCGGTTGTGGTTGACCGTCGCTTCGTGCTGCGTATCCCTGAAGCCCTGGACGCAGCGGCTGCCGCCCCGCTCTTGTGCGCCGGGATTACCACGTATTCGCCATTGAGGTATTTCGAGGTTGAAGAGGGGGATTCGGTGGGAGTAGTGGGGCTGGGCGGCTTGGGCCACATGGCCGTCAAGATCGCCAAGGCCATGGGCGCTGAGGTCACGGTGTTCACCACCTCTGAAGCGAAGTTCGGCGCCGCCCGGGATTTGGGAGCGGACCACGTGGTGTTATCCAAGGACGCTGAGGCCATGGCGGGTGCCAATCGCAGTATCGACGTCATCATTGACACCGTTGCCGCACCGCACGATCTCAACCCCTACTTCCGCACGCTGCGGCTTGATGGGGCGCTCTTCCAGCTTGGGCTCCCGGCCGATGACATGCCGCCCGTCAGCCCGGGGCTCCTCATACGCCGACGCCTGGCCTATGCAGGTTCACTGATTGGCGGGATCGGCGAAACCCAGGAAATGCTTGATTTCTGCGCCGCGCATGGAGTTGCCAGCGAGATTGAGGTCGTCGGGGCCGAACAACTCAATGAGGCCTATGACCGTATGGTGGCCGGCGACGTGAAGTACCGATTTGTATTGGACACCGCAACACTTCAGGAACCGTCAGAAAGGGCAGATGCATGAGCACGCTGTTCACCAGGATCATCAACGGGGAAATCCCGGGCCGTTTCGTGTGGAAGGACGAGGACGTTGTGGCTTTCCTGACAATCGCTCCGATCACGCCGGGCCACACACTGGTTGTACCTCGTGAGGAAGTGGATTCCTGGACGCATGCCAGCCCGGAGCTTTTGGCCAAGGTCATGGATGTTGCCCAGAGGATCGGGAAGGTCCAGGAAGATCTTTTCAGCGCCAAACGCGTGGGTGTCCTGATGGAAGGCTTCGAGGTGGACCACTTGCACGTGCACATCTGGCCCGCCTATTCCATGGCGGACTTTGAGGTGCACAACGTGGACCACAATCCGGATCCTGCCGTCATGGATGCCACGGCTGTGAAGCTCCGTGCGGCCTTGCGGGCGGCCGGCCATGAGAGCTTCGTTCCCGAGGACTAAGCCTTCCAGACAAGTTAAACCGGCGGTGCTGAATCAGCACCGCCGGTTGTTTTTAAGCCGGACCTAGGCTGGCGCCAAGGCCTGGTTAAGCGCCGTTCGAATGCGTTTCTCGGAGACGGTGTAGGCCGTGCCCAACTCGACGGCGAAGAGGCTTACGCGCAGCTCCTCGATCATCCAGCGCACGCGGGTTAATTCCGCGCCTGCCCTGCGTCCGGGGAGCAACGCGGACACGGCGTCGTCGTAGTCATCCTCCAATGCCTGGACGATGGCCATATTCAGTCCATCGCGCTGCACGTTCCCGGGAAGCTTCTCCAGCCGCTTCTCGATCGCCTGCAGGTACCGCGGAAGCTGGCTCAGCTGCGCGTAGCCCGTCTGTGCCACAAAGCCCGGAAAGACCAACTGTTCCAGCTGGCTTTTTATGTCATTGAGGGCGCTGATGAGCGGCAGGCTGGCACTGGCCTTCAGCTGCTTCTGGATCCGGCGAGTACTCGCCAGGATGCGTTCGACGACGGCCGTCACCGTAAATACGGTATCGATCAGCTCAGCGCGGACTACTTCATACAACGCATCGAAGGCTTCCTTATCCCACGGCAGGGCCTCCGGCGTCAGCTTGTCGATGGCAGCGAGGGCGCAGTCAGCGATCAGGGCACTAACGGAGCCGTGCGGATTTTGGCTGAAGGTCAGCTTCTCGGTATTGCTGAGGTGCTCCAGCACGTACCGGTCCGGGGCAGGGATTCGAAGAGCCAGGAGCCGGATCACCCCGCCACGCATGGCAGCTTCCTGTTCCTGGCGGGTTTGGAAGACGCGGAAGGCTACAGAGGTACCCTCATCCACGATCGCCGGGAAGCCGGTGACGGCATGGCCCTTGACTGTTCGGGTTACTTGGCGTTGCACGGTCCCGAAGTCCCATTCAGTGATGCCACTGCGTTCGGACACCGCTCCCTGGGCGGGTTGGGCGCCGGGGTGCGTGCCAGGATGCGCATCAGGACTGCTGACGGTCCCGGCCGCGGAACCGGCGGTCTTGCCGTTTGAGGCGCCGGGCGCTCCGGCTCTTGTGCCAGCCTTGCCGGGTGCCGTCGTCGCTGGTGTAGCACCGAGCGATTCGGCGATTGCCCGACGTGTGGCCGGGGCCAGTCTTTCCTGTAGTTGGGCAAGGTCCTTGCCTTCGTCGAGGACCTTGCCCTTTCTGTCCACCACCTTAAAGCTCACGCGAAGGTGGGGAGGCACTGCTTCCCAGTTCCATGATCCCGGTGGGATGACGTGTCCGCGGAGCCGGCGAAGAACCAGTTCCAGGGAGGGCTCAAGCTCGTCAGTGGCGGGATCGAAGTCTCTTTCCAAGGCCTCCGTAGCCTGCCGGGCGACGTCAGGGGCAGGCACAAAGTTCTTCCGAACCTGCTTGGGGAGGGATTTGATAAGCGCCGTGATCAGTTCTACGCGTTGTCCCGGAATCTGCCACCGGAACGGTGCGTCGTCGAGTTGGTTCAGGAACAACACCGGAACTTCGGCCGTGACACCGTCCGAAGGATTCGGAGCAGACCCAGGAGCCACAGGATGGAACTCGTAGCTCAGTGGAAGTTCGAAGCCCTTGTGCAGCCACGTTTTGGGGTAGGCGGAATCATCGAGGGCCTCGGCGTCCTCGCTCATCAACAGCGACTGGTCGAAGTCCAGCAGCCCAGGATCTGCTTGGCGTGCCTCCTTCCACCACTTATCGAAATGCCGTTCGGACACGACGTCCTGGCCCACTCTGGCGTCATAGAACTCGAACAGGGTTTGGTCATCCACGAGGAGGTCCCGCCGGCGCATCCTGGTTTCAAGCTCCTCGATCTCCTGCAGGAGCGCGCGGTTGCGGTGGAAGAACTTGTGATGGGTCTTCCACTCGCCTTCCACCAGTGCGTGACGGATGAAGAGTTCCCGGGACAATTCCGGATCGATGCGGCCATAGTTGACCCGACGGTTCGGGATGATGGGCACCCCGTACAGCGTGACCTTCTCGTGGGCCATGACGGCCCCTTGCCGGGAGGACCAATGCGGCTCGCTGTAGGAGCGCTTCACGAGGTCCGGGGCTACTTGCTCCACCCACAAGGGATCGAACCTGGCAGCGACCCGTGCCCATAAGCGGCTCGTTTCCACCAACTCGGCGGCCATGACGAATGCAGGCGATTTCTTGAACAGGGCAGAACCGGGGAAAATCGCGAAGCGGCTGCCGCGGGCGCCCGCGTATTCGCGCTTGCGCTCATCAAGGAGGCCGATGTGGCTCAGCAACCCTGACAACAGGCTGATGTGGATTCCCTCATGGTTGCCTACAGGATCAGCTTCACGCCTATTGTCCAGCGTGATGCCTAAGGGCTTGGCAAGTTGGCGGAGTTGTGTAAAAAGGTCCTGCCACTCACGGACGCGAAGATAGTTGATGAATTCGTTGCGGCACAGCCGGCGAAACTGCGTTGAGGACAGCTCGCGTTGCTTTTCCTGAATGTAGTTCCAAAGGTTAAGGAAACCGGTGAAGTCCGAGTTCTCATCGCGGAACCGCGCATGCTTCTCAGCAGCGAGTTGCTGCTTGTCGGTCGGCCGTTCGCGGGGATCCTGGATGGTAAGCGCTGCTGCCAGGATCATCACTTCGCGGACACAACCGCGTTTGCCGGCTTCGACAATCATGCGGCCGAGCCTCGGATCCACCGGCAGCTGGGCCAGTTTCTGCCCGACGGCGGTCAGGCCACTGCCGCTTCGACGGTTGCCGCGGGGATCCTTGGGCCCTGGGCTGCTCGAAGTTGCCGGGCTGAGGGCGCCTAGCTCGCGAAGGAGGGTGACGCCGTCGTTAATCGCGCGTGAATCAGGCGGTTCGACGAACGGGAAGTTCTCAACATCCTTGGGACCACGGGCAACGCCCATGGCCGTCATCTGCAGAATGACGGCGGCAAGGTTGGTCCGCAGGATTTCCGGGTCCGTGAACTGCGGGCGCGACTCAAAGTCTTCTTCGGAGTAGAGACGGATGGCAATACCCTCGGAGACGCGTCCGCAACGCCCGGACCGCTGGTTGGCCGAGGCCTGGGACACACGTTCTATGGGGAGGCGCTGGACCTTGGTCCGGTGCGAGTACCGCGAGATGCGGGCCGTGCCGGTGTCGATCACATACTTGATGCCCGGGACAGTCAGCGAGGTTTCCGCCACGTTGGTGGCGAGGATGATGCGCCGCTTTCCACCGGGATTGAAGACCCGATGCTGCTCCTGCAGGCTCAGCCTGGCAAAGAGGGGCAGGACTTCCGTGCCTGCCAGGCGCCGGTTGCTCTGGATGCGGCCATTGATGGCCTCGGCGGCGTCGCGGATCTCGCGCTCGCCGGAGAAGAAGACAAGGATATCGCCCGGCGCTTCCTTGGCCAGTTCATCCACGGCGTCACAGACGGCATCCAGTGGGTCCCGGTCCTCTTCCAGCTCGTCGTCGGAGCTGTCCTCGTCCGCACCGGCAGGCTGTGACAAGGGCCGATACCGGATCTCCACCGGGTAGGTGCGGCCGGAAACCTCGATGATGGGTGCGGGGGATTCCTCCGTGCCGAAGTGCTTGGCGAAGCGTTCAGGATCGATGGTGGCGGAGGTGATGATAATTTTCAGGTCGGGGCGCTGGGGGAGGACACGCTTCAGGTAGCCCAGGATGAAGTCGATGTTGAGGCTGCGTTCGTGGGCCTCGTCAATGATGAAGGTGCTGTACTTGCGCAGGAGTTTGTCCCGTTGGATCTCTGCCAGGAGAATGCCATCGGTCATGAGCTTGATCTTGGTCGATGCACTGACCTCGCCAGTGAACCGGACCTGGAAGCCAACTTCCTGGCCGATCTCGACGTCCAGCTCGGACGCGATGCGCTCTGCCACTGTCCTGGCCGCCAGTCGTCGCGGCTGCGTGTGGCCGATCAGGCCTTTGTCGCCCAGGCCCAGTTCCAGGCACATCTTGGGGATCTGGGTAGTTTTGCCCGAGCCGGTTTCGCCGGCAATGATGGTCACCTGGTTTGCGGCGATCGCCGCCATCAGATCCTCGCGGCGCTCGGATACCGGCAGCTCAGCGGGGTAGGAAATATGAAGTGTCATGGCTGCTGCCAGTCTACTGTGGCTTCCTGTCAACGTCCGCTGTCGCTGTCACATGTCGGGCAGGCCCGGCTGCCCCGCCGCTGTCCTAAAGGCCGCGGTGGAAGCGGGGCGCATAGGGACGCCCGTCGTTCGGGATCCTGATGAATTCCCTGAAGGACGGGCGTCGGATGGACGGATCTTGGCTCGATGCTTCCAGTGGGCTGGTGGGCGGCTAGTAGATGCGGGGGTTCCAGTAGGGAGTACTCGGAGCGTCGAAGGCGCTCCAGGGTTCCTTGGAGTTGATGGGTGGGTTGTGGCCGCGTCCGTCCTTGAGAAGGGCGGTAACGGTGGCTGCGACGGCGGTGATAAGGATGATGAAGAGGATGATTCCGAAGATTTCCATGGCTTCAGTCTTCTCTTGGCGGCACCCAAGAAACAGTGGCAGAAATGCCCCATTTAGACAATTTTCTGCCACACTGGAGATATGTTGAAGTCAGTAGCCGTGATCGTTGTCCCCAACTTCTCGATCTTCGAGTTCGGTACGGCCTTTGAGGTCTTCGGAATCGATAGATCCGACCGTGGCGCAGGCGTACCTGCCTTCGACTTCAGGGTGTGCGCGCCGGAACCGGGGGACATCCGAATGAAGTCCGGCCTGTCCTTGCACGTCAACCTTGGACTGGAGGCTGCTGCTGATGCGGACCTTGTCATCATGGCGCCTTTCGGAAGGGACCAGGAGGTCCCCGAATCTGTCCTGGATGCACTGCGGGCGGCCCACGCCCGCGGCGCGTGGGTGATGTCCATCTGCTCCGGCGCATACGCCTTGGCCCGGGCCGGCCTGCTTGATGGCCGGCGCTGCACCACCCATTGGCACTACTCTCAGGATCTGGCGAGTCGATACCCCGCAGTGGTAGTGGATGAGAATGTCCTCTATGTACAGGATGGAACCATCATTACCAGCGCAGGGACCGCCGCCGGAATCGATGCCTGCCTCCATCTTGTCCGTGTGGAGTTGGGAGCAAACGTAGCTGCCGCGATTGCGCGCGACATGGTGGTCCCACCCCATCGCGACGGCGGCCAAGCCCAGTTCATAGACAGGCCCATGCCCCGCTGTGGTTCAGCGCCCATGGAGGAACTCCTGCGGTGGATGGTTGAACACCTCGACGAAGAACACAGTGTCAACGAATTGGCTGCCCGGCTGCATATGTCGCCCAGAACATTCGCACGCCGCTTCAGGGCGGAAACTGGGACAACACCCGCGGCGTGGTTGAACTCCCAGCGTGTGCTCCGCGCCCAGGAATTGCTGGAGTCCACGGAGCTCAACATCGATGAGATCGCTCGCGAAGCAGGGTTCGGGCATTCCGTTTTGCTGCGCCACCACTTCACCAAGGTGCTGGATACGAGTCCGCAGAGTTACCGGAGGGCCTTCCGCGGGCAATTGGCCGAGGCGATTTAGCGGCGGACCCCCAGGCGGCCGCGGGGGCGGGACTCGGAACCTTCAGCCTTGGCACACTCCACAAGTTCCTGCCAAGGCCCCGTGACGGCGCGCTCGGGTAGTGTCGCCCGCCGTTGGCCTGCCCTGATGGAGTACGTGAATCGATCCGGTTCGTCCAGAGTCCTGGCTTCGCTTTTGGCTTCGTCCCAGGGGCAAGCCTCAACGATCGGCATCCAGCGCTCTTTGTCATCATCCGACACTGCCTCCACGCTCCAGACGCGTGTCATCGCGGCTATGCCCCCGCTGCGCTGGACGGTGATTTTCATGACCGGCTACTTCTCGTTTTGACGAACTGGCGGAAAGCCAACGACGGCGGGACTGCCCGGGGCCGGACGGTCCCGCCGGCTGGTCTAAACCTTGACCTTCACAGTCTCCCACGCCTTCAGGACGGCGTCATGCTCTACTGAGCCGACGCCAAAAAGTTCTTCCGCAGTAGCCGCAGTCGCCTTGGCGAACTTGCCAAAGGTGCAGGCTGGCGGCAGGGACCCGCTGGTGAGTGTCCCGTACCAGATCTGCCCTGGCACACCCCATGCATTGCCGCCCAACTCTGCGGCAACAAGGTAGAAAGCCCTGTTGGGGATGCCCGAATTGATGTGTACTCCACCGTTGTCGGCACTGGTCCGAACGTATGTGTCCATCGAGTCAGGCTGCGGGTCCTTGCCCAGGATGTCGTCGTCGTAGGCGGTGCCCGGGGCCTTCATCGAGCGCAAGGCCGCACCTTGGACTTTGTCGGTAAAAAGACCCTCGCCGATCAGCCAGCTGGCTTGCTCCGTGGTTTCCTTCTTCAGGTACTGCTCCACGAGTACACCGAAGACATCTGACATGGACTCGTTCAGGGCACCTGCCTGGTTGCGGTAATTGAGCCCTGCCGTAAATTGCGTGACCCCGTGGGCCAGTTCGTGGCCGATGACGCTCACTGACTTGGTGAAGCGTTGGAAAATCTCCCCGTCGCCATCCCCGAAGACCATCTGATTGCCATCCCAAAAGGCATTGTCGTACAGATTGCCGTAGTGAACGGTAGCGTCCAGGGCCAGGCCGGCGCCATCGACGGAATCCCGGCCGAAGATCTCTGCATAGAGTCGGTGTGTGCTGCCCAAACCGTCATAGGCCTCATCGGTAGCGGCGTCCCCAACAGGCGGAGCGCCCTCCTTGCGGACTACCCGGCCGGGCAGGTTTTCCGAGGTGTCGGCATCGTAGATGGTGCGCTTTGGCGGGCCGGGCTGTGCCGCCACTGCACTGGGCGGAGTAGAGGGTGCCGGGGCGGCGCGAACGGCCTGGAGGTCCTTGATGTGCAGGAGTGATTCCTTTGCGGCCCGGGCAACAGCCCAAAGCCGTGGCTCGCTCTGGGCGGCAATCCTTCGAAGCATGTAAGGCGGAACGATTGAACAAATCACAGCAACCCCTTTTGGCACTTGGCGACTGGCAACTGTGATCAGCCTAGGAGCGGGGGCTGACAATTTTGGCGAGTTCGCCCGGCAAGCCCTGAACTGATAGCGGCGACCCGGGTTGCTGCCCGGAGGCCGAGCTGGGCCGGGGCGTGATCTGGAACGCAAAAATACCCCGCCAGTTGGACTGGCGGGGTATTTGTATGTGCCCTCGATAGGATTCGAACCTACGGCCTTCTGCTCCGGAGGCAGACGCTCTATCCCCTGAGCTACGAGGGCATCCGGGGTTCCCTCCGTTGCCGGTGGGACGTCCTAGAGCTTAGCAGCCACCTGGCCCCAAAAGAAAACGCGGCCATGATCTTTAGCGCCCTGCACGCTGCGGCGCTGCGGTACCCATAGTTCAGTACCCGGCAAACGAGTCAACGTGTACGCGCCGCGCCCCTGCACCGTGCGCAGCGGCCCGCAAGGAATCCACGCTCGCCGGGGAACCGGAGACATATACCTCGCGGGCCCCGATGTCCGGTACCAGCTCCTTCAGGCGCTGTGCGTCGATCCTGGAGGTTCCGGCGTCGTGCATGAAATCCGGGGGAGTAGAGCCGTCCGCGAGCCGGGCGATCACCTTTGCCCCGGACGCCTCCAATTGCTCACAGGCGGCGAGTTCATCGCGGCCTTGGGCAAGGTAGAGGACCACCGTGTCGCGGGCTGCGTCGTCGGACGCAAGGTGGGAAAGGAAAGGCGTGATACCAATACCTGCGGCAATCAGCAGGACCGGCTTGGCGGCGTCGTGCGGGAGCAGGAAGTCTCCGCCAACCGCTGTGGCGGAAATCATGTCACCGGGCTTTAGCGCCAGCAACGTCTTCTTCGCGGTGGACAGGGGCCCGGCCGTTCCAACGCCGAAGGTCACTTCCGGAGCACCCGGGGGGCTGGTGATGCTGAAGACCCGGCGTCGGCCCTTGCCGTCGGACCCCGAATGCGGAAGGTTCAGCTCCATGAATTGCCCGGCCGCATAGCGGACAGGGCGCCGTGGCTCGAAGCGGAACTCCCTGGTCCCCGGTGTCAGGGCCCGGGAACCCTTGAATGTCAGTTCCACGCGGCCCCGTTGGCCCAGGAAAAAGGCGATCAGGTTCCCCACCAGAAGCGCGAGTTCAGGCGAATTGGCCACGAAGCCCAGATTGTACGGAACCGCAAAGACAACGCCGACGACGCCGGCAAGTGCCAATTGCTGCCAACGGCGTGGGGGGAGAGTGAGGGGCTCAGTAAGCATGAAGCCGACGAAAAAAAGCAAGGGGCGCTGGGCCAACGGCTGCCACAGGGCCTGGCCGAAGGTCATGCCGCGGCCCAGCAATTCGACACAGACGATGCTGGTGGCCACCAGCAGGAAAACTGTTGCCATCAGCATTTTCCGTGTGCGGTACAGGACCGCCAGGACACCAGGAACAAGGAGCCACAACATGGCAGGCGTTGCGGCCCACCAGGTGGCTATGTTCAGTCCGGTCAAGCCCGTGATGAAAGCCCCCGCAGCCGCTGGGTTGAAAATGTGGCGCCCACGGAAAGCCAAAGCATATTTCGAAGCGCTGGCCAGGACACAAGCCAGTGCTACACCCAGCATGTCAGTGGCGACGAACGTGGGCCAGAACAGGAAGTACAGGAGCAAGCCGGTAATGAGTGAAGACTCCGAATGGGGCGTGGTCCGGAAAAGCAAGGCCAGCAGGCGGTTCGATCCATAGGTGAGCCCAAGGCACACGCACAGGTGAACCAGCATCTGCGGCAGGCCGAACGTCAGCCACCCCAAGAAGTTCAGGAGCAGGCTGTAGGCCACCAGGACCCCGAGAACCCACAAAATCAGGCGGTACATGGTGAAGCGGCCCAACCAGGTGTCCAAACGCGACTTCATGGCATTCATGTGAACAGTCTCCCCTCAAAACCAGCCGAAAATGTGGCACTCCCATTCGAAAACACCCGTAGCCAGGAAAAATCGAACTCAGCCTCAAGCGCGGCGGGTTCCACCATGAAGAGTGCCGTGGCCAAGGCATCTGCGACCATCGCGCTCGCGGCCATGGTCCAGGTGGCCACGGTCGTTTCGATGGGTTGCCCTGTGATTCCATCCAGTACATGGTGCAGCCCGTCGCCCCACGCCCGGCGGTTGGACGCGGAGGCACAGAGGGAGGAATTGTCCAATTCCACGGTGCCGATCGCCTGCTTCGGGTTATAAGGATGCTCCAAGGCCACAGTGACGGGCAGGCTTCCGGAATGCAGCATGTCGCCGCTGCCATCCACCAGGAAGTCCACGTAGCCAGCTGAACGGAGGACTTCGCCGAGCAGGTCCACGAGCTGTCCCTTTCCTGCGGCGCCAACATCCAATACCAGCGGAACCTTGCCCGAAACCGTGGTTCCCGACCATTCCAGGACGTCTTCCCACCTGGCAGCACCTTCAGGGGCGCCTGAAGGAACCAAGGTGTAGCCGGCACTATATCCAAGACGGTTCAAGCTACTGCCGATCAGGGGTGTCATGGAGCCGCCACTGATCCGGTACAGCGCCTCGTAGACGTTGCGGAGGCCCACTGAGTGCCCGGGCAAGGAAATGCTGCCGGGACCGCGCTGCAGAGCGGACACCAGGGAGTCCTGCCTGAACCGTGAATAGGTATGGTCGTAATCCGCTACCGTCGCAAGCAGTTGGCGCTGCACTTCCGGCTCAAGCATCGACGACGACGAAATCTCCCAGTGCGTACCGATCCCCTCGAAGCTAAAGCGGCTCCAACCCGGATGCGGCATGGCTGCTACTTTGCCTGGGACTTGATCTGCTCCACGGCATCGTTGAACCCGCCTGAGGTCAAAGAAGAACCGGCAACCTTGGAAACGTTGAGGTCGTCGATGTCTTTGCCAACGATCTGCGCCGCGATACCGCTGGCGAACTCGCCCTGGAACTTCCTGGTGTTGGGGTTGGAGGGGTGGACGGTGATATTCACTGCCTCCACCTTGTCCCCGGCCAGCTTGAGCTGAACCCCAACAGTCTCCTGGCCGTTCGGCGATGTATATGTTCCATCGGCGCTGTAGGTGCCGTCCTTGTACGTGGAGTCACCGTTTCCAGCCGAACCAGAGGAAGAAGGGCTGGTGGTGGAAGCCTGGCCACCATTCTGGGTAGCCGGAGTCTGGGTTGACGGGGCTTCCGTTGTGGGGGCACAGGCAGCTGCCGTCCCGATAATGGATACGCTGGCGAACCCGACGTAGAGGCTCTTGCGGAGTGGCGTAGTCATGTTCTGCTCGTTTCAACTGGACAAGATGTGATCAACATGCGGTCAACGGGATGGTGTCGGTCTGTGGATGACCCTTAAAGCCACCTCTTACGTCTTCACAACGTTGAAATCAGCGTAATGGTTCAGTCTGTGAGGGCCGCCAGCAGTTTATGTATAGGTGCTGTGTCCAAGATTGCTGTGTCCAAGATATCCACATAAACGAGCCTTAATTCCACGAGTTTGCGGGCCCCCGGTAGGCTGGATGGGTGACTCCCGAAGAACTCTCTGCTGCCATATCCACCTGCCTTAAGGACGCCGTCGCTGCCGGCGAAATCGCCTTGGCGGAATCCGCTGTCCCCGGAGACGTCCGGGTAGAGCGACCCAAGAACAGGGACCACGGAGACTGGGCCACCAACATTGCCCTCCAATTGGCTAAGCAGGCCGGCACGAATCCGCGCGAGTTCGCCGGAATCCTCAGCCATCGCCTCCAGGGAATCGCCGGCGTGACCGGAGTCGAAATCGCAGGTCCTGGCTTCCTGAACATCACCGTTGATGCTGCTACGGCAGGCGCGCTTGCCAAGGCAATCGTTGAGGCGGGTTCCACCTACGGGACCAACCAGGCGCTCGCAGGACATGTTGTGAACATGGAATTCGTTTCGGCCAACCCCACGGGACCTCTGCATATTGGCCACACCCGGTGGGCCGCCCTGGGCGACGCGATCGCGCGCGTGCTGCGGGCTTCGGGAGCCGACGTCACCGCCGAGTACTACATCAATGACGCCGGTTCGCAGATGAACGTCTTCGCCAACTCAGTCCTTTCCCGGCTCCACGGCCGTGGCGTCCCCGAGGGCGGCTATCCCGGTGAGTACATTCGCGAACTCGGCGATGAAGTACTCAAGGCGCACCCGGATATCCGTGAACTCACAGACGAGGCGGCCCTGCCGGTCATTCGTGCTGCTGCCTACGAGGCGCAGATGGCGGATATCAAAGCAACGCTGGCAGATTTCGGCGTGGAATTCGACGTCTTCTTCTCCGAGAAGGAACTGCACGACGCCGGTGCCATTGAATCTGCCGTTGCCCGGCTCCGCGAACAGGGCCATGTCTTCGACGACGGCGGCGCCGTTTGGCTGCGCACCACCGACTTCGGCGATGACAAAGACCGCGTCATGATCCGAGCCAATGGCGAACCGACATATTTCGCCGCCGACGCCGCGTACTACCTCTCGAAGAAGGACCGCGGTTTCACCGAGAAGATTTACCTTCTTGGCGCCGACCACCACGGCTATATCAATCGCCTCAAAGCTATTGCAGCGTGCGCCGGTGACGATCCCGAAGTAAACATTGAGGTCCTCATTGGACAGTTGGTGTCCGTCAACGGTGCCAAGTTGTCCAAGCGCGCGGGCAACATTATTGAACTCAAGGACCTCATTTCCTGGTTGGGCAAGGACGCAGTGCGCTACTCCCTTGCCCGGTTCCCTGCCGACTCGCCGCTGACACTGGACCCGGAACTGCTCAAGAAGAACAGCAACGAAAACCCCGTGTTCTACGTGCAGTACGCCCATGCCCGCTCCAGGGGAACCGCGCGCAATGCCGCCGAGGCCGGGGTGGACCGGTCCGTATTCGACGCATCGCTGCTGGATCATGCCACGGAGAACGAGCTTCTCTCCTATTTGGGGAGCTACCCGTCAATCGTGGCCAAAGCAGCCGAGCTCCGCGAACCGCACCGCGTTGCCCGTCATCTTGAGGTCATCGCCGGTGCCTACCACCGCTGGTACGATGCCTGCCGTGTCTCCCCACAGGGCGAGGAACCGGTGCTGGACGTGAACCGGACCCGTCTGTGGCTGAACGACGCCACCAGCCAGGTGCTGGCCAACGGACTCGGACTGCTAGGCGTTTCCGCGCCGGAACGGATGTAAGGCCATGACCACAAACACCGCACCAGATTCACCCCAGGCCTCTCCGCTTGCTCCTGAATGGCTGGCTGTCCCGGAGGACCTTAACGTCCTCCAGGCACCTATGTGGGCGGCCGGTGTGGAGAAGAACGACGCCGGTGAGGTCACCATTGACGGGATTTCAGTCAGCGACCTCAAGGCGCAATTTGGCACGCCACTCTTTGTGATGAGCGAATCCGACTTCCGTGCGCGTGCCCGTGCTTTCAAGGACGCCTTCGACGACGCTTTCGCTGACATCTGCGGGGGAGTGGATGTCTACTACGCGGGAAAATCCTTCCTGTGTACGGCTGTGGCACAGTGGGTAGCTGAGGAAGGCCTTCGCCTGGACACCTGTTCCGGGGGCGAACTGGCTGTTGCCGCCCGCGCCGGAATCCCGGGGGCCAATTTGGGCCTGCACGGCAACAACAAATCCGACGCCGAGATAAACCGGGCGCTGGACATGAAGGTCGGCCGCATCGTGGTGGACAGCCTCGATGAATTGGAACGCGTCGCCAAGATTGCTTCCAGCCGCGGTGAAACCGCCAAGGTCATGCTGCGCCTCACGCCAGGGGTCCACGCCCACACCCACGAATTCATCGCCACAGCGCACGAAGACCAGAAGTTTGGCCTCTCCATGGCTGAGGACTCCACTGAGGAAGCCGGCCTGTCCGCAGCTGAGGAAGCCGTTGCCGCCGCGACGTCGTACCCGAGTGTGGAGCTCCTGGGGTTGCACTGCCACATCGGTTCCCAGATCTTCGAGGCGGACGGATTCGCGCTGGCCGCGGAAAAACTCCTCGGCTTTCAGGCAGCGATGCAGGCCAAATACTCCGTCGTCCTGCCGGAACTGGACCTCGGGGGCGGCTATGGTATCGCCTATACGCCAGAGGACACTCCCCGCCCTGCAGCTGAAATCGCGCAGGCGATGGCCGCCGTCGTGCGTTCAAAGTGCGCGGAACTCGGCATCGAAGCGCCCCGCGTTTCCATCGAACCCGGGCGCGCGATCGTCGGGAGCACCACATTCACTTTGTATGAGGTAGGAACGCTTAAAACCGTTCGCGTGGACGTTCCGGGCACCGAAACAGGCAGTGGGAACGTTACGTATCCGCGTCGGTATGTGTCGGTGGACGGCGGAATGAGCGACAACGCCCGTCCGGTGCTTTACGACGCGGATTATTCGGCAATTTTGGCGTCCCGCGACTCCGATGCAGCTCCGCAACTGTCCCGCGTAGTGGGCAAACATTGCGAGAGCGGCGACATAGTTGTTAGAGATGTATATCTGCCCGCGGATGTGGCAGCCGGTGATTTGCTCGCAGTACCGGGTACCGGCGCCTATTGCTGGGCCCTCTCCAGCAACTACAACTACCTGGCCCGGCCTGGCGTTGTCGCTGTGCGCGACGGAGCCGCCAGGCTCATTGTCCGCGGGGAAACCGAAGAAGATCTTTTGAACCGCGACATGGGAGTGGCGAATGTCTGAAGTGCGAACCCTGAAGGTGGCCCTGCTGGGCTGTGGCAATGTAGGGGCCCAGGTCGCGCGCATTCTTATTGACGACGCCGAGGCTCTGGCCGCCCGCAGTGGCGCCCGCCTCGAGCTGTCCGGTATTGCCGTGCGCAACCTCGACTCGCCGCGTGACGTCGAACTGCCGCGTGAACTCTTTACCACGGACGCCGAGACCCTCGTCAAGGACGCAGACCTCGTGATCGAGCTCATGGGCGGCATCGAACCCGCGCGTACGCTCATCGTCACCGCCATCCAGAATGGCGCCTGCGTTGTCACCGGCAACAAGGCACTGCTCGCGCAAGATGGCCCCACTCTCTACGAAGAGGCTGACAAGGCCGGCGTTCAGCTGTCCTACGAAGCTGCGGTTGCCGGTGCTATTCCCATCCTGCGCCCGATCCGCGACAGCCTCTCCGGCGATCGCATTACGAGGGTTCTCGGGATCGTGAACGGGACCACCAACTTCATCCTTGACCAGATGGACAGCACTGGCGCACAGTTTGCGGACGCCCTTGCCGAAGCCCAGCGGCTCGGTTATGCCGAAGCAGATCCCACTGCCGACGTCGAGGGCCATGACGCAGCCGCCAAGGCAGCGATCCTGGCATCGTTGTCCTTCCATACAAGGTTCTCCCTGGACGACGTCTACTGCGAAGGGATCACCAAGGTCAGCGCTGCGGACATCGCTTCGGCCAAGGAAGCCGGCTTCGTCATCAAGCTTTTGGCCATCGCTGAGAAAATCGAAGCCTCAGGGAACGGCAGTGGAATTTCGGTGCGCGTGCACCCCACCCTCCTGCCGCGCGAACACCCGTTGGCAGCAGTCCGTGGCGCATTCAACGCAGTCTTCATCGAAGCCGAAAACGCTGGTGAACTGATGTTCTACGGCCAGGGTGCCGGCGGGACTCCCACTGCCTCTGCTGTGTTGGGCGACCTCGTCTCGGCTGCCCGGCGGTTGGTCCTTGGCGGCCCCGGCCGCACGGAAACAACTACCGGTCATGTTCCGGCACTGTCCATTGATGCCTCCACTACGAGTTACTACATCGGTCTGGATGTAGCAGACCAGGCAGGTGTGCTGGCTCGCATCGCCCACATTTTTGCGGAGAACGGCGTATCCATCGAGATCATGCGTCAAACGATCCACCGCGATGCCGCCTCCAATGTTGAGTCGGCTGAGCTGAAAATCGTGACGCACCGTGCATCCGAAGCTGCACTCGCAGCAACCGTCGAGGCCGTCAAGGGCCTTGACGTCATCAATTCTGTGACATCCGTACTGCGGGTAGAAGGGGTCTAAGTGGCTCACCAATGGCGCGGAGTAATCCGCGAATACGCTGATCGTTTGCCTGTAACGGAAGCCACGAAGGTCATCACCCTCGGCGAGGGCGGCACCCCGCTCGTCCACGCACAGAAGCTTTCCGAGCTGACCGGCTCGCAGGTGTACCTGAAGGTCGAAGGCATGAACCCCACGGGTTCCTTCAAGGACCGGGGCATGACCATGGCTATGACGGCAGCCGTCGAAGCCGGCGCCAAGGCTGTTGTATGTGCTTCGACCGGCAACACTTCGGCCTCGGCCGCGGCTTACGCAACGGCCGCAGGCCTCAAGTGCGCTGTGCTGGTCCCCGAAGGCAAGATCTCCATGGGCAAGCTCAGCCAGGCAATCGCGCACGGCGCCACGCTGCTGCAGGTGGACGGCAACTTCGACAACTGCCTGGACATCGCCCGCAAGCTGGGCGAGTCCTACCCGGTCTTCCTGGTTAACTCGGTCAACCCTGCCCGTATCCAGGGCCAGAAGACCGGTGCCTTCGAAGTTGTGGACTCCCTGGGCGATGCCCCGGATATCCACGTTCTGCCCGTGGGCAATGCCGGCAACATCACTGCCTACTGGAAGGGATACAAGGAGTACGCCGCTCCCTTCGAGACCGCCAACGGCACACTGCCGGCCGTCTCCAGCAAGACACCCATCATGTGGGGTTTCCAGGCTGCGGGTGCTGCGCCGTTCGTTGCAGGGCACCCGATCACTGAACCGGACACCATAGCCACTGCCATCCGCATCGGCAACCCGGCGTCATGGGACACGGCTGTCGCCGCCCGTGACGAATCCGGTGGCCTGATTGAAGCTGTCACGGATGAGGAAATCCTGGACGCCCACCGTTGGCTCTCTTCCAAGGAAGGCGTCTTCGTCGAGCCCGGCTCGGCTGCCGGCGTGGCAGGCCTGATCAAGAAACACGCTGCTGGTGAGGTTCCGTCCGGCAAGACCATCGTCATCACCGTTACCGGCCACGGACTGAAGGACCCCCAGTGGGCCCTCCGCACGGAGGACGGTAGCGATGTCCAGCCGGTCAAGGTGTCCAACGACGTCGTAACCGTTGCCGCGGAACTGGGACTGGAAGAAAAATAAGAGTGGAACAAACGCAGCCCACCGCGACCGATCGTAGACTCGTCGCGGCAGGCCAGCGGCTGACCGTCAAGGTCCCCGGTACGAGTGCCAACCTGGGTCCCGGCTACGACAGCCTCGGCTTGGCCCTTTCAATTTATGACACCTTGACGGTGGAAACGCTCACCACCGGAGAGCTCGAGTTCGAGCTCTCCGGTGAGGGCGCCGATACCCTTCCGCGCGACTCCAGCCACTTGGTGGTGCGTGCGATCGACCTCGCCTTGGAACGTTTGGGTTTCCGGCACTCCGGGCTAAGGATCACTGCTGACAACGTCAATCCGCATGGACGCGGGCTCGGTTCCTCAGCTTCCGCAGTTGTAGCCGCTGTTACTGCCGCCAATTCCTTGGTTCCAGAAGAGGCGCAGCAGGATCTTGACTGGATCCTGCAGCTGACCAGCGAAATGGAAGGCCACCCGGACAACGTCGCCCCCGCCATTTTCGGCGGGCTGGCGCTGTCATGGCAGGACAGCGAGCAGTACAGCAGTACGCGTGCTGAAGTGGCCCAATCCGTGGTTCCCGTGGTGGCGGTTCCGGATTATGAACTCTCCACCGAAACCGCCCGCGGACTTTTGCCCGCGTCGGTGGGCCACCATGCTGCGGCGATGAACTCCGGACGTGCAGCGTTGCTGATCCACGCGTTGACCACGCAGCCGGAATTCCTGCTGCCCGGTACCGAAGACTACCTGCACCAGAGCTACCGTGCCGAAGCGATGCGGCCTAGCGCGGACCTACTTGCGGCACTGCGGAAGGCCGGTCACGCTGCCGTGGTTTCCGGTGCCGGCCCTACTGTCATGGTCCTGGCCAACGGCCCCGGCGAAGCGGCAACCGTTGTCGAATTCATCGAGGCGTTTACTGCCACCAACACACCCAACGTCGGTTGGCGCGTGATGACGCTGGCTGTGGACGTTGAAGGTGCTAGAGTGGAAGTGCACCGGCGGTAAAGCCGCGGGCAGTTCCCTGATTTTGGATCTTGGCGGTTTCGCTGTTCCTTTCGTCAACTGTGCCAACGTCTGGCGGTGCCGTCTCCTTCCGGCCTGTCTCAGGTGCCGCAGAACTCTCTCTGTTCCCTGAATATTCAGTCGGCTGTCCGGGCAACTGGGTTCAGTGAAGACGATCAGTATCCGGCCCTGTTGGCCACAATCCATCAGGCACGGCCGAAATCACCGGCTGCAGATCTGAACTGCAGCCCAGAACAAATCATCGCGTCCAGCTCTCGCTCTGGACGCCGTCGAGGGGGAAGGATCCTTCGTGACAGAAACCACTGAGCTGGCTTCAGCTGTGGACACAACAACTTCTGCTGCTGAGTCGTCAACAGCAGCAACCACCAAGAGCAGCGGCCTTGCAGGCCTTAAGCTCGCCCAGCTCCAGGCTCTTGCCAGCCAGCTGGGGATCTCCGGTGGGTCCCGTATGCGTAAGGGGGACCTGGTAACTGCCATTTCCGCCCATCGTGCAGGGACTTCTACCGCCAAGGCCCCGGCCAAGGCGTCGACGAAGGCTGCCACCGCGCCCAAGGCAGCCCCGGCTGCCGAGGCCAAAGTTGCGGAGAAGAGCGCTCCTGCCGCTGAAGTGGGCACGGAAGCGCCGGCCCAGGAAGCCCCTCGTGGACGTGGACGTGGCCGCAGCCGCCGCGCCACCAGCGATGGCGTCGTTGCCGCGGCAGAGGCCGCTGCACCTGCTGAAGCGCCGGCCGCGCCGGTGTCAGAGCCCGAGGCAGCACCGGAAGGCAGCGAAGCCGCCACCGAGCGTCGCCAGCCCCGCACCCGTAACCGTCGTCGCAGCGAGACTGCTGCAGCTCCGGACGAAACTGCAGAAGCCCCGGCCGCTGAGCAGCGTCCCGAGCGCACGGAACAGCGTGCTGACCAGCGTGGCGAGCGGACCGAACAGCGCGAACAGCGCGCCGAGCGGACCGACCAGCGCGAACAGCGCGCCGAGCGTACTGACCAGCGTGAACAGCGTGCCGAACGCACGGAACAGCGCGAACAGCGCGAACAGGCCGACTCTGGCGATCAGTCGCGTGAACGTCGTGACTCCCGCGGCCGCCGCGAGGACACCAACGACCTCGAAGATACGGGCAATCGCCGCAACCGCAGGAACCGCCGTGATCGCAACGATCAGAACGAGCGCAGCGACCGTCGTGGCGGTCAGGAGAGCCGGGACGGCAACACCCGCAGCGACCGCTTCCGCGACCGCAACGAACGCCGCCGCGGCCGTGCGCAGGGCCCGGATGTTGATGACATCGAGGTTACCGAAGACGACGTCCTGCTTCCCGTAGCAGGCATCCTGGACGTCCTGGAGAACTACGCATTCATCCGGACTTCCGGCTACCTCCCCGGCGCGAACGACGTCTACGTTTCGCTGGCACAGGTCAAGAAGTACAACCTCCGCAAGGGAGACGCCGTCGTTGGCGCCATCCGTGCGCCACGCGAAGGTGAAGACCGCAACCAGCAGTCGTCGCGCCAGAAGTTCAACGCCCTCGTTCGTGTTACTTCGGTCAACGGCAAGACTCCTGAAGAGCTCAAGGACCGCGTCGAGTTCGCCAAACTCGTGCCGCTGTACCCGTCCGAGCGCCTGCGCCTGGAAACCGACCCCAAGAAGATCGGTCCGCGTGTCATCGACCTCGTGGCTCCGATCGGCAAGGGCCAGCGTGGCCTGATCGTCTCCCCGCCCAAGGCCGGAAAGACGCTCATCCTGCAGTCCATTGCGAACGCGATCACCACCAACAATCCTGAGGTCCACCTCATGATGGTCTTGGTTGACGAACGTCCCGAAGAAGTCACGGACATGCAGCGCACCGTCAAGGGTGAGGTCATTGCCTCCACCTTCGACCGTCCCGCAGATGACCACACCACGGTTGCCGAGCTCTCCATCGAACGCGCCAAGCGCCTCGTCGAAATGGGCATGGATGTGGTGGTCCTCCTGGACTCCATGACACGCCTGGGCCGCGCCTACAACCTGGCAGCACCGGCCTCCGGCCGTATCCTGTCCGGTGGTGTGGACTCCGCAGCGCTCTACCCGCCGAAGCGCTTCTTCGGTGCTGCCCGCAATATCGAAAACGGTGGCTCGCTGACCATCCTGGCAACGGCTCTGGTCGAGACCGGCTCCAAGATGGACGAGGTTATCTTCGAGGAGTTCAAGGGCACCGGCAACATGGAGCTCCGCCTGTCCCGCCAGCTGGCAGACAAGCGAATCTTCCCGGCCGTGGACGTCAACGCGTCCGGCACGCGTCGCGAAGAGAACCTGCTCTCACCGGAAGAAGTCAAGATCATGTGGAAGCTGCGCCGGGTCCTTTCAGGCCTTGAGCAGCAGCAGAGCCTTGAGCTGCTGACGAACAAGATCCGGGAGACGCAAAGCAACGTCGAGTTCCTCATGCAGGTTCAGAAGACGACGCTTGGAGCGAAGTCGGACAACGACAAATAGCTGCCTACTGAGCCGCTGATTCTGCTGCCCCCGCCCCTACGCGTGGTGGCCACGTCCTTACGGACTTGGCCACCACGCTCCGGCAGGCCCGAAGCCACTCCCGGGGCAGCAGAATCGGCGGCTCGTTTCGTTCCCGGCCCACCTTCCCTGGCCGGCATATTTTGAGCGGTCTTTGTTTAAACGGAGATCCTTGGCTCGGCACCACGAGTGCTCAGCACGGCGTGTGTTGGCACAGCCGACGAGGGCTGTACGTAGCCCCTCATCGCAGTTATTAGACTTGTTGAAGTCGAAAGAGGTTTGAAAATGTTTGAGTCCGTTCAGGGATTGCTTGATGAACATGCTGCTATCCAGGCGCAGTTGAGTGATCCTGCTGTTTATGCCGATCAGTCTGCGGCCCGGAAACTGGGGCGGCGTTCTGCCCAGCTCCAGGGCATTGTGGAGGCGTACAACAAGTGGCGCGGACTCAATGACGACCTCGAGGCCGCCAAGGAAATGGCTGCCGAGGATCCCGATTTCGCCGCAGAGGTGGAGGTGCTGCAGGAGCAGATTCCTGCTGCACAGGAGAAGTTGCGCCGTTTGCTGATTCCCCGTGATCCTGACGATGCCCGCAACGTCATCCTTGAGGTCAAGGGTGGCGAAGGCGGCGACGAAGCTGCGTTGTTCGCCGGTGACCTTCTGCGTATGTACATGCGTTACGCCGAGTCCCGGGGTTGGAAGACCGAGATGATATCCGCCACGGAGTCTGACCTGGGTGGGTACAAGGACGTGTCCGTGGCCATCAAGGGCAACTCGAACGACCCCGCGGAGGGCGTCTTTGCGCGGTTGAAGTTCGAGGGCGGCGTGCACCGGGTACAGCGCGTTCCGGTTACAGAGTCGCAGGGCCGTATCCACACGTCCGCAGCCGGTGTCCTGGTGCTTCCGGAAGTGGATGAACCCGAAGAACTGGAAATCAACCAGAACGACCTCAAGATCGACGTCTACCGTTCCTCCGGTCCCGGCGGCCAGTCCGTCAACACCACCGACTCCGCAGTTCGCATCACCCACTTGCCTACGGGCATCGTGGTGGCCATGCAGAACGAAAAGTCGCAGTTGCAGAACCGTGAGGCCGGTATGCGCGTGCTTCGTGCCCGGCTCCTGGCCCACCAGCAGGAACAGATCGACGCCGCCAACTCCGAACAGCGCAAGTCGCAGATCCGTACGATGGACCGCTCGGAGCGCATCCGCACCTACAACTTCCCGGAAAACCGGATCGCGGACCACCGCACCGGGTATAAGGCCTACAACCTCGACGCCGTGATGAATGGTGATCTGGAGCCCGTCATCCAGTCGGCGATTGAAGCCGACGAGCAGTCGCGCCTGGACGCCCTGGGCGAATAGCAGAGCACCGCCAGCTCCCGATTTCCAGCTGTCAGGGCATAGATATGACGATTTTCCCAGGCCAGAGCCTCGCGGACGCCGTTCGCGAGGCCACTGCGGTTTTATCCGACGCCGGAGTCCCCACCCCGCGCGTCGATGCCGAACTTCTTGCGGAGCACCTGTTGGGCGTGGGGCTGGGCCGGTTGCGGGCAATGCTCCTGGGTGATTCCCCCGCACCTGAAGGCTACGCCGAACTGGTGGCTGAGCGTGCCGGGCGCGTCCCGCTTCAGCACATCACCGGCGTCGCGTATTTCCGCCACCTTGAGCTGCGGGTGGGCCCTGGCGTATTCATCCCCAGGCCCGAAACGGAATCCGTTGTCCAGCTTGTCATCGACCACGTGGCCGGAATGTCCCACCCCAGGATCGTGGACCTCGGAACCGGTTCCGGAGCCATTGCCGGTTCAATCGCCCAGGAGGTTCCAGGGGCTGAAGTCCATGCCGTGGAGTTCAGCACTTTTGCCCATGCCTGGGCCAGCAGGAACCTTGAACCGCTGGGCGTCCACCTGGTCCAGGGTGATCTTAGGGATGCCTTGCCCGAACACAACGGCTCCTTTGACGTTGTGGTGTCCAATCCTCCGTACATCCCTGCCGAAGCCATCCCGAACGAGCCGGAAGTTGCGCTGCATGATCCGCCCGAAGCACTGTACGGCGGGGGAGCGGATGGCATGGAACTCCCGACGGCGGCAGCGGCTACCGCGGGCCGCCTCCTGAAAGCCGGCGGTTACTTCGTGATGGAACACGCAGAAGTCCAGGCGGATTGGATCAGCGGCATGTTGCGTCGAGCGGGACGTTGGCAGGACATCACGACGCACTTTGACCTCAACGGCAAGGAACGTGCCACGAGTGCGGTGCTGGCAAACAAGGCTCCTGATGAGTGAAAGAATAGCGCTGTGACCACAACCTACAATTGCACTTCCGATGACCAGCGGGCTGAAGGACTTCAGCACGCGCAGCGTGCCATCAGCGAAAAGAAGTGCATCGTGCTGCCGACGGACACCGTGTACGGCATTGCAGCTGACGCCTTTTCCCCCTTGGCCGTGACAATGTTGTTGGCTTCCAAGGGCCGTAGCCGGCAAATGCCCCCTCCGGTCCTGATTCCGCGCATCAATGCCCTGGACGGACTCGCGAGCGATGTATCCGCCAACGCCAGGGCCTTGGCGCAGGCGTTCTGGCCCGGTGGATTGACGCTCATCCTCCACGCCCAGCCGTCTTTGGATTGGGATCTGGGTGATACCAAGGGCACGGTGGCCCTGCGGATGCCCGACGACGAACTCGCACTGGAGCTCCTGGGCCTTACAGGCCCGCTGGCTGTGTCATCGGCCAACCGCACGGGCCAGGAAGCAGCACAGACCGCTTCAGAGGCGCGGCTCCAGCTCGCAGATTCCGTGGAAGTATACCTTGAAGGCGGCTTCCGGCCCGTGAAGGGTACTGCTGCACTGCCTTCCACCATCGTGGATGCGACCTCCGAACCCTTCCGGGTGGTACGTCAGGGCGCCATCTCCCTGGAACGCTTGCGTGAAGTTGTTCCTTCCGTCCTCGGCGTTGACGAGCCTGTACCTTCTGTTGCTCCGGCGGCAGAAACCGCGGCAGCAGCACAGGAAAAACCTGTCTCCGAAGCGGCCACGGCGCAGGACGCACCTGTCGAAGTAACGGAAGCACCCGCCGTCGAGGATCCGGCGCCTGCTGTATCAGCATCGGCACCCGACGCCCCACGTGAAGCCAAACCCGAATGATTCCGGAACGCCAGCGCGTCCCCGTCCTTGACGTAGACGCGACTCCGCTGCGCGTCAATGAATTGATCGATGCACTGGATGGACTCATCTCCACCGGAACCACCCGCACTGTGCTCGGACACAATCTTCACAGCATTACGCTGTTCCACTCGTGCGCAGATTTCCGTTCACTTTACGATCAAAGCTCGATCGTCCTCCTCGACGGCGCCCCGGTAGCCATGCTTTGGGGCTTGGCCCACAAACGGCAACTGAAGCCCCTGGGACAAGGCCCCATGGCCTACCGGCTTGGATCCATGGACTGGATCCCGGCTCTTGGGGGAGTGAAGGGGCTGGAACGGGTGGCCGTGATCGGCGCCGGACGGGCGGCAAATACGCAGGCGGTGGCCCGGCTGCGCACCATCATTCCTGATGCGACGGTAGATGGAATGCCCGGCGAAGGATGGGACGAGGCCTTGGAAATGGCTGTCGTGGAGTGGTTGGACCGCTTCCGTCCTCAACTGGTGCTGCTGGGCCTTGGCATGCCGCTCCAGGAGACGGTGCTGCATCGGCGACTCACTCAGTTTCCGCCCGCTGTGTATTGTGCCGTTGGCGGTGCCATTGAACAGGTGGCCGGCGTCCAGAAGCTCGCTCCGCGTTGGCTCGGGCGCCTTGGGCTCGAATGGGCGTGGCGCCTGGTTCTCCATCCGGGCCGTGTTGCCTACAGAGTTTTCGTTGAACCGTGGAAGTTGGCGGGCCTGTTGATTCGGCGCCACTTCCAGCCATCCCAGACCAAAGGCAAGTAAATGACGTCCAAACCCGTTGTGGTCGCCGTTGTGGTGACCTATAACCGGCGTGAACTCCTTGAGACCACCTTGGCCGGCATCACCGCCGGGACCGAGGTGCCGGACGCCGTCGTCGTCGTGGACAACGCCTCCACAGACGAAACTGCGGAGTTCCTCAGGGCCTATCGGGGCCCTGTGCCCACGGACGTTGTTACGCTCAACGCCAACGTGGGCGGTGCCGGGGGATTTGTTGTGGGCATGGAGCGCGCAGTCCTGGACCACGGTGCTGACCACGTCTGGATCATGGACGACGACACCGAACCGCAGCCCGGCGCACTTCGCGAGGCGCTGGATGTGTCTGAGGCTTATGAACAGGAAACCGGGGAAGCTCCCGCGTTCATCGCCAGCCGGGTGGTGTGGACGGATGGTCGCGACCACCCAATGAACCGCATGCGTCCACGCATCGGTGCCAGCGAGGCGGCTCGCAGCACCGCTGCCCGGCTCGGGGCGGTTCAGATCCGCAGCGCATCCTTCGTCTCTGTCCTGATTCGCGCTGACGAGATCCGGCGTCACGGACTGCCCATTGCCGATTACTTCATCTGGAACGATGACCTCGAATACACGGCCAGGGTTTCGCGCCGGGGAACGGCCCTTGCTACCAGTGCGTCGGTTGCCAGTCATCACACCAAAGTGTTTGGAGATGCAGGGGCGGACCCCGGCCCCCGGTTCTACTACGAAGTTCGTAACAAGCTCTGGGTCTACACGAGATCCAACGCCCTGGCTCCTTGGGAAAAGGTCCTCTTTATGGGAGCTTCGCTACGCAATTGGGCCAAGACCATTGCTGCGTCGTCAAACCGCAAAATACTGCTTGATGGCTTGTTCAAGGGCCTGCGCCATAGTTTGAAGGCGCCCCGGTCCAACGCCGAAGTGCTCAAGGGGATCTACGCCTTGCGTAACGTCCAGGAGCCTGCCAGGTAGAAGCCGGCCGCGTGGCTACAGCACATCAGCTGTAGTTTTGCGGCTGCGTCACGCCGGTGGCCACGACCATTGGCATTAGTATCGTGACTAGAGTCCACAGAAATCCCAGCATCATTTGGCACAGCCGGTGCAGGCATGGCGACGGAGTAGTTCCATTTATCGACAGACAGAAATCCACACCTTGACCTGCCCGGAACTACACGGCTTTCCAGCGATGCACCGGCTGCATACGTTGGTCCGTGCAGCTGATTCCGGCATTGTGCTGCTTTCCGGAGCCGCGTCATGATTATGTACCTGCTGATGGCGCTCACGGCTGCCTTGGTGTCCTATGCCGGCACGTGGGGAGCCCGCGTACTCGGGAACAAATTACGGCTTTACCGTCCCATCCGCAGCAGGGACATGCACTCCGCACTCATCTCAAAACTGGGCGGGCTTGGCATCTTTGCAGGCTTTTTTGTTGCCCTAGTGGTGGCAAGCAACTCGTTCTTCGTGAAGGACATATTCAGGCATAACGATGCTCCGTGGGGCATCTTGGCCGGAGCAGTCGTGATCGTCGCAGTGGGGGTCGCGGACGACATCCTCGATATCCGCTGGTGGATCAAGCTCCTGGGGCAGGCAGCAGCGGCTTTCATCGTCGCCATTTGGGGTGTGAGGATGTCCGTGGTTCCGTTCATCCCCGAACCGATCCTGATTGAATCCGAGCTCGTCCAGATTGTCCTGACAGCAGGGCTGATTGTTACCACCATGAACGCCGTCAACTTCATTGATGGGTTGGATGGATTGGCTGCAGGTGTGGCCACCATAGGCGGCGGTGCCTTCTTCCTCACTGCGTACTGGGTTCATCGGAACAACCCATCCACTGACAATTCAGACCTTGCGACACTCCTGATGGCGATCCTGGTGGGCGGCTGCATAGGATTCCTGCCGCATAACTGGTTTCCAGCCAAGATCTTCATGGGGGACTCCGGTGCCATGCTCATCGGTCTCCTCATGGCTTCAGCCGGCGTAGTGGCAACGGGGCAAATCGGATCCGGGCTCTATGACCGCGCCAACGGCATCCCGACGATCATCCCGATCCTCCTGCCGTTCGCCGTGCTGTCCCTTCCGCTCCTGGATTTCGGAATGGCCGTGGTTCGCAGGACCGCCCGGGGACAGTCTCCTTGGTCCGCAGACCGTGGGCACCTCCACCACAAGCTGGTGGACCTCGGCTACTCGCACCGCACCGCCGTCGTCATGCTTTATGTCTGGACGTGCATCCTGGCGTTCGGCGGGGTGGCGTTCGCAGTGTTCCCGTGGCAGATTGTGTTGATCGTGGTGGTTGTTGCTGCTCTCGTCATGGCCGCTGTTACCGCATGGCCGTACTTCACGCGGAATACCGCGGACCCGGGGGAGCACTCATGACTTCCGGTTATGGTCACAGTTCTATCTCATGTAGAATTCTTTCTGCGGACAGTCACTCGCCCGTAACCCCACTTTGAGAATATGGCACCCGTGCCACGAGGATTGGTATCCCCATGACATCCAACGCCGATTCCGGACGCCCGTCCGGTAAACGTGCTGTTGGAGTTTCCGGGGAAACCTCCAACCTGTGGCTGCGCTTGCTGCTCTTGAGCTCCGCTGCTGCCCTGGCCGGATTGCTCGTGACGAGTATCGTCGCAGCGTTCATGAATGGTGGCCAAGGTGCGCTTTCAGCAGCATTCGGTGCCGCGCTGGTCATGCTCTTCTTTGCGATCAGCCTTCTGATCGGTCATTTCGTTGGCCGCAATAATCCTTCCGGCGCCGTCGGCCTGTTCGTGGCGACGTACTTCGTAAAAGTCGTCGGCTTTGCCGTGATCCTCTTTGTGATCGGTACTCCCGCCTGGTTGCACGGCCGATGGTTCGTCATCGGCGCAGTCGTGGCTGTCATCCTTTGGCAGTCTGCAGAGATTTACGGTTTCAGCAAAGCCCGCCTCCAGATCTACAACGATCCTGCGGATGGGAAGGGTGGCACGGATGTCTCTGCGTAAGCGCAAGTCCCCGTCAAGCCACACTCCGTCGCAAGGTTCGGCCAACGATTCTGCCGACGCCGGAAACGATGGTGGATACAACGCCGGCATCGCCGTCTTCAGCTACATCGTTGGCGGGATCATTGTCTGGAGTTTGATAGGCTGGGGTCTGGATAATCTGTGGGGGACCCGCTGGATTGTGCTCCTTGGCGCTCTGCTGGGAGCCGCAGGAGGGTTCTATCTTTCCCATATGCACGGCCTCACCAGGCAAAGCTCTTCTTCTGGCGAGAGCAACGCAGACAGCGGTCCGTCCACGGACGGGGACAGTAATGCCAAATAATTTCACACGGAATATGGATGCGTCGAGCGCGTCCGGCTTCCAACCAATGCCCAATGATGGACACAGCAGAGAGGAAACGCGTTGATCGCGCTTGCGCTCCCCGCCCAGGATTCGGGGTCATTCACCCCACCCGGAATCGACGAAATGCACCTGCCGGCAATCCTGCCTTGGGGTGCGCACGATGGCTTCTCCAAGCAGATGCTGCTGGTGATCCTTTCGGTCGTCATTATCGCTACATTCTTCATCCTCGCTGCACGTAAGCAGCAGCTGGTTCCCGGCAAGCTGCAGTTCGCAGGCGAAATGGCCTATGGCTTCGTCCGCAACAGCATCGCCAAGGACATCATCGGCGGCAAGGACTTCATCAAGTACGTCCCGCTGTTGTTCAGCTTGTTCTTCTTCATTCTGGTGAACAACATCTACGGCGCCATCCCGCTGATCCAGCTCCCGAGCTTCTCGCACGTTGGCGGCGCCTATGTGCTGGCCGGCATCGTGTACTTCACCTGGATTGCCATCGGCATCAAGAAGAACGGGCTGAAGTATTTCAAGCTCGCAACCGTTCCGTCCGGTGTGCCGTGGTACATCCTGCCGATCGTTGTTCCGATCGAAATCATCTCCAACTTCCTGGTCCGCCCCGTTACGCACAGCCTCCGTCTGTTCGCGACCATGCTGGCCGGCCACCTGATCGTCATGCTCGCCGGTTCCGGTATTGAGTTCCTGATCATGCAGGAGAACGTCCTTTTGAAGGGCACGTCGGTTCTCGTCCTTGTTGGCGCTATCGCCATGTACATGCTCGAGGCCCTCATCATGGCCCTGCAGGCCTACGTGTTCACGCTGCTGACCGCGATCTACATTGAAGGCGCCCTGCACGCCGACAGCCACTAGGCTCAAAAACTTCCCCTTGAGGGGATTGAAGTAAACCAAACAACCTGCCACATGGGTGGCATCTTGAAAGGAAAAAAATGGAAGGCAATCTCAACCTCGTAGGTTACGGTCTGTCCGCAATCGGCGGTGGTATCGGTGTGGGTCTCGTATTCGCGGCTTACATCAACGGTGTTGCTCGTCAGCCGGAAGCTCAGCGCGTGCTGCAGCCGATCGCATTCCTTGGTCTGGCACTGACCGAAGCTCTTGCCATCCTCGGCCTCGTCTTCGCTTTCGTTCTCTAGTCTTCGACTTTCGAACAAAGCGAATTCCGCAACCGAGTAGATAGGACGGGTGAAATATGAATCAGCTGATCATCTCAGCCGCCACTGAAGGCGAAGAGGCCGCTAACCCTCTCGTTCCCAATGTTTGGGAAATGGGCGTCGTCCTCGTCGGCTTTGCTGTCCTCCTGTACATCGTGGTCAAGTTCATTGTCCCGATGTTCGAGAAGACCTTCGCAGAGCGCGCCGAAGCGATTGAAGGTGGCATCGCAAAGGCAGAAAAGGCACAGGCCGAAGCTTCTGCAGCTCTTGAAGAGTACAAGCAGCAGCTCACCGACGCCCGCGCCGAAGCCAACCGGATCCGCGAAGAAGCACGCGCTGAAGGCGCCCAGATCCTCGCGGACCTCAAGGCCAAGGCTGCTGCCGAGTCTGCCCGCATCACAGAGCAGGCACACGCTGCCATTGAGTCCGAGCGCCAGGCAGCCGTTGTCTCGCTTCGCTCAGAGGTTGGCACTTTGGCTACCACGTTGGCTGGCCGCATCGTTGGTGAAGCACTCACTGATGATGAGCGTGCCGCACGCGTTGTGGACCGCTTCCTGGCAGATCTGGAGACCCAGAACGCAGGTGCAGCTAAGTAATGGCAGGTATATCGAGCGAATCGCTGACCACGGCGCTGGCGCAGTTGGAAGCCAAGCTTCCTTTTGCCTCGCTGCAGTTGGCAAAGGACCTCTTCGGAATCCTGGGAACGGTGGACAGCTCGGCTGGCTTGCGCCGCGCCCTGACTGACCCGTCCCGTAGTGGAGACGAGAAGTCGGCGCTGGTCAAGCAGCTGGTTAGCGGAAAAGTCTCCGCTGATGCTGCTGAAATCGCGGGCGGACTGGCTGGCTTGCGCTGGGCATCTGCACGCGATATCGGCGATGCACTCGAGACTCTTGCCGCCACGGTTGTCATTGCCGTAGCTGAAAACAAGTCGGCCGTTTCTGCCTCTGGTATTACGGGGCTGGAAGAGCTGGAAAACGATCTGTTTGCTTTCAACCAGGCCGTCGCTTCCAGCCACGAAGTACAACGTGCTCTGTCTGAGCCGCAGGCATCCGCCGCGGCCAAGGTGGTCCTGGCCGAGAAACTTGTTCCTGGCAGCAGCGAGGAAGCAAAGGTTCTCATTGGCCAGGCCGTAACTCAGCCGCGCGGTGTCAAGCCGAGCAAGCTCGTCGAGTCCTTCGCCAAGCTTGCAGCCAAGCGTCAGCAGCGCTGGATTGCAACTGTCAGCGTTACCCGTCCGTTGACGGAAACGCAGGCCAGCCGTCTGCAGGCCGGGCTGAATGCCCTGTACGGCCGCGAGCTGAAGGTCAACGTCAATGTTGACCCCCGCCTGATTGGTGGAATCCGGGTTCAGGTGGGTGATGAAGTGCTTGACGCTTCTGTTATCGGCCGCCTGACCGACCTCCGCCGTCAGCTCGCTGTCTAGCGAAGACAAAGCACAACTTAACTGATATAAAACCCGGTCATCGTGAGCAACGATGATCACGAAAACAGGAGAGCAGGGACTGCAGATGGCCGAATTGACCATCAACGCCGACGACGTCCGTAATGCGTTGAACGAGTTCGCGGCGTCCTACGAACCCGGAAACGCAGAGCGCGTAGAGGTTGGTCGTGTGACCACCGCAAGTGACGGCATCGCCCGTGTTGAGGGTCTTCCCTCGGTCATGGCGAACGAGCTGCTTCGCTTCGAAGATGGCACGCTGGGCCTCGCCCAGAACCTTGACGTCCGCGAGATCGGTGTCATTATCCTCGGTGACTTCACCGGTATCGAAGAAGGCCAGGAAGTTCACCGCACCGGTGAGATCCTGTCCGTTCCGGTTGGCGATGCCTTCCTCGGTCGCGTTGTCGACCCGCTGGGCCAGCCGATCGACGACCTCGGCGAGATCAAGGCCGAGACCACCCGTGCACTGGAACTCCAGGCTCCGGGCGTCACCGAGCGCAAGTCGGTTCACGAGCCGATGCAGACCGGCCTCAAGGCTATCGACGCCATGATTCCGATCGGCCGCGGCCAGCGTCAGCTGATCATTGGTGACCGCCAGACCGGCAAGACCGCAATCGCTGTGGACACCATCATCAACCAGAAGGCCAACTGGGCTTCCGGCGATGTTACCAAGCAGGTACGTTGCGTCTACGTTGGTGTTGGCCAGAAGGCTTCCACCATTGCCGCAGTACGCCAGACCCTTGAGGACCACGGCGCGCTGGAGTACACCACCATCGTGGCCTCCCCGGCCTCGGACCCCGCCGGATTCAAGTACCTGGCACCGTATGCAGGCTCGGCCATCGGCCAGCACTGGATGTACGGTGGCAAGCACGTTCTGGTGATCTTCGATGACCTGTCCAAGCAGGCTGAAGCCTACCGCGCCGTGTCGCTGCTGCTGCGTCGTCCGCCGGGACGCGAAGCTTACCCCGGTGACGTCTTCTACTTGCACTCCCGCTTGCTGGAGCGTTGCGCAAAGCTCTCCGACGAGCTCGGCGCAGGTTCGATGACCGGTCTTCCGATCGTCGAAACCAAGGCAAACGACGTTTCCGCCTACATCCCCACCAACGTGATCTCCATCACGGATGGTCAGATCTTCCTCCAGTCGGACCTCTTCAACGCCAACCAGCGCCCTGCTGTTGACGTTGGTGTGTCCGTCTCCCGCGTTGGTGGCGCTGCCCAGGTCAAGTCCATGAAGAAGGTCTCCGGTACCTTGAAGCTGGACCTGGCCCAGTACCGCGACATGCAGGCATTCGCCATGTTCGCCTCTGACCTGGATGCGGCTTCCCGCCAGCAGCTGACCCGTGGCGCACGCCTGATGGAACTGCTCAAGCAGGGCCAGTACTCACCGTTCCCGGTTGAGGACCAGGTTGTTTCCATCTGGGCCGGCACCAACGGCTACCTGGACGACGTCCCGGTTGAAGACATCAGCCGCTTCGAGTCCGAGTTCCTGGAGCACCTGAAGCACAAGTCCTCCATCCTGACCACGCTGGCTCAGACCAACGTCCTGGATGACGACACCGCCGCAGCCTTGAAGGAAGCAATCGTTTCCTTCAAGAAGGGCTTCTTCGGTGAAGGCGACGACCGTCTGGTTGGCGCCGGCCACGAAGAGCACGAAGCGATTTCCGGCGGCGACGTCGACCAGGAAAAGATCGTCAAGCAGAAGCGCTAGTTTCGATGACCTGTTCTGCCGGGGTCCTAAAGGGCCCCGGCAGGGCAGTACGTCGGGAACTTAGGAAAGGATAAGTATGGGAGCCCAGATTCGGGTCTACCGTCAGAAGATCAGCTCGACGACGTCGATGCGCAAGATCTTCAAGGCGATGGAACTGATCGCTACCTCGCGCATCGGTAAGGCCCGCGCCCGCGTAGCAGCTTCACTGCCTTACGCGAACGCGATTACCCGTGCCGTTTCTGCTGTCGCAAGTCAGAGCGAAATCGACCACCCGCTGACCACTGAGCCGGAGCAGATCCGCCGTGCCGCAGTCCTGATTATCACTTCAGACCGTGGCCTTGCAGGATCCTACTCCGCGAGTGTACTGAAGCAGGCTGAAGGTCTCACCGAGCTTCTTCACGCAGAAGGCAAGGAAGTCAAGGCGTACCTGGTGGGCCGCAAGGCGCAGGCGTACTTCGATTTCCGCAACCGTGACTACGCCCGCAATTGGACTGGCGGCACGGATGCACCGGAATTCGAAACCGCACAGGAAGTCGGAGCTGCACTCCTCGAAGACTTCGCCACCGACTACGAAGAAGGTGGCGTGGACGAAATCCACGTCGTATACACCCGCTTCAAGTCCATGGTGACGCAGGAGCCGACGGTTATCCGTTTGCTTCCTCTGGAAGTCGTCGAAGAAGAAGCCGCTTCGGAGTCCGACCTGCTGCCGTTGTACGAGTTCGAACCGGAAACGGAGCAGGTCCTTGATGCCCTGCTTCCGCGTTACATCGAATCCCGCATCTTTGCAGCCATGCTGCAGGCCGCAGCTTCCGAGCTCGCAGCCCGCCAGCGTGCCATGAAGTCGGCCGGTGACAACGCTACGGAACTGATCAAGAAGTACACGCGCCTTCGCAACACGGCCCGCCAGGCCGAGATTACGCAGGAGCTTTCCGAAATCGTGGCCGGCGCCGACGCCCTCGCGTCCTAGCCGGTAACGGATTCGGCTCGAAGCCGCACCTGCACCAAACAGATAAACTTAACCCCACGCCATCTACTGAGTGAAGTGAGAGAGATGACTGCCACTGCTACCGAACACGTAGCAACGGCCGGTGCCACCGGCCGCATTGCCCGTGTTATTGGTCCGGTTGTCGACGTCGAATTCCCGGCTGACGCAATCCCCTCGATTTACAACGCTCTGACCACTGAGATCACACTCAATGGCCAGACCAAGACCATCACGTTCGAGACCTCCCAGCACCTGGGTGACAACCTCGTCCGTGCCATCTCCCTGCAGGCTACCGACGGACTCGTCCGCGGTACCACCGTGCAGGACTCGGGTGCTCCGATCTCCGTGCCCGTCGGCGACGGCGTCAAGGGCCACATCTTCAACGTCCTCGGCAAGCCGCTGGACGTCGAAGAATCCGAGATCAAGGCTGACGCCTACTGGCCGATCCACCGCAAGGCTCCGGCCTTCGCTTCCCTCGAGGGCTCCACGGAGATGCTCGAGACCGGCATCAAGGTCATCGACCTCCTCACCCCGTACATCAAGGGTGGAAAGATCGGCCTGTTCGGTGGCGCCGGTGTTGGCAAGACCGTTCTGATCCAGGAAATGATCACCCGTGTTGCCCGCAACTTCGGTGGTACTTCCGTATTCGCCGGTGTTGGCGAGCGTACCCGTGAAGGTAACGACCTCTGGGTTGAAATGGAAGAGGCCGGCGTTCTCAAGGACACCGCCCTTGTCTTCGGCCAGATGGATGAGCCGCCGGGAACGCGTCTGCGCGTGGCCCTGTCCGCACTGACCATGGCGGAGTACTTCCGCGATGTTCAGAACCAGGACGTGTTGCTCTTCATTGACAACATCTTCCGTTTCACGCAGGCAGGTTCGGAAGTTTCCACGCTGCTTGGCCGTATGCCGTCCGCTGTGGGTTACCAGCCGAACCTTGCTGACGAGATGGGCCTCCTCCAGGAGCGCATCACGTCCACCAAGGGCCACTCCATCACGTCGATGCAGGCTATTTACGTGCCTGCTGATGACTACACCGACCCGGCTCCGGCAACGACCTTCGCGCACCTCGACGCGACCACGGAACTTTCCCGTGAAATCGCCTCCCGTGGTCTGTACCCGGCCGTTGACCCGCTGACGTCGACTTCCCGCATCCTGGACCCCCAGTACATCGGCAAGGACCACTACAACACGGCTGTCCGTGTCAAGCAGATCCTGCAGAAGAACAAGGAACTCCAGGACATCATCGCCATCCTCGGCGTTGACGAACTGTCTGAAGAAGACAAGATCGTCGTGTCGCGTGCACGCCGTATCCAGCAGTTCCTGTCCCAGAACACCTACACCGCCAAGCAGTTCACCGGCGTTGAAGGCTCCACCGTGTCCATCAAGGACACCGTGGAAGGCTTCACCGCTATCTGCGACGGCGAGCTGGACCACATCGCAGAGCAGGCGTTCTTCAACGTCGGTGGCCTGGATGACGTCGAGCGCAACTGGGCCAAGATCCAGGAACAGACCAAGTAGTATGGCTGAGCTCGAGGTTGAGATTGTCGCAGCGGACCACTTTGTGTGGTCCGGCGCGGCCAAGATGGTGAAGGCCCGCACCAGCGATGGTGAAATCGGAATCCTGCCGGGCCACTCGCCCCTCCTGGCCATCCTGGCCGAGGGTGAGCTGGCAATCCAGCCGGTTTCCGGTGACCGTATTGCGGTAGTTGTTGACGGTGGTTTCTTCTCCGTCGACAACGATCGTGTGGTCATTGTTGCTGACAACGCCCAACTGGGCGAAGCGGCTACAGCGGGGATCCGATAGCACGACCTTGATGGACGATTCCCTTATTCCGTTCATCGCCCTGGCAACGGCGTTTGCGTTGCTGATTTTTTCACTGTGCCTTTTTGGGGTGCGCCGCTTCAATCTGCGGCGCGCCCTGGGCACGGTTGACGCCTCCATTTGCACGGCTGGAAACAGCTGGCAGATGGGGGTTTGTCGTTATCAGGACAATGAACTTGAGTGGTTCCGCTTGATGTCCCTGAGCGTGATCCCAAAACACAGATATAAACGCAGCTCGTTGGAGTTGCTTGGCCGGCGTCAACCTACTGAGGATGAGCTCGTCAAGGTGCAGCCCGGCGTCGTCGTGGTTGAACTCCAATATGAAGGTAAGAAGTTCATGCTTGCCATGAACTTCGATGCCTATGCCGGTCTTTCTTCCTGGCTCGAGGCCGGACCTGTCATCGGCGTCGGAACCTGGCGTTAGGCCCCATGGATTTTCTTCTGGACGTCAGCCTTGTTGATGGACCATTCCTGTGGTTGAGCATTATCGGCGGTGTGGTGGGAGCTGCGTACCTTCTATGGAGGCGTCAGCGTTCCTGGCCACTGGCCGTCGCGGCCTGCGTGGCGGGTGGCGTCGCCGTTGTGGCGCTGGCCCACTGGGTCCTGGTTGATCTGATGGCCATCTTCTCGGAAAACCTCCCCTTTGAGACATTGGCGTGGTCGGTTCCGGCTGTCGCGGCCGCTCTGCTGTTTGCGACGCGATTTCCCCGTGCCACGTGGAAAAGTCGTGCCCGCGGCCTGGTAGCGACGCTGGGCGTGGTTCTCTTGAGCGTTGTCCAGGTCAATGCCTACTTCGGACTGAACAACACGGTGGCTGACCTTCTAGGTACAGCCGTCGCCCGTATCCAGCCCTTGGAGGGCAGCCTTCAACGCGCTCCGGACAGCAAGCCTGGACCTGCGCCGTCGGTTTGGAGAGCTCCCGAGTCAATGCCGCGGGGCGGCATCCTTCGAAAGGCCCAGATCCCGGGAAACATATCGGGCTTCACAGCACGGGAGGCCTACATCTACCTGCCTCCGGCCTATCAAACCGCAGCACGGCCAAGCTTGCCTGTGCTGGTGCTTTTTTCAGGCCAACCCGGGGGCCCCGCCGACTGGTTAACAGGGGGCCAACTCCGTGCGCAACTGGACAGGTTTGCTGACGCCCATGGCGGGATCGCCCCCGTCGCGGTCGTGGTGGATCCAAACGGCTCGGCAAGCGCCAACACGTTATGCATGGACAGCCGCATCGCGCAGGCTGACACCTATCTCTCCCAGGACGTACCTGCCTGGATCAGCTCCACCTTGGATGTATCAAACGATCACCGGCTGTGGGCAGTGGGTGGCTTTTCGTATGGCGGTACGTGCGCGGTACAGATGGGGACAAAGCATCCGGAATTGTTTACTTCGGTAGTGGGTTTTTCCGCTGAGCGGGAGCCATCGCTGGCGAAGGACCGGAACAAGACCATCGCAGACTCGTTCGACGGCGACGTGGCGGCTTTCGAGTCAAGGACCCCTTTGTTTTTGATGCAACAGCGGGATTACGCGGGCAGCGGCCTGTACTTGGCAGCGGGCGCCACGGACACCGAGTTCACAGACTATATGCACGTTCTTGCCGACGCTGGAACGGCAGCGGGATTTAGCGTCCAAGCACACTCAATCCAGCACGCCGGCCACTCGTGGGATGCTGTGGTCCGGGGTATGCCTGATGCGCTGGATTTCTTGTCTTCCCGTTGGGGAATAGTCCAGTGAGCCTTGCCCTGAAAGGCCTCGTGCAGCCCGTCTTGAGGCAAGCCGCCAAACATCTCCGTGCTACTCCCTTCACCACGCTCGTGCTTGCGCTGTTCGTGGCCGTGTCCGTTGTGTCCGGCAGCATCCTTGGGGGTCCTGCGGAATCGTTGCTGCCTGTGGCGGGCGTGACCCTGGCTGGGCTGCGGTCGGGGGAGTGGTGGTCTATCTGGACGTCATTGTTCTTTACGACCAACCTGCTGGCGTTTGTCACTGCTGCGCTCATGATCCTGTTCCTGTTGGGGCTTGCAGAGCGGCGGTTCGGCTTCTTCCGGACGGCCGGGGTCTTCCTGGGCAGCCAGTTTGCATGCGTTGCGGCATTCCTCCTGGTCACCCAGGTGGCGCGGTACATGGATGATGGTTGGATCTCCAGGATGGTGGATACCCGGCTGATAGGACCCTACGGTGCCTTGATCGCCACAGCGCTTGCCGCCAGCGCCATGTTGCCAACGCTTTGGCAACGACGATTGAGGACCGTGGTTCTCTCCTTGTCCCTGCTGCTCGTGCTGTACATCGGGCACGCCGAGACCTTGATGGGGCTTGTGGGAGCTTTGTTGGGCCTGGGGGCTGCGTGGTGGACCCAGAGCAGCCAAGGTCACCTTCACCTGCACCGCTCCACAGGCCGTGAAGTGCGGAACCTGCTGGCCCTCACCATGGCCATTTTCGCTGCCGGCCCCATACTGACCGCTGCAGCCAAGAGCCCTTCGGGACCTCTGGCCTTGTTGCGGGATGTCATCCTTAACCCGCTCCCCACTCTGAGCCAACTGGAAAGCAATTGCGGCGGCACCATTGACGTGGCTTGCCTCGAGCTAAGCCGTCAGGGCTATACGGGTCCGTTTGGCCTGGCACTTGCGGTTGTGCCCGTGGTCTTGTTGCTGATCTGTGCCGACGGCATGCGGCGTGGGCGGCGCCTGGCGTTGGGGATAGCGATCGGTGTCCAGTTGGTCGTAGTGGCCCTTTCGACTGTCTACTTGAGCCTTTTTGCGGGCATTCCAATGCCCCCGGGACGTCAAGCGGCGATGTTGAACCCGGCAGTTGTGCATCTGATCCCCTTGGTCCTGGTTCCGCTTACCCTGGCGGTCCTGTTGTTTGCTTATCGTGGACACTTCAGGGTCGAATCCTCTGCCCGTTTGCGGCGGCGCGTCTTTTGGCTGGTTGGCCTCACAGGTGCGTCCCTGGCGCTTGCATACACTGCCGTATGGCTGGCTTCGGGCGGCATGACGCGCGACGGCGGCTTGCTGGGTTTGGGTGCAGAGCTCGCCCGGCAGTACCTGCCGGTTCCGTTGCCCAGCGTGTACCGCAAGGTCTTTGCTGAGCGCGACGCTTTTGAAGTCTTTCTGTTCTCCTACTCCGGGACCGTCTTCTGGCTTGTGGCGTTGATTGGAGTCTGGATACTCCTCATCCGAGGCCACCACGCCGCCGGCCTGGACCATCAAGGGCGGGACCGTGCACGCGAGCTGGTGAAAGCCGGTGGTGATTCGTTGTCGTGGATGGCGCTCTGGGAGCCGAACAAATATTGGTTCAATCCTGGCGGTACGGGGGCAGTGGCGTACCAGCAGCACGGCCATGTCGCCCTGACCTTGGCCGGTCCCGTGGGCTCGGGGGAGCACCATGTAGAGACTGCTGGAGGATTCCTTGATTTCTGTTCCCAGCATGCCCTGATTCCTTGCCTCTACTCATGTACAGATGACTTGTGGCCCATGCTTCAGGCCCGCGGCTTTCGAAGGGTTGCTGTCGCGCAGGAAACCCGGTTGAGGATCAGGGGTTTGGAGTTCCGCGGCAAGGAGTGGCAGAACGTCAGGACGTCCCTCAACCGGGCAGCAAAGATGGGGATCACTGCCACATGGGGCCGGTATGACGGATTGCCCCATGCTCTGCGTGCACAAGTGGGTGAGGTGTCCGAAGAGTGGGCTGCACAAAAACGAGTACCTGAAATGGGATTCACGCTGGGCGGCCTGGATGAACTTGAGGACCCTGACGTGTTGTGCTGCGTGGCCACTGATGCTGAGGGGTTCGTTTATGGCGTCACCAGCTGGCTTCCTGTCTACCGGAACGGCAGTGTTGTCAGTTGGACCCTGGACTTCATGCGTCGCCGCGGCGATGCCTTCCCGGGAGTGATGGAATTCCTGATTGCATCCGCCATCCTCCATCTCAGGGAGTCGGTGGAAGTTATCTCACTCTCCGGTTCGCCCTTGGCGCGGGAGAAGGACGAGATTGATCAGCAGGCCGAGGGACTTGCCGGCATGTTGGACTTGGTTGGCCAGGCCCTGGAACCCGTCTATGGGTTCCGTTCCCTTGCTTCCTTTAAGTCACGGTTCCAACCCGATTACCGAACTTTGTATATGTATTACCAGGAGCCGTTGCACCTGCCCGCAATAGGAAGGGCGCTGAGCCGCGCATACCTTCCGGGATTGTCCGTGCGGCAATCTGCCAGACTGCTGCGGACACTGGTTGCTTGAATTCACGACGTCTTTTCTCTGACGCCGTTTAGCATTTCTTCACGCTTTGTAACAAGGGTTGTCGAAATATCAGACATTTCATCCGACATTCCGGCTGTTAAACACGTTGATCCCGACTGGAAAGCCGGGACCAACGTGTTTGTTGAAACTCCAACAAACAAAACCAACAGCTAAGACTAGACGACCGTAACGCCGGTTGCCTGGGGGCCCTTGGCGCCCTGACCGATCTCGAACTGAACGCGCTGGTTCTCATCGAGGGTCTTGAAGCCACCGGTCTGGATCTCGGAGTAGTGAACGAAAACATCCCCATCCGAGTCATCCGGGGTGATGAAGCCGAAGCCCTTTTCAGCGTTGAACCACTTGACGGTTCCCAGTGCCATGTATTTCTCCTCATTATGGAACAGCAGTCCGATACACCTCGTACCGGCCCTTGTTACTCCGCGAGAAGATCCGGATTCCGTCCAGGCTTGGCCTGTCCGGTTTCGCAGGAGCTTCACGCTCGCAACTCGTCTTGCGAGCATGAAAACCACCTACACAAAGACTGCTACAACACTTTCATGTGGCGTGCCGGAGGTCAACGGTCTTTAAGGCAATTCGGGAAAATTTTCGGTAAAAAGAAGGTAACGCGGACAACCGCAATTCGCCGCGATCTGATTGTCCTAAGCCAACCACTGTCCGTTACGCATGACCGCAGTAAGGCCGAGTTCCTGATCGGTAGTAACAACGTCAGCGCGAAGGCCGCGTCGCAATCCACCCACCTCGTCAGAGAGCCCAAGAATGGCTGCAGGCACTGCAGTCGCTGAGCAGATGGCGTCCGGAAGGGCGACGCCGGCGGCCACCGTCTTGCGGACCACTTCCAGGAGCGTGGCCGTGCCCCCTGCGATGGAGCCAGTGGCATCCAGGGTTGCCACGCCATTGCTGACGGTCACCGGCGACGGTCCGAGCATGTAGTTTCCGTCCGAAAGCCCCGCAGCGGCCATCGAATCAGTCACCAGGAGAATGTTGGCGGCACCCACCAACTGAAAAACGGTGGCCACGGTACTGGGGTCCAGGTGGGTGTCGTCGGCGATGAGTTCCACCACCGCCTTTCCCGCCTGGGCGGCCCGCAAGCAGGCAGCAACAGGGCCTGGCGCGCGGTGATGCATGGGTGGCATCCCGTTGAAAAGGTGGGTCACTGTCGGTAGCGAGCTGACGCCGTCGAACCCTGCCGATTCCAGTCCCTCGCGGGCCGCAGCCAACGATGCAGCGGCAGTGGCGTCGTCACAATCCGTGTGTCCCAACGAGGGCGTCACGCCGTGGAAGGTCATTAAGTCCACCAGGGCAGCGGCCCCGGGCAATTCCGGGGCATACGTCATAGTGGCAAGTTTGCCGGCGGCAGCGCCCACGAGTTCGTTCATGAGGTCCAGGTCCGGCTCCAGCAGGTAATCCGGGTTCTGGGCGCCGCATCGTGCATGGGAGAGGAAAGGACCCTCCAAATGGATGCCGGCCACCAGACCTTCGTCGACGAGCTTCACGTAGAGTTCGATCCCGCGAAGGAGGTCCTCCCGGGGCGCCGTAACCATGCTTGCGAGGAAAGTTGTGGTGCCGGAGCGGTGCAGGAACTCTACTGCTTTACGGGCCGAGGCCTCCTCTCCGCCTGGAAAGTCACCACCATTTCCGCCATGGCAGTGGACGTCCACCAAGCCAGGGAAGATGAAGTGGCCGCTGGGCGCACCAATGCGTATGGCGTGCCCGAATCCTTCAAACGCGTCCGCGTCAAAGCCGTCCGCCGGCCCTGCGTAGGCGATGCGGTCGCCGTCGATGGCCAGGAGGCCGTCTTCCACCACCACACCGTCACTTACGAGCGTTCCCGTGAGGATTTGGTGGCTGGGCGCGGAAGAGTGGACGAAATGGTCTGCGGCAGTCATGACTCTGATTCTAGTGGTCTGCGGCACACTCGCTAGAAGAGACGGGATTCGCTGTCGTCCACACCGCGCATGGCGTCATAGTCCAGCGTTATGCAGTCGATTCCGCGGTCGTTGGCCAGGACTTTGGCCTGGGGCTTGATCTGCTGGGCTGCAAAAATCCCACGGACGGGCGCCAGCAGTGGATCCCGGTTCAACAGCTCCAGGTACCGGGTCAGCTGCTCGACGCCGTCGATGTCGCCGCGCCGCTTCAGCTCAATCGCAACCGTTGCGCCGGTCGCATCCCGGGCAAGGATGTCTACGGGTCCGATCGCGGTGAAGTATTCCCGCCGGATGAGTGAGTAACCGGTTCCGAGCGTTTCGATCTGTTCTGCCAGGAGGCGTTGCAGGTCAGCTTCCACGCCGTCCTTGATCAGTCCGGGATCGACACCCAGATCATGTGAGGTGTCATGCAGTTGCTCGTAGATGTTGATGATGAGGCGGTCATCGGTCTTGGCCGACTGCACGGTCCACTGCTCAACGACGCCCTCTTCCACTTCGGTTTCCTCGGGGGAAGTTACGCGCAGCGTGGCCGGTGGGCTCATCCAGTTCAACGGCTTGTACGAGCCGCCGTCGGAGTGCACCAGCACCGAGCCGTCGGCCTTGACCAGCAGGAGCCTGGTGGCGAGTGGGAGGTGGGCCTTGAGACGGCCAACATAATCAACAGAACAACGGGCTATGACGAGTCGCACCCGCCTTACCTTACCCGGTGGCGGCCGGTCGCTGGGGCAGAATGGAATCATGCCCCGTTCCAACCGCCCTCGTCGCAACGCCGCCAGCACACGTTCGAACAAACCTGCCGGCAAGTGGGCAGACGAGGCCCCGGAACTGGACCTGGAACGGGCAAGGGCGGGGATTGCGCGCAGGGAAAGCGCCCCCGATGGCGACTGGATGGTCCGCACCATGACGGCGCGGAAGGCGGAGAAGCAGTACATCTGCCCGGGCTGCTCGACAGCCATCCTCCCCGGTATCGCCCATTTGGTGGTGTGGTCTGACAACCACCTTTTTGGCGAAGCCGCCGGGTTGGCCGAGCGCAGGCATTGGCACACCAACTGCTGGACGTCACGAACCTACCGGTACCGCTGACCAGGTCCCGCCGATTCCCTTAGGCTTGGGAGCATGACTTTCGACCCCGCTTCGTTCGTTTTCACTGCGCAGGATGCTCCCTCGGCGATCCGGGCCTCCACCGTCCTTCCCGCACGTCGGGAGAACGTGGAATTTACCACCGACGACGGAAAACTCTTGCTGGGGGAGCTGGCCGTGCCGGAGTCGGGGGAAATCACCGCAACGTTGATCACCCTTCATCCGCTGCCGACCCATGGCGGCTTCATGGACTCGCATGTCTACCGCAAGGCTTCCTACCGGCTTCCGGCGCTGGCAGGGGTGGCGGTCCTGAGGTTCAATACCCGTGGCACACACTCGCCGCGCGGTACCAGCCAGGGGCAGTTTGAAGAGGGCATCGGTGAGCGTTACGACGTCGAAGCCGCCGTCCGTTTCGCCGTTGAGCGTGGCCTGCCGAACCGGTGGTTGGTGGGTTGGTCGTTCGGGACGGAACTGGCACTGATGTACGGCGCAGTGGAACCTGTGGCATCACAGATCGAGGGCGCGGTCCTCCTGTCTCCGCCACTCCACCGGGCAACGGACGTCCACCTCAAGGAGTGGGCAGCCTCCGGAAAGCCGCTGACCGTGTTGGTTCCGGAACACGACGATTACCTTCGACCCGCGGAGGCAGCCCAGCGCTTCAGCCTGATACCGCAGGCGCGGCTGGTGGGCGTCGACGGTGCCAAGCACCTGTGGGTGGGGGAGAAGTACGCAGCGCGCGTCCTGGACGAAATCGTCGACGACGTCACTCCGGTAGGTGCCGGCGTGAACGGTCTGCCACGTGAGTGGGCGGGCCCGGTCGCCAACGCGGGATGAACGGGCCAACGCGGGATGATTAGGCCAACGCGGGACGACTGGACGGGGAAAATCAGTGCCTGTCCTGGCGCATGATGAAGACTTCCTTGATCAGCAGCATGATGGCCGCCGCTGTCGGAATGGCAATCAACGCACCCAGGACACCCAGCAGGCTTCCGCCGGCGATGACTGAGATCACGGCGACGGCACCCGGAACGGCCACTGCCCGCTGCATGATGCGCGGCGAGATGAAGTAGGCCTCGAACTGCAGGTAGGCAAAGTAGGCGATCGCATAGATAACGGCCGTTTGCCATCCGGCTGTCAGCGCCACGAGGATAACCACAACTGCGGCGATCATGCCGCCAACCAGCGGGATGAAGGCCAACAGTGCCACCACGAAGGCAAGCAGGACGCTGAAGGGAATGCCGAGGATGCTCATGACGATGAAGGCAAAGAATGCGTTCAGCAGGGCAACGCAGGCCTGGCCAATCACGTAGTTGCCCACTGAATCGGTAATCGCTTCCGAAAGTGCCTCGACACGGGGGCGGCGCGACCTCGGCGCCAGGCGGTAGGCCCATTTCTTCATGGATGGCAGGGCAGCCAGGAAGTACAGGCTAAGCACCAGGACAATCAGCGTGCCGAACAATCCGTTGGCCACGGTGGAACCGAAGCCCACCACGCCGCCGAAGATGCCACCCATGGCTTCGGGATCCTTGACGAACTTATCCAGTTCGGTAGTGATGCGGTCGCGAATGCCGAACTGGCTGTCCACGGTCCGGAAGAAATCAGAGTCGAGGAAGCCCCGTATCCACTCGGGCGCTTGCCGGACGATCTCGGAAACCTGTTCCACGATGGTGGGAATCAACGTTGCGAAGAACCCGGCGACCGCAAGGACCAGGACAGAGACGGATATCAGGATGCCGCCAGGGCGCGGCACCTTTCGCGTCTCAAGCCATCGGACTACCGGATCCAGACCGAGGGCGATGAAGAGCGCGGCAACGATCCATAGGATCAGCTGGGTGGTATTGCTCGCGATGTAAAAGACCAGCAGGGCCACGCCGACCCCCGCGGTGCCCATGAAGCCCACATATAACGGGTGCTGGGAGGACATGCGGGGCCCGGGAGCACCGAAATCGTTGTCTTCGTCGGCCTTGATGCCTTCCGCTGCAACAACGGCCTCGTCCTCGGGAGGCATCTCGAACCTGACCCGGGTGCGGGCTCCCGGGATGGGTTGCCTCAGCTTGCGGGCTATCGCGGCCAGGCGTCCGGTGCGGACCGGAACAGTAGCGGAGGTCCCATCCGCGGGGGCATCCACCACAGTTGACCCTGACTCATCGATGGGACGGGGCTCCAAGTGGTCTTTCACGCGGTTCTGCTGCCTTTTCTACGTTGTTTGCACTTTTTGTCTACGTTATTAGCCAAATGCGGTGGTGACGCTGCGATTTCAGGCGCTGGTCGCCTGGATATCATGATCATCGCCACACTATCAGGAGCCCGGAATCCGGCCTTGGCGGCGCCATTGCAGGGAACCAGGCGTCCCCGGCGGGATGGGCCGATCTGACTCTTTGATAACAAAACGGTTACCCTTGAAGTTCAACGACCGCTGATGATAGGTGATCCTGTGCGTTTGAAGACTGCAGCCTTGCTGGTGCTGCTGGGCCTGCTGACGATGCTGGCCGGCATTGGCCAGCTAACCTTCTGGGCCCCCGCCGAGACCGTGACGGCCTCGGTTCCCAGTGACACAAAAGCTGCCCCGCTGACCGTGATCGACCAAAAGTTGATCGCCCTCCATGACGGGCCGGTGAAGATCAAGATCCAGGGTGAAGGCAACTTCATCGTTGCCACGGGCCGCCCGGACGACGTCGAAGCCTGGGTGGGCAAAACTGCCCACAACACTCTGACGGGAGTCTCCCAGGACCAGAAGTCCCTTGAGGTTGCCTCCACTGACGGGGAAGCAACTGCTCCCTCTCCTGTAGGTTCGGATCTGTGGGTTAACACAGAAGACGCCAGCGGAGAACTGGACTACACCTGGAATCCTCCTGCTGGAGGCGAGTGGTCCCTCCTGGTAGCCAGCGACGGAACCAAGCCTGCGCCGTCGTCAATCTCGATGACCTTCCCCAACAACGCAACCACGCCTTGGGCCGTGCCGCTCATCGTGCTTGGCATTATCATCATGCTTGCCGGAGTAGCCCTCCCGTTCGTTTCCAAGGCCATCAGCAACCGCCGCAAGGGCGATGAGCACCGTAAGGGTGATGACTTCGGTGGACCGCGTGGTGGCGGGGAAACCACCACCCTGCCCGTCCAGGCGCCGCCCGGCAAGGCTGACGGTCGCCGCGGCGCTGGAGCAGAAGGCTCAAGCCTGCGCGTTACTGCCGTTGCCGCTGCACTCGCAACCGCGCTTGTGGGAAGTTCGGCGATCGCTGCCCAGGCAACGTCCACGCCCAAACCCACCAACTCTTCTTCCGCTTCGACGGAAGGGGACGCGGCACCTGTAATGCTCGAATCCCAACTGCAGCGCATCCTGGAGCAGGTTGCCAGCACTGTGGACGCAGCGGATGCCGCCAAGGATGCGGCCAAGCTCGCGCCGCGCGTGGACAAGATGGAACTCCAGGTCCGCACCCAGAACTACAAGATCCGCTCCACGGTGTCTGCTTACGAGCCCCGGATGCCGGTTCGTGCCACCAAGCTCCAGAGCAGCGTCATCAGTACCAAGCGCGACTGGCCGCGTACGGTCTTTGCCCTGACCCAGGGTGAGGGCAACGTCGTGCCCCAGGTCCTGACGTTGGTCCAGCTCTCACCGCGGGAAAACTACAAGCTCTGGGGCAGCGCTCCGTTGCAGCCGGGCACCAACTTCCCGTCGTTCCCCGTTCCCCGTGACGGAACCGCTCCTGCCGCAGCTGATGACAAGACCGGCCTGGCTTACAGCGGCAACGAAGCCTTGGGAATCCTTGGCGAGATGCTGACAACTCCTGACTCACCCAACAGGAGCAAGCTCGCTGATGGTCAGTCCTCGCCGTACATCGCCGGTGCCCTTGCCTACCAGGCGGACACCGTGAAGAACGGAACCAGTGCCAACTTCAAGTTCTCCCATACACCGGTGAACAACCAGACCGTGGTGCTGCGCACGGCAGATGGCGGCGCCCTGGTGGTCGGGCGCCTGGACTTCGCTTTTGAAGGAACACCGAAGGCGGCAGGGGACAAACTGATTCTCGAGGACGACTCCGCTGTTTTCGCCGGCGGCAAGGAAACCACCACAGGTATGGTCCTGAACTTCGCCGAATCGGTGGCCGTTTACATTCCGCCGGCAGGTTCTGCTGATCCCATGAAGCTCGTAGCCGCTACCCGCGGACTCGTGGGAGCCAGCTTCAAGTAGGACATGCCCATGGCAAGGCAGCGGCTAGAGTGGACGGTATGAGTTCGCCCGGATACCGACCCACTCCAGCCGCTGCCAGCCAGCTGAACCTGCGCGGCGCCGTCGACCTCTCGTCGTTGCGCCGGCCCGCCGCCCCGCCCCAGTCGCCGCCTGCAGGCGCGCCAACCGATTCCGCCAGCCCGGAATCGGGGGCACCCAGCGGAGCCGAATCGGGACGTGCACCCCTTCGCGTGGACGCTACCGAAACCAATTTCCAGGATCTGGTGCAGTTGTCCGCCCAGATACCTGTCCTCTTCCTTCTCTGGTCGCGCTATGCCGCCGAATCTCCGGCTGTCCTCGACGCAGCCCAGCGCGTCGTCGAAAGCTATGGCGGACGCTTGGTTCTTGCTGCCGCTGACGTTGATGCGTTCCCTCAACTCGCACAGGCCTTCCAGGTCCAGGCAGTGCCCACGGCTGTTGCCGTCGTCAAAGGGCAGCCCGTGCCGTTGTTCCAGGGCCCTGCCGATGACGAGCAGATCCGCAGCCTCGTTGATGAACTGCTCAAGGTTGCAGCCGCCAACGGCGTGACCGGAAGCATCGGTGATGCTGCGCCGGAGGGCGAAGCGGAACCAGCACCGCTGCCTCCCCTCCATCAAGCAGCCATCGATGCAATCGAGGCCGGAGACTACGCCGGAGCGGCGGCTGCCTATAAGCAAGCATTGTTGGAAATGCCCGCCGACGCAGACGCCAAGGCAGGCTTGGCGCAGGTGGAGCTGATGGCCCGGCTTGAGAAGATCTCAGCTGCCGAAGCTGAAAACCTCCGGGAACTGGCAGCACAGGAGCCCGACAATGTGCAGGCCCAGCTGGGCGTGGCCGACCTCGACATCTCCGGTGGGCACATCGAGGATGGATTCAACCGCATCATTGCATTCATCGGCCGGAATTTCGGTCCCGAGCGCGAGACCGCCCGCCTACGCCTGCTTGAACTTTTCGAAGTAGTGGGCACGTCGGATGAGCGGGTGGCCAAAGCCCGTCAAGGACTTGCGAGGGTTCTGTTCTAGTGCCCTCGGCGCTGTTTACGCCCCTGCAGCTGCGTTCGCTCCACATTGCGCATCGTGGGTGGGTTTCACCTATGTGCCAGTACAGTTGCACCCCGGAAACGGGTGAAGGCATACCCAACGACTGGCACTTGATGCACCTGGGATCCTTTGCGGCCGGTGGTGCTGCGTTGATCCTGGGTGAAGCTGCTGCGGTGAATGCCTCAGGCCGGATCAGCCCCAGGGACGCTGGACTGTACTCCGATGAGCAGGCTGCCGGCTGGGAGCGGATTGTCCACTTCGTTCACCAGCACGGCGCCGTCGACTGCAAGATCGGTGCCCAGCTCGCGCACGCCGGGCGTAAGGCGTCGACGTACTGGCCGTTTTCAGACCGGACGGGTTCCGTTCCAGCTTCCGACGGCGGCTGGGTCACTTTTGGTCCTACCCAACAGCCCTACGACGGTTACGCGGCGCCGGAAGCCATGAGCGAAGAAGACATCCGTGGAGTTATTGCCGACTTTGCAGCTGCGGCCGCCCGGGCTGTGGCCGTAGGTTTTGACACCGTGGAAATCCATGGCGCACACGGGTATCTGCTTCACCAGTTCCAAAGCCCCCTTATCAACACCCGTACTGATAAATGGGGTGGCACTGAGAATGGGAGGAACCGGTTGATGCTCGCGGTCGTAGACGCCGTGCGAGAGGTCATTCCGGATTCCATGCCATTGTTGTTGCGGATTTCCGCAACTGATTGGGCGGAAGGGGGAGTGGATATCGATGCCTCCGTCCGCCTTGCCAAGGCCGCGTCCGAACGCGGTGTCGACCTCGTGGACGTCTCCAGTGGCGGGGCGGTCGCCCATCAACAAATCCGGCCCGCTCCCGGTTACCAGGCTGGATTCGCCGAACAGGTAAAACGCGACGCCGGTATACCCACCGGCGCAGTGGGCCTGCTCACAAGTGCCACCCAGGCCGAGGATATCGTGGCAAACGGGCGTGCCGATGCGGTCTTCATGGCGCGGGCAGCGTTGCGCGATCCGCACTGGTGGCTCAGGGCCGCTTATGAGCTCGGACACGAAATTTCCTGGGTTCCGCAGTACCGCAGAGCCATACCCCGCCACGGCTTCTAGCACGTCCCGACACCACTGTAAGCCGGGGCTAGGCTGGAGCCATGACGGAACCGCGCCATGAACCACTCTCCCAGCCATCCCGGCTTCGCCGGCCTGCACCGCAGGATTCCGCGGTTGAACCCGGACTGTCAGCAGACCCGCACAGGGACCTATCGGCCCTGTCCATCCGCGGCCTGGCCAAGCGGTTCGGCGGAAAGATCGCTGTCGCTGGCCTGAGCCTGGAGGTTCCAGTGGGTTCTTTCTATGGAATGGTGGGTCCGAACGGTGCCGGCAAGACCACCACATTGTCTATGGCCACTGGGCTGCTGAGGCCGGACTTTGGCACGGCGTTGGTCCATGGTGTGGACGTTTGGGCCCAGCCCCTGGAGGCCAAGAAGCTCATGGGTGTGTTGCCCGATGGTGTCCGTTTGTTTGACCGGCTGACCGGGGAACAGCTGGTCACCTATGCGGGCCTGCTCCGCGGCATGGACCGGGACGTGGTTCGTCCTCGGGTGACCGAACTGTTGGCCGCCTTGGACCTTGAAGCCGATGCCGGATCCTTGGTGGTTGATTACTCGGCAGGTATGACCAAGAAGATTGCGTTGGCTTCGGCGCTGATCCATGCTCCGCGGCTGCTCGTATTGGACGAGCCCTTTGAATCGGTGGATCCGGTGTCGGCTGCAAACATCAGGGGCATCCTTGAGAGCTACGTATCTTCCGGAGGTACGGTCATCGTCTCCAGCCACGTCATGGACCTCGTGCAGCGCATGTGCAGCCATGTGGCAGTTGTGGCATCAGGACGTGTCCTCGCGGCGGGGTCCGTGGATGAAGTCCGGAACGGTTCCACGCTGGAGGAACGTTTTGTGCAGTTGGTAGGCGGCGGGCACCGGACGGAGGGACTGGAGTGGTTGCGCACCTTCTAAGCCTTAAATGGCGGTTGCTCATGAACGGCTTCAAGCGCAGCCCCGCGCAGCTCATCGGAATGGGCATCGGGCTGTTGTATGCGCTGGGAATCGTGGTCCTGTTGATTGGAGCCTTGATTGCCCTGCGTTGGGCGGACCCTGAAATCGCCCGGACCGTAGTGGTCTTGGGCGGTGCTGCGGCAATGCTGGGCTGGGCAGTGGTTCCCCTTCTTGCCTCCGCAGCCGACATGACGCTGGATCCCGCACGGTTCACCACGTCTGCGATCCCACCCCGCCAGCTTCTCACCGGCCTTGCTTTGGCGGGTTTCATCGGGATTCCGGGCCTTGCCACAGCCCTTGTCGCGCTGGCGACTGTTGGCACGTGGTGGCGGAGTTTTCCATCCGTGGCGGGTGCGTTGCTGGGCGCGATTTTGGGAGCCTTGACCTGCATCGTGTTGTCCAAAGTGGTGACGACGGCGACTGCCGGCCTGGCATCGTCCCGCCGTTTCAAGGACGTCAGCAGCATTGTCTTTTTCATCCCGCTCATGCTGATGGGTCCCATCATCGTGGGTATCGTCGACGGAGTTCGCGGCACGGCGGATTATCTCCCTGGGCTCGCCCGTACAGTCTCTTGGACCCCTCTTGGCGCGGCCTGGTCCCTGGGCGGTGACCTCGAGGCCGGCGATGTTGCTTCCGCCGGACTGAAACTCCTCATTGGTGCTGCAACCCTGTCCGGATTGCTGCTGTGCTGGCACCTGCTGCTGCAACACGCTTTGGTGACCCCGCCGTACGCCGGAGGTTCCGCCAAGAAGGGCGGCAAGCGTGGGCTGTTCGATCTACTGCCAGGTACACCGGCTGGCGCGGTTGCTGCCCGCGCCTTGATTTATTGGATGAAAGACCCTCGATACGCGGGCTCGCTGGTGGTCGTTCCACTGTTTCCGGTGATTTTCTTCTTCAGCGGGAGCCAAAGCGGTGATTACGGAATGCTCATGCTCCTTGGGCCGCTGACGGCGTTTGTCATGGCGTGGTCCATCTGCGCTGATGTTTCCTATGACAACACCGCTTTTGCCCTTCACCTGGCAGCAGGTGTCAGGGGTGTGGATGACCGCCTGGGCCGTGCCATTGCGTGCTTAACCATTGCCCTGCCTCTTGTGCTTCTCTTTTCCATAGGTCCGTTCTTCTTCACCGGTTCCTGGGCGTGGGCTCCGAACGTGGTGGGACTGTCGCTGGGCACGTTGTTCACCGGCTTGGGTTTATCCTCGGTGATCTCTGCGCGATACAACATCGCTGTGCCCTTGCCCGGTGACAGCCCGTTCAAGAAGCCACCTGGCAACGTTGCCCAGACGCTGGCCGTGCAGATGATAGGCATGGGTGTCCTGGTTCTCTTGCTCCTGCCGCAGCTTGCGCTGGTGGGGGCCCAACTGTTTACCGGCAGCGTCGTCCCCGGCTGGATTAACCTTGGTGTGGGTCCACTTTTGGGCATTGGCCTGTTCATTGTCGGAGTGCGCCTGGGCGGTAAATGGTTGGATGCACGGGGCCCGGAGATGTTCGCCCAGGTCAGTGTGAACCGCTGACGCCGTAACAACCATGGCAAGCTCATGGGACATGGGATAACCTCGTGTCAATACCGCGCAATTCCTACACAAGAAAGGCAGTGACGATGGAAGTTGTCATTCTCCCTGGCACCAAACAGATTGGCGCACTGGCGGCAGATGCCATCGAAGCCCTTGTGCGCCGCAAGCCGAACGCGGTCCTGGGTTTGGCCACGGGCTCCTCTCCGCTGCCTATCTACGACGAATTGGCCCGGCGCTACGAAGCCGGGAGCGTGGACTTCAGTGAGGCACATGGATTCGCGCTTGATGAGTACGTTGGACTTGAAGCAGGTCATCCTGAGTCGTACCGCGAGGTGATCCGGCGCGAGTTCACCAATCGGGTAAACATCAAGCCTGAGAATGTGCATGGCCCCGATGGTGCCGCCGAGGACCTGGAAGCAGCCTGCCAGGCCTACGAGGATGCAATTAAGGATGCCGGCGGCGTGGACCTCCAGATCCTGGGCGTCGGCACGGACGGCCACATCGGATTCAATGAACCCGGTTCATCGCTGGCATCCCGCACCCGGATCAAAACGCTGATCGAGCAGACCCGCAAGGACAACGCACGCTTTTTCAACAGCATCGACGACGTCCCGCACCACGTGGTCACCCAGGGGTTGGGCACCATCATGGATGCCCGCCACGTCATCCTGGTGGCTACGGGTGCGCAAAAAGCCCAGGCAGTGCGGGATTTCGTCGAAGGTCCGGTAGCCGCAATTTGCGCTGCATCCGTCCTTCAGATGCATCCCCACGCCACAATATTGGTGGACGAGGCCGCGGCGTCGTCGCTGAAGCTGGCCGATTACTACCGCCACACCTATGACAACAAGCCGGAGTGGCAGGGTCTGTAGACGGTAAGATGGATGCCATGACTACGCTTCCTCCGGATCCATTCGAAAACGACCCCATGCGCGAGCTTTCCGGAGCCGGAACGTCCACATCCACCATTGAGCGCGAGGAAACGCGCCAGGAAGTGGAGCCCGGCGACCGCGAGCGGTTCGCGCACTATGTGCGCAAGGAAAAGATCATGGAGTCGGCAATGACCGGCGAGCCCGTCATTGCCCTCTGCGGCAAAGTCTGGACGCCGGGGCGCGATCCCCAGAAGTTCCCGGTCTGCCCGGAGTGCAAGGAGATCTATGAGGGCCTCCGTCCCGGCAATGACGGTGGAGACAGCGGCCCGGGCAACTCCAAGTAGTGGGTAGGGAGAGAACACAGGCCCCTTCCCGTAGTGACCGCAATGCGGTCCGTTGCCGCGTGCCCGGAGAACCGGGGCTAATTTTCGCTGCCATCAGGCCGGGGGAGTCCGCATGACAGAAACATTATTTGGTGGTCCATCCCTGCCTCCGGCGTACCCGGAACGCGCCGCATGGGGTACAGCGCCCAAGCTGCGTGCCTGGCAGCAGGAAGCCCTGGACCTCTACATGGCCAGGCATCCAAAGGATTTCCTGGCCGTGGCTACGCCTGGCGCCGGTAAAACTACCTTCGCCTTGCGCATTGCCACCACGCTGCTGGATAGCGGCGTAGTTAACAGGATCACCATCGTGGCTCCCACGGATCACCTGAAGCGGCAGTGGGCTGACGCCGCTGCCCGGGTGGGCGTCGCCATTGACCCCAACTTCAAGAATTCCGATGGCCAGCATGGCCGTGGATTCGTTGGCGTCGCTGTGACGTATGCCCAGGTGGCGAGCAAGCCGATGCTGCACCGTGCCAAGACAGAAGCCGCCCGGACGCTGGTCATCCTGGACGAAATCCACCACGGTGGAGAGGCCCTGTCCTGGGGAGACGGCTTGCGCGAGGCCTTTGACCCAGCGGCAAGGCGCCTTTCACTGACCGGTACGCCGTTCCGTTCCGATACCTCACCCATCCCGTTCGTGGAATACGCCGAGGACCGCGACGGCATTCGCCGCTCCAAAGCCGATTACACGTATGGCTACGGCAATGCCCTCCGGGACCACGTGGTGCGTCCCGTGCTTTTCATGGCCTACTCGGGCCAGATGCGCTGGCGGACCAGTGCGGGTGACGAAATGGCCGCCTCCCTTGGGGAAGCGGCTGTCACCAAGGACATCACGTCACAGGCCTGGCGGACGGCGTTGAACCCGACCGGCGAATGGATTCCGGCTGTCCTTGCCGCCGCGGATAAACGCCTTGGCGAAGTTCGCCGGACGGTCCCGGACGCCGGTGGGCTGGTTATCGCCACGGACCACGACGACGCCCGTGCCTACGCAGGGCAGCTTAAGAAGATCACCGGGCAGTCGCCCACGGTAATTCTCTCTGACGACTCCAAGGCTTCCAGCAAGATCGAGGAATTCTCCGCGGGAGACAAGCGGTGGATGGTCGCCGTCCGGATGGTGTCCGAAGGCGTGGACGTTCCCCGCCTCTCGGTGGGCGTCTACGCCACGTCCACCTCGACGCCGCTGTTTTTTGCCCAGGCCGTAGGCCGTTTTGTGCGTGCCCGCAAAAGGGGCGAGACGGCGTCGGTCTTCCTGCCCTCGGTGCCACCCCTGATGGTGCTGGCCAATACCATGGAGGCCGAGCGCGATCACGCCCTTGACCGCCCGGAAAAGGATGAGGACGGACTCTTCAGCCCTGAAGAGAACCTCATGGCCGAGGCCAACCGCGAGGACAAGGCCTCGGACGAGCTCACCAAGGGCAAGTTCGAAGCCCTCGATTCGCAGGCTTCCTTTGACCGCGTCCTTTTCGACGGCGGTGAATTCGGTACGGGAGCGGACATCGGCTCCGATGAGGAGTTGGACTTCCTCGGCATTCCGGGGCTTCTCGACGCCGAGCAGGTAGGGACGTTGCTGCGTCAGCGGCAGCACGAACAGCAATCGCGCAAAAAGCGCCAGTCGCCTTTGGCTGCCGCAGCTTCTCCGGCCGTACCCGACCACCGCATGCTCATGGACTTGCGCAACGAACTGGCCAAGAACGTAGCCGCGTGGTCCGCTCGGACAGGTACACCGCACGGAGTAGTGCACACGAAACTGCGCGAACTATGCGGTGGACCTGCTGTAGCCCAGGCGAACGAGGAACAACTTCAGGCGCGGTTGCGTAAGTTGCAGGATTGGTTCATCGGGCGAAAGTAGCCGGACCTGGCGGCGTTAAACCCAGCTGCGTTAAACCTGGCTGCGTTCAACCTCGACGCCGGCGGCTTCCATTTCGTCGAAGGTTTCGGTGAGGTCCCCGGCGATTCCCGCTGTCAGGTCCGCAATGACCGTAGTGGCATATCCGGCCTGTACGGCGTCAAGGGCCGTTGCCTTGACGCAGTAGTCCGTGGCGATGCCTACGACTACCACCTCTTCGACGTCGTGGCTTTGCAGCCAGTCATCGAGGCCGATGGCATCTTCATCCAGGACCTCGGAGACGACGGACCCGGCCTTGAGATCCCCGGAAGGGACGTCGTCTTCCGGGGCAAGGACGCCTTCAAAGCCGGAGTAGGCCGCTGTGTACTGTCCTTTACGGAAGTAAGCCTGGATGTATTCCGGGTCCAGGTCCTCGTGGAGTTCAGCTCCTTTGGTCCGGGCCCGGCAGTGCGGCGGCCAGGAATCCACCATGTCCGGCTCATCGGAGAAATGGCTGCCCGGTTCGATGTGCCAATCCTGGGTGGCCACGATGTGGTCAAAATGCTGCTGGTTCGCATCCACGTACTCGGTGATGGCGCCGGCAACTGCGGCGCCTCCTTCGACGGCGAGGCTACCGCCTTCGCAGAAGTCGTTCTGGACATCGACGATGATCAGGGCCCTGGACATCAATTCTCCTCGTAGATGGTGGGGATGGCGGCCTCACCGCGCTGCAGGCGGTTCACTACGGCGGGCAATTCGGCCATGCTGGCGGCGTGCCGTTCTTTGGCGCGGATCACGCCTTCGGGGCCAGTCCAGCCGGGCAGGAGTTCACCATTCTTGATGAACTGGTGCAACAATGAACGGTCGTTTCCGTCGTCTTCCGGCCGGCGACCTATTCCAACGATCTCCTGCGTGGCCCTTCCGTGTTCGTTGAGTTTGCGCAGGGCGTACTTGCGTCCACCTACGCTGGCCTTGTTCTTGGCCGCTTTCGCAACGGAGATGAACTCGCCGGCGTCGTTTGTCCTGCTCACCAGTTTGTACACCATGCTGGCGGTGGGAGCGCCTGAGCCCGTGACCAAGGACGTGCCAACCCCGTAGGAGTCCACGGGGGCGGACTGGAGGGCGGCTATGGCGAATTCGTCCAGGTCCGAGGTAACTACTATCCGGGTGTTCACGTTTCCAAGGTCATCCAGCAGTTGCCGGACCCACTGCGCCTGGGCAATCAGGTCGCCCGAGTCCAATCGGACGGCGCCCAGTTTGTCCCCGGCCAGTTCGACGGCGGTGCGCACCGCTGTTTCGACGTCGTACGTGTCTACCAGCAGCGAGGTTCCCGGGCCGAATGCGGCGATTTGTGCTTCGAAGGCCTCGCGTTCGGTGTCGTGGAGGAGCGTGAAGGAGTGCGCCGCCGTGCCAACGGTTTTGATGCCGTAGCGTCGTCCGGCCTCAAGGTTGGAGGTGCTGGCGAAGCCGGCGATTACTGCCGCGCGGGCAGCCGCCGTCGCGGATTCTTCCTGGGTGCGCCGGGAACCCATTTCGATGCATGGCCGGCTGCCGGCCGCTGACGTCATCCTTGATGCGGCAGAGGCGATGGCGCTGTCGTGGTTCAGGACGGAGAGGATGTAGGTCTCCAGGATGCAGGCTTCTGCGAACGTGGACTCAACGATGAGGATGGGGGAGTTGGGGAAGTAGGCGTCGCCTTCCGCGTAGCCCCAGATGTCTCCAGTGAATTTGTAGTTGGCAAGGTAGTCCAGTGTCTCCTGGTTGACCACCTTGTTCCGCTCAAGGAATGCGAGCTCGGCTTCACCGAAGCTGAAGTCGGCAATTCCTTCCAGGAGGCGGCCGGTTCCCCCTACCACGCCGTAGCGGCGGCCGTCGGGCAGGCGCCGGGCGAACGCTTCAAACACTGAGCGGCGATGGGCAGCCCCCGAGTGCAGGGCGGCCTGGAGCATCGTCAACTCGTAGTGGTCGGTGTACAAGGAAGTGGCGGGATGGTCCCAAGACGTGGCTCTACTCACGAATTCACTCTAGTGCGAGCCGCCATAGAATGGACAGATGACCCCTAGCGTTGCATTTGGCACGGACATTGATGAGCGGACGGAAGCTGTAGAACAGACGTCCACCGATGTCCTGACTGCCCCGGACATCCCTTGGAATTTGGTGATCTGGAATGATCCCGTCAACCTCATGAGTTACGTCAGCTATGTGTTCCAGAGTTACTTCGGCTACTCCGAGTCCAAAGCACACAAGCTCATGATGGAAGTCCACAGGAAGGGCCGCTCCATCGTGGCGCATGGCAGCAAGGAACAGGTTGAGCAGCACGCAGTAGCCATGCACGGCTTTGGACTGTGGGCCACCGTGGAGAAAGCGGCAAGCGGAAACGAAGCACCCGGGAAGGGCGGCCGCCAGCGTGGCTAAGGCATTCAAATACGGACTCAAGGGAATCACCGGCTACCTTGAGCCTGCCGAACGGGATCTACTACGCGGGCTGCTGGACGACGTCATCTCGATGCTGGAGTCCGATGCCCGGGAGAACGAGGACCCGCTGGCCGCCTTGATCGGCTTGGACATGGACGTGAAGCAACCGAGCGATCGCGCCTTGCTGCGGCTTTTGCCGAATGTCATGAAGGACGACGACGGCGGCTCGCTTGAGTTCCGCCAATTGACCGAACGCTCCGTGCGGGAAAACAAGATTGGCGCGTTGAAGGCCACAGCGATGGGCCTGGACAAGGATGATCTTGTCCTGACCCTGGAGGACGCAACGCGCTGGTCCATGGCCTTGAATGATGTTCGCCTGGTTTTGGCCGAACGCCTGGACATCCGCGATGAGGCGGACGCCGAGCATATCCACAGCATGCAGGACTGGAGCCAGGCGGAGGACGTGGAGAGTTACCTGGCGTTGGTCTACAACTTCACCACCTGGCTCCAGGAGTCTCTGGTGCAATCGATGATGTCGGCCAGGCAGGCAAAATCCTGATCCGGGAGGTCATCACCGGGCCTGCCTATGTGACACACCAGACACGAGGCGGAGGCCACAGGTAATGGCCGCAACACAGGGGAAGCCTTATTCTCGAATAATCATGACTTCAGCATCTGGCAGTTCAACGGGCGACAGTTCAAAGGGCGACGATTCAACAGGCGCCGGATCATCAGGCGCCGGATCATTAGACGCCACAGGGGTCGCGGTTGCTGCCTCGCCCGCTGACCTGGTGGTCCCCAATGAGCTCATGGGGTCCCGTCCGATTGGTGTCTTTGATTCCGGCGTGGGTGGGTTGACGGTAGCCCGCTCCATCATCGATCAACTCCCCAACGAATCGATCCTGTACGTGGGGGATACCGCAAATGGACCCTATGGGCCACTGCCCATCGCCGAGGTCCGGGCCAACGCACTGGGTGTGATGGACGAGCTCGTGGATTCGGGTGTGAAGCTGCTGACCATTGCCTGCAACTCTGCTTCGGCCGCAGTTCTCCGGGATGCGCGTGAACGCTATACCGCGCGATATGGGATCCCTGTTATCGAGGTCATCCAACCCGCTGTGCGTAGAGCGGTCGCGGCCACCCGTTCCGGCAGGATCGGCGTCATTGGGACCTCCGCCACCGTGGGCTCGCGCGCCTATGAGGACACGTTCGCGGCAGCCCCCGATCTTGCCATTACCTCTGTGGCTTGTCCGGCCTTCGTGAGCTTCGTTGAAGCCGGCGTCACCACGGGAGCTGACCTTCTGGCAGCGGCGAATGAGTATCTGGAGCCGCTGAAACACGCTGGTGTAGACACCGTGGTGCTTGGATGCACGCACTACCCCCTCTTGACCGGGGTGATCTCTTTCGTCATGGGCGAGGACGTGACCCTGGTGTCCAGTGCGGAGGAAACTGCAAAGGACGTCTACCGCGCTTTGACCACCCACGGTATCCAGCGAACCGATGCAAGTGCCCCCAGCCATGAGTTCATTGCAACGGGGGATGCTGTCCAATTTGAAACATTGGCCCGCCGTTTCCTCGGCCCCGAGGTCTTGTCCGTCAAGCACGTCGACCACGTGGCTGCGCAATACCCCACCGGAAGCCTGGCGCGCATCACGCCGGAAATGCTGGAAGCGGCCAGGAGCGGCGCGGGACTGTCGCGTCGCTCCTACTTCGTGCAACCGGAAAGGGGACCCAGCCCCGGTTCCAGCGCAACCTTGGGACGTGGCCTGTGAAACTGACCATCGTGGGCTGTACTGGTTCATTTCCGGGTCCCGGCTCGCCGGCGTCGTGCTATCTGGTGACTGCGCATGACGGTGAGCGGGAATGGAAGATCGTCATGGACCTTGGGAGCGGAGCGTTGGGCGCCATCCAGCGTTACACGGATCTTGAGGACATCGACGCCATATTCCTCACGCACCTGCACCCGGACCATTGCATGGACTTGTGTGGCCTCCACGTAGCGGTCCGGTGGAAGCCCGGCGGTTGGGGGCGGGACCGGATTCCCGTGTGGGGGCCGGCAGCAACTGCGGACAGGATGGCAACTGCCTATGGGCTGGACCTGGATCCCGGCATGCATGAGGAGTTCGACTTTACCAATTGGGCCGAACAGAAGCCCGTCACTGTTGGTCCTTTCACGGTGACGCCTTACGGCGTCAACCATCCCGTGGAAGAGGCTTATGCATTGCGTGTGACGGCAACGGAACCAGGCAAGGACGGAACGCCGGTAACCCGCGTACTGACATATTCGGGGGACACCGATTCGTGCCAGGGGCTGGAAGATGCGGCCAGTGGCGCTGATTTGTTCCTGTGCGAGGCCGCGTTCGAGGAAGGCCGCGATGACGGCATCAAGGATGTGCATCTAACGGGTAAGCGTGCCGGGGAGGCCGCCATGAACGCCGGCGCCAAACGCCTGCTTCTGACCCACATTCCGGTGTGGACTTCGCAGACCAAGGTAATGTCCGAGGCCAAGCCGGTGTTTGCCGGGGACGTTGCTGTTGCCGTCGCCGGGGTCCACTACACGATCTAAGCCCCTCCGGATGGTGCCCTGTACGCCTGGCCGGCTGGGCGGCGTCGGGCGTTGTCCCATCGTCGCTAAGCTTGAAGCATGACTTCTGAAGCTACAGCCACACCCGTTATCCGCGCCGACGGCCGGACCCCCGATCAACTGCGTCCTATCAGCATTACCCGCGGCTGGTCCAAGCAGGCCGAGGGCTCGGCGCTCATCGAGTTCGGAAACACCCGGGTACTGTGCACGGCTTCCCTGACCGAAGGCGTTCCACGCTGGCTCAAGGGCGAGGGCCGCGGCTGGGTTACCGCCGAATACGCCATGCTGCCCCGGGCAACGAACACCCGATCCGACCGCGAGTCCGTGAAGGGCAAGATCGGCGGACGCACGCACGAGATCTCCCGCCTCATTGGCCGTTCGCTGCGCTCCATCATCGATACCAAAGCCCTGGGCGAGAACACGATCGTCCTTGACTGCGATGTCCTGCAAGCCGACGGCGGTACCCGCACCGCGGCCATCACCGGCGCCTATGTGGCGCTTGCCGAAGCGATTCGGTTTGCCCGCGAAAACAAACTCATCGCCCGTAATGCCGAGCCGCTGGTGGACACGATTGCTGCCGTTTCCGTGGGCATCATCGATGGCGTGCCGATGCTGGACCTGCCGTACGTCGAGGATGTCCGGGCCGAAACGGACATGAACGTGGTGGTCACTGGATCCGGCAAGTTCGTGGAGGTCCAGGGAACGGCCGAGGGCGCTCCGTTCGACCGCGATGAGCTCAACGCCCTGTTGGACCTCGCCCTGATCGGCACGGGCCAGCTTGCGGCTATCCAGCGCGAGACGCTGGCGGAAGCTCCGTGAGCGGCGACTCCGCCTCCGGTGCTCCGCGGCTGGTCCTGGCAACGCACAACCAGGGCAAGTTAAAGGAACTCCGGGAGCTGCTTCGCGGCCAGGTTCCAGGGCTCGACGTCGATACCCAAGTGGTGGATGCAGCTGCCGTTGGTGCACCGGACGTGGCGGAAACCGGGGTCACCTTTGCTGAGAACTCACTCCTGAAGGCGCGTGCCGTGGCTGAGGCAACGGGTTTGGTGGCCATCGCGGATGACTCGGGGCTTGCCGTTGATGTCCTGGGCGGAGCGCCAGGCATCTTCTCCGCCCGGTGGTCGGGAAAGCACGGGGACGACGCAGCGAACCTGCGCTTGCTGCTCGCGCAGCTCTCCGATGTGCCGGACACCTTCCGCGGGGCAGCTTTTGTGTGCGCGGCCGCCCTGGCAGTGCCCGGAGCAGATGGAATTACGCACGAAACCGTTGAGTACGGGCAGCTCGAAGGCACCCTGCTGCGCGAGCCACGTGGTGAGGGTGGGTTCGGGTATGACCCCGTGCTCCAGCCCGCGGGGATGGACCGCAGCTGCGCGGAGCTGACATCCGAGGAAAAGAACGCCATCAGCCATCGAGGCCAGGCATTCCGGGCTTTGCTCCCCGCGATCGTTGCAGCGCTCTCGGGCGTTCATTCCAGCTAACAATTCCAACCAACACTGGAAACCGGCTCTCGGAAGTCCAGGTTTGGCCATGCAGGAGAAGGCACCCCGCTTTTGCGTCGGTGCCTTCTCCTGTATGGCTAAAAAAGTGCGGTGGGGCCTACTTCTCGCGGTGCTTTCCGCCTTCGTGCTCCTCGATGAATTCCTCCACGGGGTTGCTGCCTTCCGCGGCAGCTTTGCGCTTGGCGACGACGCCGCGGCTTACCTCGATGATGATGGGAATAACCGAGATCAGGACAATGACGATGAAGATGATGTCCAGGTTGCTGCTGACCCACGGAACCCGGTCGCCCAAAAGGTACCCAAGCAAGGTGACACCGCCGCCCCAGAGGGCGGCGCCAATGACGTTGAAGAGGAAGAATTTGCGTTTGTCCATCTGGGCCACGCCGACGATCACCGGTACGAACGTACGGATGATGGGGACGAACCGGGCCAGAATCAGGGCTTTGCCGCCGTGCTTCTCAAAGAAAGCGTGGGCGCTTTCGACGTTTTCCTTCTTGAAAAGCCTGGAGTCGGGGCGGTTGAAGATTGCAGGGCCGGCCTTTGAGCCAATGAGGTAGCCGGTCTGGTTGCCAATGATCGCCGAAACGATAATGAGGGCGGCCAAGGCCCAGATATTGAACTTGATGGTGTCTGTGGCTACAAGGAGGCCAGCGGTGAACAGCATGGAATCGCCGGGCAGGAAGAAGCCCACCAGCAGACCGGTTTCGGCGAAGACAATGCCGCATACCAGCAGCACTACCCACGGGGCCAAGGCTGGATCAGCCAGGAAGACCTGGGGGTTAAGCCAGTCCGGCAGGAACGAGGCCATGGGTGGACGCACCGGTCCCGCGCCCCCGAAAGTGGATACGGCTAAGTCGTTCATCGCAGTAAAGATCACCTATCAAGCCTACTGGACGGCCGTCGTCGTAACCCTCACCACAATGCGGCCCGGAAACGCCGCCCCGCCGCGGAAACCGGCAAGAACGCACCCTTTCGGCCTGTAACCTTGTCCAGTGGCATTGGACTTTACGGCGATCGACTTTGAAACAGCCAACGGCTTCAGGGGGTCGCCGTGTTCGGTCGGCCTCAGCAAAGTCCGCGGTGGTGTGGTGGTGGAGGAAGCCTCCTGGCTCATGCGCCCGCCGGAGAACCATGACCACTTCGAGTTTCACAACACCCGCATCCACGGCATCCGTGCCGAAGACGTTGCCGGCCGTCCCAGGTTCGGGGACCTCTTCCCCGAAATCGGTGCCTTCATCGGCAATGACGTCCTTGCGGCACACAACGCAGCCTTTGATCTGGGCGTTATCCGATCCGGCTTGGAGGTCTCCGGACTTGCAGGCCCGGCCTACGAGTACGTTTGCACCGTGATGCTGTCCCGCCGCTGCTACTCGTTGGTGTCCAACTCGCTGCCGTACGCAGCGGAGGAAGCCGGAGTACCCCTGGTCAACCACCACGATGCCGCCGAGGACGCACGCGCCTGCGCAGGAATCCTGGTGGACATCGCCCGCCGTAACAACGCCAACAGCATCGCGGAACTCTATCTTTCGCTTGGCCTCACGTTGCCCAGGCAACCTGCCTTCGATCCCATGAATGGCCTCTCCAAGCCCACCCTTGCCGCGCTCGCGGGCAGGAAGGCAAATAGTCCCGCGGAGCAAACCCTGGACGGCGCCCTGAACGGTCCCGGACGTGCATGGTCCGCATGGCCCGAGGAAGGCCCTAATCCGTTGCCGAATCCCGCAGCCGAACCGGGACATCCGCTGTTCGGCCAGACGGTGGTCTTCACCGGCGACCTCATCATGACCCGTCCCGAGGCCAAGTCCCGGGCAGCAGAGATGGGTGCACGCCCCGAAAGCAGGGTGACCGCACGCACCACCGTGCTTGTGGTGGGCGACGGATTCGTGGCCGGGGACCTGCGCGCCGGGCGGCTGACGGGCAAGGCCAAGCGGGTCTTGGAACTTCACGCGAAAGGCCAGCAGATCGAGGTGGTCTCGGAAGGCGAGTTCCTGCAAATGGTGGGCGGAAACTAACGCCTGCGTCCGGTGGGAAGCTAATCAGCCTGTGGTGACGGCGAGCAGCCGGTCCGCCATGCCACGAATGACCTCTGTGCCTTCCAATGCCCCGAGCCATTCGGCAGGAAGGCAAGCTTCGCCGTAGTAGGCGCCCAAAATGTTTCCGGCGATGGAACCGGTGGAATCGCTGTCGCCACTGTGGTTGATGGCCACCGCGATGGCTTGGCGGAAGTGCTCAGTGGGCTCGCTGCCTTGCGTGGAGAGAACCGCATAAAGCCCGACGGCGAGTGCCTCCTCAGCGACCCAGCCCTCACCCAGCGCTGTGACCAGCTTTTCAGGACTGAGGGGAGCGGGCTCCGAGGATAGCCTCAAAGCCGCTTCCAATCGCCCGGGCAGTTCGGGCGCTTTGGTGGGCACGCCGTTCACGTAGTCCAAGGCGCCAATAGCTGCGGTGCGGACGTCACTGCCGGCCACAATATTCTGGATCATCAAGCTGAAGGCAGCCGCGCTCAGCCGTGCTGACGGGTGTCCGTGCGTCAACGAGGCAGCATCTGAACTGAGTTTGTACACGGCTTCACGGGAGATATGGGGCACGAGTCCAAACGGTGCAGAACGCATGACTGTGCCACACCCCTTGGAATCGGGGTTAACTGGCCTGGCCACGGTGCCCATTTCTCCTGAAGCCAATCCGCTGAGGCAGGTGTTTCCCGGGGCCCGACGACGCCGGAGTACTTCCTGGCCGTCTATCCACCGGGGTTGCGGAACCGGGGCAGAAGGGGAAACGGCAACGTCCTGGGTTGCCAGCCAGCGAAGGTAGGCCAGCCAAAGGCAGGCGATCTCATCTGCCGCCACCCCATCATTGGCCCATTCGAGGGCGTCGACCAGGCCGTCCACGGTGTACAGCGTCATCTGCGTGTCGTCCGAAAACTCGCCCATGGCGTCGAGCTGGTCAAACGACGTGAGCCCGGCGGAACCGTAACGGGCACGAATGGCATCAAGGCGGTCGAACTCTACTGCGTAGCCAAGGGAATCACCCAAGGCCCCTCCCAGCAGTGTCCCGTGGACGCGGGATTCAAACGACGGGGCGGCGGGGGAGGACGCTTCAAAACTCATGCCATCAACTTACCGCGCCCTGCTGTATCCGATGGGGTAAGCAGTTGATGTGGACGGCCGCTGATATGGTTGGGAGGCTGCCCAGCACTAGGAAAACTTGGAGAGATGACGTGCGTGAACCGGCTTGGCGACGGACAGGCAAGACACCTGACTACAGGTTCTCCTTGGCGAACGAACGGACCTTCCTTGCGTGGATCCGGACGTCGTTGGCGTTGCTCGCCGGGGCCATTGCCATCGATCAACTGGCTCCCAACATTGCCCCCCAGCCAGTCAGGATCGTCCTCTGTGTGCTCCTGTCCCTGATCGGCGCCGGCCTGGCCGCACTGTCATACCGCAGGTGGGGGCAAATGGAAGCTGCGATGCGCAACGATGAAGCCTTGCCGTTCTCCTGGGTCATGCTGCTCATGACGATCGTGGTGGCCGTGGCGGCATTCGCTTTCGCCGTGTTGATTTTGGTGGCGCGATGACCGGGTTTGCGCGATGACGAGGTTTGTAGGATGACGAGGCCCGCACGTTGAGCATGGACCTCCGTGATCCCGGTCTACAGCCGGAACGGACCACGCTGGCCTGGCGGCGAACCCTCATTTCGCTGGTGGTGGTGGATCTTTTCATCTGGCGCAGTTGGCTTACCTCCGAGCCCTCAACGGGCCATCTCATTCCGGGCCTTCCCGGGCTGGATTACCAAGGTATCTGCGCCCTCATGGCTGCTGCCGCCACCGTTGTGCTGGCTTCTGTGGTGTGGGTCCGATCACGCCAGCTTCATGCTGGAACCGAGGCAGCTTCGGCACGGCTCATCTTTGTCAGCACCCTGGCCGTGATAGGGCTCGGCCTAACTGCGATCGCGGCCATTGCCTTGGGCGGCTAAGCTCGGATCGGTAGTCAGCCGGGACCCAGCAACCGTCCAGACTCAACTGGCAGGATGCTCAAGGGCTTTGCCCCGCGTCCACACCACCAACCGTAAGGAATCATTCGACATGACCTCTCCTGTGCAAGCCACGACCGACCACGAACCGGGGCTGTTCGCGCGGCTGTCCGCTGAAGCCGTCGGTTCGATGTTTGTTGTGCTCGTGGCAGTGGGCGTGTCGATCTTCTCGAACCCTTCATCAGCGCCCCTGCCCGCCGCACTTGCGACCGGCCTGACGGTGACGGTGGCCATGCTGGCCTTCGGTCACGTTTCCGGCGGTCACTTCAATCCAATAATCACTCTGGGCAACCTGATCGCCGGCCGCATCCGCGCGCTGGCAGCTGTTGCCTACCTTGCGGCGCAGATCATCGGCAGCGTGATCGGCGCAGCTTTGGCCTACGTTGTGGTTCTGACGGTTCCGGTCCTGACGGATGCGCGGGCTGCCTTCGGCTCTGTGGCGGCCGGTTATGGAGAGCATGCTGCCGCCCAAACCCAGATGGCAGGGGTCTTGATCGTTGAAGTTGTTGGCTCCGCCTTGCTGGTTGCGGTGTTCCTTGGAGCGACTGCCGGACGCCGTGCCTTTCCTGCCGTGGCCCCCTTTGCCGTGGGCCTTTGCGTCGCCGTGTTGTTGCAGTTTGGCCAGGTCCTTGGCAACCTTCCGTTTAATCCCGCACGCGCAACTGCACTGGCTTTCTTCAGCCCGTCATGGGCCGTGGAAGGATTGTGGCTCTTCTGGGTAGCCCCACTGATGGGCGCCGCGCTGGCCGGACTCGCTTTCCGTGGCTTTGGCTACGCCTCCTCCGCCACTACCCCTGAAGATGACGCGGCGTCAGCGACGGCCGGAACTATCGAGGGCGAGCACCTGGACGCCGATGACACTGACGATTTCCAGGCAGAGGCAGAGGCAGAGGCAGAGGCAGCGGCAGTGGAGACCGGGACCGTCCGGAAAGAAGCTGCTGCAGATGACGCGCGCGACTTCTTTGACGGCAAGAAGGGCTAGGAGACTGACAGGATCGACGCCGGACGGCCTGTCTGCGCTTTTTTGTCGGTGCCCACAGTTAGCTTGAAAATATGCGGTTACTCCATACCTCCGATTGGCATCTCGGCCGGTCATTCCACGGCGTTGGCATGCTTGAAGCCCAGCGCGGTTTTGTGGACCAGCTCGTGTCCTTCGTGGAAGCGAAGTCTGTAGACGTTGTCCTCATTGCGGGTGACGTCTATGATCGCGCCCTGCCTGGACTGGATGTCGTCAAACTTCTCGACGACGCCTTGGTGCGCATTACCCAAGCCGGGGCCACCGTAGTGCTCACCAGCGGCAACCACGATTCCGCCATTCGGCTCGGATTCGCGTCACGCTTGCTCGAACGCGGCGGCGTTCACCTCAGGACAAGGGTCGAGGACCTGGATGTTCCCGTGCTTGTTCCCTTCGGAAAAGATGGGGAGAGCAGCGCGACACTTGCTGTCTATGGGATTCCCTATTTGGAACCGCGGCTCGTCGCGGAGCGGCTGGAGGTGGAGACCGCGAGTCATTTCGAGGTCACCCGTGAAGCAACCGAGCGGATTCGGCGCGACCTCCAGGACCGCCGTGCATCGGGCGCAGTGCATCCGGTGGTCCTTGCACACACTTTCGCCAGCGGAGGTATCACTTCGGACAGTGAACGGGACTTGAGCATCGGAGGGCTGGGCGCCGTGCCGTTGGATCTCTTCCAGGACTTTGCGTACGCGGCACTCGGCCACCTGCACGGCAGGCAGGAACTGGCCCCGAATGTCCGCTACTCCGGCTCCCCACTGGCGTATTCGTTCTCCGAAGCAAAACATTGCAAGGGCGCGTGGTTGGTGGACATCGATGACGATGGAAGCGTTGCTGTCCAGGAAGTACTTTGGGAAGCTGCCAAGAGCCTGGCCGTGTTGAGGGGCAGGCTGAACGATCTCCTTGAATCAAGCGAGCACTCCTGGGCCGAAGCTGCGTATTGCCAAATCACGCTCACGGATGCCGAACGGCCCGTCCAGGCAATGGAGCAGCTCCGAACCCGCTTCCCTGACACCTTGGTCCTGTCCTTTGAACCCGAGGGTGCCGGGACCAAAGAAAAAGCCAGCTACAGCAGCAGGCTGGCAGCAGCCCAGGACGACCTCGAGGTCTGCTGCGGATTCCTGGAACACGTTCGGGAACGCAGTCCTGGATCTGCGGAAGAAGCTGCCCTGCGCGCCGCCCTTGAGGCCGTGCGGCTGGAGGAGGCTGAACTGTGAGAATCCATCGACTCGAAATTGAGGCTTTCGGGCCTTTTGCGACTTCGCAACACATTGATTTCGACCAACTCAGTGCCCAGGGTTTGTTTCTGCTCAACGGCGCCACCGGGGCCGGCAAGACCAGCATCCTGGACGCCATCTGTTTCGCCCTCTATGGTTCCGTTCCGGGTGCACGCCAGGAAGGTAAGCGCCTTCGCAGCGATCATGCAGCGCCGGGTGCTGAACCGCGTGTCGTGTGCGAATTCTCCGCGCGGGGCAGGCGTTTCGAAGTCAGCCGTTCCCCGGCATGGGAACGCCCCAGCGCGCGGGGCCGGAACGGCTTCACCACCCAACAAGCCAAGACCCTGCTGCGGGAGTGGGTTTCCGGAGTCTGGGAGGAAAAATCTTCGCGGAATGACGAAGTCGGCGCCGAGCTTTCCGAGCTTTTGGGTATGGACCGGGACCAGTTCACGCGCGTTGTGATGCTTCCCCAAGGTGACTTTGCGGCTTTCCTGCGCTCCAAAGCCAACGATCGGCTCGAGCTCCTCCAGAAGCTCTTTGGGACGCAGCGCTTCGAGTCCGTGGAGAAGCACATTGCGCGGCAGGCGGCCGAAGCTTCGCGCGCCGTGCAGGACAATGCGGCCGAACTGAAGATGCTGCTTGACAGGGCAGCCGCAGAACGGGAACAGCTTGGCCTTGCCGATGCGCCGGCAAATGTGGAGACGGCTGTCGAGGCGCCAGAGGCATGGTTCGCGGTCTTGGAGATGGAGCTGCTGGAAGAAGCCGGGCGACGTAAAGACGAGGCCACTGCGGCTGATGCACGGGCCGTACGGCTTGCGGAACAACTTCAGGAGGACCAGGAGAAGGCCCAACGGCATGCCAGGCTCGCTGCTGGAATGCAGCGGCGTGTTCTGCATGAATTAGCTGCAGCGCGGGCACTGGAGAACAAGGAAAAGCTGGGAGGACATCGTCGTGCGGCCGTCCTTGGGGGACAACTGGACGCCGTGGAGGCCACGGAACGTAAGTTCCGTTCGGCCTTGGAGGAGAGGGACAGCTCCCGGGAGCAGCTTGAATCCAAAGGTTTGGATGCTGCACATCCTGTTGCTGCGCTTGAGACAGTAAAGACCACCCTCGCCGTCCTCGAAGCCCGGCTTCCAGATGAACGGCGCATGGAAGAGGTGGCCACGCGGCTCGCAGCCAAGCGACAAGAACACTCAAGCCACCTGGCGGCCGCCCAGGCAGCAGCAGAGTCCCTGCAACACCTTCGAGCCGAGGAAGCGGCGGTGAAGACGGGGATGGAAGCACTGGAACCCTCGGCTGCACGGATCGAAGACCTGGAACGGGAGGCGGCCGCTGCGGCCGAACTGGTGTCGGTTGTGTCCCGTCATGAAGCTGCCGCCGCCGGGTTGCAGGACGTCACTGAGCGCCACGCCCGTGCCCGCAACAAAACGCAGGACCTCAGGCAAGCATGGCTTGACATGAGGGAGGCGCGCTTGGCCAATGCGGCCGGTGAACTCGCGGCAGCCCTTGTGCCTGGACAGCCTTGCGCCGTTTGTGGCAGCAACGAGCATCCGAATCCCGCGGCCGCAGCTCGTTCTGCACTTTCCATCGCCCAGGAAGAGGAAGAAGCCAGCAAACTATTTGAAGCCAGCGAGAAAGCTCTGGGACGCATCGCGGAGGAGGTATCAAGAGCCGCGCAGCTGCTGGCGGGCCTGGCTGCCCAGGGTGGCTCCGCAGATCCAGAGGAATCAGCCGCCCGCTTGGTCGCATCCGAAGCTGCGGCGACCGAAGCCCGAAAGGCCTCTGTCGCGTTGGAGAAGCTCCGCAAAGAGCATGAGGGTCTCATCAAACGCATGACCCTCCTGCAAGAGGAACATGCCGCTTCAACGAATGCCGCAGTGCAAGCAAGCTCTGCTGTCGAGTTACTCCAGGAACAGTATCTTGCGCTTGAAAACGAGCTGGCCGGCCTGGGACAGGGCTTCGCCAGCCTTCGTGAGAGGGCAGAAGCTCTCACCTCCCAGGGTTTGTTGCTTCAGGCTGCCGTAGATGCCGCGAACGAACTCGAACGTGCCGCAGCTGCGCGCCTGGAGGCGCTTGCTGCCTTGGAACGGGCACTGCCCGGGTCCGGTTTTTCATCGGTCGAGGATGTGCGTCGCCAGCTCATGCCACCGTCGGATGTTGTGGCATTGGAGAACGCACTCGCGGATTTCGAGGCCGAAGCTGCCCGGCTGGATGAGCTGTTTGCCGCCGAGGAACTCGTCATGGCAGCGAAGGAAGTCAGCATCGGCGAGCTTCCCCTGCCGGAGGACGAGCTCAGCGTCGCCAGGACTGGGGCTGCCCGTGCCATGGACGCGGCAAAGGCACTTGCGCTTTCCGCGGGGCTCGCACATAAAGCAGTCCAGTCTGTGCAGAGGATCCGCGCCGAGTATCAAAAGCTGGCCGAGGCGGGGAGGGAACCGCGCGAGCATGCCATCTTGTTGGGTGGGCTTGCAGACACCCTTCGTGGCGCAGGGGATAACAGTTACCGCATGAGCTTGAACAGCTATGTCCTGGCTGCCCGGCTGGAGCAGGTGGCCATCGCAGCTTCGGAGAGGCTGGTTGCCATGAGCGATGGCCGCTACACGTTGCAACACACCGACGCCCGGGCGGCACGCAACCAGAAATCAGGTCTCGGACTGGAAGTGGTGGATGAATGGACGGGCCAGCGTCGTGACACATCCACGCTCTCAGGCGGAGAATCCTTCATGGCCTCCTTGTCATTGGCCCTGGGCCTGGCTGACGTTGTACAGCAGGAGGCCGGTGGAGTGGATATTGAGACGCTCTTCGTCGATGAAGGGTTCGGAAGCCTGGACGAGCAAGCATTGGAACAGGTCATGGACGCCTTGGAGGGGCTGCGCGACGGCGGCAGGGTTGTCGGGCTGGTCAGCCATGTCGCAGAAATGAAGCAACGCATCAGCAGTCAGCTGCACGTGATCAAGGGCAGGCATGGTTCCTCGGTGGTTGTTGCCGAAGAAATGCCTGCCTGAGCCCGGATCCTATAGACTTGATCCGTTACACCGGGTTGCGCGCATCGGGAGGAGGGACGATGCGCAGACTTTAGCGAACCCGGAACAATGGAAAAATCTTCTTTGGCTTCCAAGCCACTGCCTTCACATCAGACCCCAACGCCGTCCACCAACCGGTCCCGCCTGCCCGGAAGGTTCGCGCGGCTGCCTGAGCTCGCAGGGCCGGGGTTCCTGCCTCTCGGCCTCTTCGCAAGACTTCCGTTGGCAATGCTCACCGTGGGTACATTGACCTTGGTAACAGCGGTGAGTCATTCCTACGCAATTGGCGGCATGGCTGCCGGAGCAGTGGGTATCGGGTCAGCAGTGGGAGCTCCCGTCCTCGGGTCGTTGGCCGATCGTGCCGGCCAGCGCATCGTTTTGCTCGTTGCGGCAGTTGTTAACACTCTGGCCGTCCTCGGCCTTCTTGCCGCCGCCTATATGACCCCAACTTCTGCCTCCGTGCTGGACGCTGCGGGCGTGCTAGTGGCAGGTTTCCTGGCCGGGGCGAGCTGCCCGCAGGTCGGCCCCATGGCCCGTGTTCGCTGGATGGCGCTGACCACCCGGAACCTGTCATCGGTCCGCATGGCCACTGTTTCCACGAAGGATGCTCCTGCAGCAGGAGCGGGAGTGCCGGCGAACGGAGGCCGGAGCGTGGCGGCCAGCCGTGCCGATCTGGACACGGCACTTTCCTACGAGGGCACTGCTGACGAGATTACGTTCGTGCTCGGACCTGCCCTGGTTGGAATTCTGGCCAGCCTCATTGCTCCTTGGCTGCCTTTGGCGTTGGCAGCGCTCATGACCATCACCCTTGTACCCGCCTTCGCCGTCCACCCCAGCCAAAATGCCGTGGTGCCGGCACCCCGTAAGGCTGCTGCCGCCGTCGTGGGTAATTCCCGTGAACGTGCAGCAAAGCGAGGGGGTCGCCGGGCGGGCGCGGTTGTGGCTGTGCCGGTTGTGGCAATGGTGTGCATGGGCACGTTTTTTGGTGCTACGCAGAATGCCCTGAGCGCCTTTTCTGCCCAGTACGCTACGGCGGAAATTGCCGGCCTCCTGTACTCCGTCATGGGCTTGAGCTCAGCCGTGGCGGCGCTGTCCGTTGCGTTCTGGCCGCAGCGTTTCAGCCTTGCCGCCCGATGGGTAGCAGCTGCCTTGGCGATGTCCTTGTTCGCACTGTTGTTGCTGGTTCCTGCAGGCATTTGGCCCATGGTGTTCGTGCTGCTTTTGCTGGGCATCCCGGTGGGACCAGTCATGGTCACGGTGTTCAGCATCGGTGGCGTGGTTGCCCCGGCCGGCCGGATGGCCACGGTGATGACGGCCCTTGCCAGTGGGATCGTGGCCGGTACCGCGCTTGGTTCCTACCTTGCCGGGCAGTTGGCGCAGGCGCAGGGGCCTGGTGCAGCCTTCGTCGTGTCCATGGCTGCCGCAGCGGGCTTGTTCGTGCTTGGAGTTCTGACTTACCTGGTCATGAAGCGTCAGCCTCAGTCGTAGTCCAGTGCTCCGGCGAGGGAGCGGGCCATTAGCTCCACAAGGCGCATTGACCGTTCTTCGTCGGGGTCGGCCAGATGCTGCATGCTGATGCCGTCTATACCGGAGATGAAGAGGCGGGTGACGTCCTCAAGATTGTGGGGGACTGGCTCGCCGGCGGCATCTGCCGCGCCCCGGAACAGTTCCAGGGTTGAACTGACCCAGCCGTCGTACATGGAGCGGTTCATCAGCAGGGCCTGGGGCTGGTCATCGGCCTCGACGCGGAATCGCCGGAGCAAAAGCTCGAAGGTGGTCACCTGCTCATGCGGATTCTCCAGCATGCGCGTCCAGATTCGCCGGGCGTGGGCTCCGATCATATGGCGCAGGCCCAATCCGGGATCAGCCACTGGTTCCAATGCCTTCGCATAATCGCGGCTGAGGAAGTTGTAGACCTCTTCCAGAAGCTCGTCCTTGCTACGGAAACAGTAGTGGAGTGCCGCAAGCGGCGCGTCGGCTTCACTGGCGATCCGGCGCGTTGTAGCCGAGGCGAGCCCATCCTGGGCAATGACCCGTGCCGCAGCCTCAACAAACTGCAGCCGCCTTGCTTCGGCGGGAACCCTGGCCATCCGCGCCCCTTCCTGTCCTTAGTCATATCCGTGATCAGGCACGCTGATCATCGGTCTCATCGATCCTAGGCGTTCTGCGCCCGGGCTGGCTCCTGGCAATGCCGTGGAGCCTTTGGAAAGACCCCTGAAAAGAATTTTACCGGAAAACCTAGTCAAGTGACCCAGTCAGACGACATACTTCTTTCTAGAACGTTGTTGTCTGCATCACATGGGATGCAATGACCTGAGGAGAACCGATGCAAGAACTTGCCGATCTGGTGATCGTCAATGCCTCGGTCCACACGATGGACCCGGCAAAACCGGACCGGATGTCAGACGCCCTGGCCATCAGGGATGGACGCATTCTGGCACTCGGAAGCACGGACACTGCGAGGGCGGTTGGGCCCGGCACCGTGGTTGTGGATGCCGCCGGAGGCGCTCTCATTCCCGCAATCAATGACGCCCACCTGCATTTCGTTTCGGCGGCAATGGCCGCATTTGGCTACGTGCGGCTGGATCCATCAATCGCACCGGATTGGGCGGCCGTGGTGGACATCATCAACAGGGCGCCAGCAGGGGAGGACGGCTGGGTTCGTGCGCATGGTTGGGACGAGGCGCTGCTCGGACCAGCAAGCGGATATTTGCTGGATTGCCGCCCCGGTACACCGGTGGTTGCGTTCGACCGCACAGGCCATCAACTTCTCGCCAATAGTGAAGCGCTGCGTCGGGCGGGCATCACTGCTGCTACGGCAGACATCGACGGTGGCACAGTGGTGCGGGCCGGCGATGGCAGCCCAACTGGCCTTCTTCAGGACGGCGCCATGCAACTGGTTTCAAAGATGATGCCACCGGTGCCGAACGCGACGCTTCGCCCTGCGCTGCTGCAATTGCAGGAACAGTTGCACTCGCTGGGCATTACGTCGCTGACAGATCCGGGTTTGGGCCCTGCCAGTGCCGGACTAATGGACGGTGCGGGCTCGACGGCGGCACTTGAGTTACTCGGCGACCTCACCGCAGCTGGTGAACTGACACTAAGGATCAATGTCCTGATGCTGTTCGCGGGGACCGGGGGAGCCGATGCGAAGGCCATCGACGAGGGCCTGCGAAGCGGACTGGCCAACACCTACGTGAGCAGGGGCATCGATCCGGAGCAGCTGCGGATTGCCGGCGTCAAGATTTTCGCCGACGGCATTCCGCGCAGTGGTACCGCGTGGATGAGCGAACCATATGGAAACGCCTGCACGCATGGCCACCTGGTGATCCAAGGTGCCGATGACGCCCAAAGGGTTGCCGAACTCCATTGGATACTTCGGCTTATCAACGACGCGGGACTGCAGGCAGGAGTCCATGCAACGGGCGACGCCGCCACATCCGCGGCCGTGGAAGCGATTGTGGCAGCGGCCGATGGAACCGCTGAAGCCGGCTCCAAAGTGGCAGGAAATCGCCACTACATCATCCATGGCGCCTTCACTGATACCGAAACCCTGGCCACCATGGCTTCCCACCACATCGGCTACAGCACCAACCCGCTGATCCGCGAGGAAGCCGGGGACATGATGCGCCAGGTACTGGGCGAGGAACGGTTCTCCCGCCACCAGCCACTGCATTCCGCTCTGGAGGCCGGCGTGCACTTCAACCTGGCCTCCGACGCTCCCGTCACCAGTCCCGACTGGCGCCGGACTGTGGCGGCTGCTGTTCGTCGTGCCACCCGCTCCACGCCAGGCAACCCCGGCGATCCTGAACGGATCACCGGACTCCAAGCGCTCGCCGCCATGACCATAGGCGCAGCTTGGCAAGACCACGCAGAACATTTCAAAGGAGCACTGATGCCGGGTATGGCCGCAGATCTTTGCCTGCTGTCAAACCCCTGGCCGGATGACGAGGAGATCGAGAAGCTCCTCGACGCCGAGGTCAGGCTCACCCTGAGCGGTGGCCGCATAGTCCACCAATCCAACAGCTAGAACAAAACCCCTCCGTTCCAACCATTTCGCGATTCAAGGAGCACCACATGCGACGCAGTTTTCCTTTGGCACTGGCCGCAGTCCTGTCCATGGCACTTGCTGCCTGCGGCGGCGGGTCAGGCCCGGCTTCCACCCCGGCCGCTGACGGGACCACCACACTGAAGGTGGGTACCATCGGTATCGGATCCGATGCCGCGATCCAGCTCGCCATCAACAAGGGCTACTTCAAGGAACAGGGTCTCAACGTCGAGACTTCCGTTATTGCCAACCCGCCCGCCGGTATTGCAGCTGCCCAGAGCGGCCAGATCGATCTCACCTATACACCCTCCATCCCGCTGCTGAATGCGCTGAGCCAGAACGTGCCACTGAAGATCATCGCTGCTGCTGATGGCTATAAAGACGGCGCAGGGAAATCCAGCGACCTCAACAGGGTCGATGACACAGGGCTCCTGGTCCAGAAGGCATCATCGATCTCCCGGCCAAAAGACCTCGAAGGCAAGAGCGTCAGCGTCCCGGCCCGCAAGGCACAACTGGAAGTCACCGTCAGCAAGCTCGTCAAGGACGACGGCGGCGATCCCGCGAAGGTGAACTGGATGGTCCTGGATCCTTCATCGGCCCTTCAATCCCTGAACTCGGGACGCGTCGATGCAGCGTCGCTCGTTGCACCTTTCACGTCGAAGGCGATGTCCGAGGGCAACAGGCTGCTGGCATCGCCGGGCGTCGAATTCTTTGAACAGGGCGCAATCGGCCTCTGGGTTTCGGGTGCCAACACCGTCAAATCCAAGGAGAAGGCCTTGCAGGGTTTCAAGGCAGCTATCTATAAGGCCAATGCGTACGCCAATGGCCACATCGAAGAGGCACAGCAACTCAGCGCCGAGATCACCAAGACCCCGCTGGACGTCGTCAAATCAGGAGCTGTGAACTACTGGCCTGAGGACGTCCGCACGGAGGACATTGAAAGGGCCAACAAGAACCTTGCGGACCTCGGTTTCCTGAGTGCACCCGTGAAGCTGCCGGGCGATCTTGTCTTCGGAAAGTAGGCACGAACCGGACATGGGAGGCTCATCATGAAAAGGTCCATCCGCCCATTGACCTTCAGTGCGCTGGGCATTGCAGCAGCGCTGGTCATCTGGCAGGTCCTTGCCGAGGCAAAGGTGGCAGGAAATGCCCTGCCGCCAGCCACCACTGTTTTCAGCACCCTGGCAACCATCCTGGGGACGGCTACGTTCTGGTCCTCGTTGGGAGCCACGATCGGGATCGCGCTGCTCGCGCTGGCTTTGTCTGCGGTGGCAGGCGTCATCCTGGGCCTGCTTGTCGGGACTTTTGAGACCGTCAGGTTCGCTACCTTGGCGGTGCTGGAATTCCTGAAGCCCGTTCCGCCCATCGTCATTCTTCCCTTGGCGGTGCTGGTACTGGGCCCAACCGGGGAGATGTCCTTGTTCCTGGTGGTGTTCGGCTGCCTCCTCCCGATCGTCATGCAGACTGTCGACGGAGTCCAGAGCACCGATCCCGTTGCCAGGGACACTGCCCGCTCCTACGGCATGCGCGAGCCCGAAATCCTGGCCCGCGTGGTCCTGCCCAGCGCCATGCCTTACATCGGAACCGCCATGCGGGTTGCTGCCCCGGCCGCCTTGGTGGTCACTGTGGTAGCGGGTCTGCTCGGCGGTGGCCCGGGCCTGGGCCAAAGCATTTACCAAGCCCAGGCGGCCGGTGATTATGCCAGCCTCTACGGCCTGGTGATCGTCCTGGGCGTTCTGGGCCTCCTGTTCCAAGGTGCCACGCGGCTGGCCGAGCGCCGTGTCCTGCACTGGCATGAGTCCTACCGTGAAGTGGTGCCGTGATGAGAAACCCCACAATGAGAAATTGGTTGATCGGCGCCGGAGCGCCCGTGCTGTTGTTGGTGGCTTGGTGGTTCCTGTCCGAGAGCTCCCTTGACCCCTTCTTCCCGCCGTTGCGCACCATCGTTGGCCGGTTCCAGGAGCTCTGGCTCTTTGAGCACTTCCAGTCAGATGTGCTGCTGAGCCTGGGAAACCTGTTCCTGGGATTTGCCATCGCAGCCTTTGCGGGGATTGCCATCGGGTTCGTGACGGCTCTTGTTCCCCCGGTTCGCTGGATGGTGGATCCGTTGATCCACTTCCTTCGGGGAATACCGCCGGTTGCCCTGGTGCCGATCTTCATCTCCCTCATTGGATTCGGCACCCAGATGCGCGTGACCAGCATCGCGCTGGCGGCGCTGTTCCCAACGATGATCGCCACCGTGGACGGTATCCGTGGGGTGGGCAACGACCTCATGGATGTGACGAGGGTCTATAGGCTGACCCGGAAGGAGCGCGTCCTGAACGTCCTGCTTCCCGCGGCGGCGCCGCAAATCTTCTCCGGCTTGCAGGTCAGCCTGCAGGTTGCCTTCATTGTGATGATCGCCAGTGAGATGCTGGGCAGTTCCCAAGGCATTGGAGCCATGACGCTGCTCGCGCAGCAGAGCTTCATGACAGCGGACATGTGGGCCGGGATCCTGCTCCTGGGCGTCATCGGATTCCTTGTCAATGTCCTCTTCAGCCTGCTCAGGCGCAAGGTCCTCTCCTGGTACATCGGCTCACGGCGCATGGCGCGTGCAGCATGAGCATCCGACAGGCCCCGAGCCCTTACACCCGAAACAGAAAGTCCGCCATGGCACAGCAACCAGAAACCCGCATCAACGCGACCACTCCACGGTTGGACGTGGCTCACCTGGCCAAGAGCTACGGGAGTGGCGAAAAATCCCATGCAGTCATCGAAGACCTCACTTTCACCGTGGATGCCGGCGAGGTTGTCTGCATCGTCGGTCCCTCCGGCGTCGGAAAGACGACCCTCCTGAAATGCCTGGCCGGGCTTCATCCGGCCAGCAGCGGAAGGGCAGCCATCGACGGCCGTACCATCAGTGGCCCACCGCCGGAAATGGCGCTGGTTTTCCAGGACTACAACCGTTCGCTCATGCCGTGGCTGACGGTCAGGAAGAACCTCGTTCTTCCTTTGCGGCACCTCAAGTTGCCCGCAGCGGAACTGAAAGAACGCTGCGACAGCGCACTGGCCGCCGTCGGGCTTTCCCACGCCGACAACCAATACCCGTGGCAGTTATCCGGCGGCATGCAGCAGCGTGTGGCGATTGCCCGTGCCCTCGCATACCGGCCGGAGATCCTCATCATGGACGAGCCCTTCGCTTCGGTGGACGCACAGACACGCTTCGACCTCGAAGACCTGTGCCTGAAGATCAGGAAGGACTTCAACATGACCATTCTGGTGGTGACCCATGACATCGACGAGGCCGTCTATCTGGCAGACCGCGTTGTGGTCCTGGGCTCCAAGCCGGCCCGCGTCCTGAAGATCGTCGACGTCGACCTACCGGCTCCGCGCGACCAGATCACCACGCGCTCGCTTCCGGAGTTCGCACGCCAGCGCACGGAAGTGCTGTCCCTCATCAAGAGGCCGGTATGACGCGGGAGCGCGGCAGTGCCGCCAAGGGCAGGCCCAACGTCCTGTTCTTCATCGCGGACCAATTGCGGGCCGACCACTTGGGCTTCGGTGGCAATCATGTCGTCCGGACGCCCAACCTTGATGCGCTCGCAGCCAGGAGCGTGGTATTCGAGAATGCGACGGTGGCGAACCCTACCTGCATGCCCAACAGGGCCAGCTTGATGACTGGCCGGTGGCCCTCGGCGCACGGGACGCGCTGCAATGGAATCACATTGGATCCGTTGACGCAGACTGTTCCCGGATCCTTGGCAGCGGGCGGTTACCGCACTGTGGGAGTAGGAAAACTGCACCACCAAAACATGGGGTGGGAGTTTGAGCCGCACCAGGCCAAGGAGATCCGGAGTACCGATCCGATGCTCCTGGATCCAACAGTTGGTGACGCCCGCCGGCCCGGCTACGCTCCCGGTTGGGATCAGTGGGAGAACCGGGAGGCGCACGATAAACGCTTCATCGGGCTCCCTGCCGACTACTACGGCTACCAACACGTGGACCTCGTCATTGGTCATGGGGACCGGCCCGGAGGCCACTATGTCCATTGGGCCAGGGAACGCGGCGTCGACCCCGAAACGCTGGGAGGTGCAGGCAACTCCGCCAGCCGGTATGGCGGATGGGACCAGGTGTACCAGACAGCCATTCCCCCTGAAGTGCATCCCACCAGCTATGTGAGCGAGAAGGCTATCGAGCATCTGAAGGACGCGGCGGGCCAGGACCAGCCCTTCTTCATGTTTGTCTCCTTCCCTGATCCCCACCACCCCTTTTCACCCCCGGCAGGCTACTCGGACCTCTACGATCCTGGTGCGTTGCCCCTGCCGTTGGGTTTCGACCAGGATCATTCGGCGTCTCCGGCGCATATCCAGGCAATGATGGAACACCGGGGCCATCCGAACCCGGACCCCACCATGACCTGGGCAGCAACGGAGGAACAATACAGGCATGCGGCGGCGGCACAATACGGCCTGATCACCATGATGGACGAGCACATCGGCCGAGTCCTGGACGAGCTTGATCGCCAAGGCCTGGCCGAGGACACCATCATCGTTTTCACCAGTGACCACGGAGACTTGTTTGGCGACCACGGCCTCATGCTCAAGCATTTTGTCCACTACCGTGCGGTGACGAATGTTCCCTTGATCGTGCACGTTCCGGGCATCCCGGCGGCCCGCACCCAGGCCCTCGTTTCCAGTGCCGACCTGGCACCAACCTTGCTCGAGCTCACCGGTTCGACGCCCTACCGGGGTATCCAGGGCCGTTCCCTGGTTCCTCTGCTGCAAGGATCTGCGCAGAGGCACCGGGATGCTTTGCTGGTGGAGGAAGAGCAGCCATTCGGACTCGATGGACTCCCCGGGCCGGTGCGGATGCGGACGGTCATCACAGCAGAGGGCAGGCTGACGCTCTACTTCGGTACCGACGTCGCCGAACTGTACGATCACCGCACAGACCCCGGCGAACTGCTCAACCGGGCCGGTGATCCTGCCTTCGCCGGGTTGGAGGGGCGCCTGCTGCGGGCAATGCTGAACGAGATGGCTGCCGTGGCAGATGAAGGCACAGCTCCGACGGCGGCAGCCTAGTCATTTGCCCGGCATGCCACCGTTAGTGGCTGTTGCGGTAGCCGGTGGGGGAGTTGCCGAACGCAGCCCGGAAGATCCGGCTGAAGTGGGCTGCGTCAGTGAATCCCCACCGCGCCGCAATGGCCGTGACCGGTCGGTCTGCCAAAACAGGGTCCAGGAGGTCGCGCCTGCAGCGTTCGAGCCTGCGCTGCCGGATGGATGAAGCCACGGTGGTGCCGATCTCCTGGAAAAGATCGTGCAAGTGCCGGGTGGAGATGTAGTGGGCGGCGGCTATCGTTCCCGGGGAAAGTTCGGGGTCACCCAGATTGGCCTCGATGTAGTCGTGGATCCGGCCCAGAAGGAGGAGGTGGGGATCGCGGCCGGTCTCGATGAGCTGGTCCAGTTCGCCGTTGAACAGGGTAGTGACGAGATCCAGTGCATTGTGGACCAGGCGGAGTCCATTGGCCCCTGAAAGGGCTTCGAGGTTATCGGCAAGCCTGACGAGGAAGGGGCTGATGAGCTCGCCGAGGCCTTCATTCCCGGGTATCCGGAGGGCGGTTACGTGGCCCATGGCTTCGGCCGGCAAGTCAAGGAGGACGTGCGGGAACATCAGCACCAAAGTGCGGAAGTCGTCGTCGAACGTTAGTTGGTAAGGGCGGGAGGTGTCATAGATGGCGAGGTCCCCGGGACCGAGCACGGCTTCGCGTTCGTCCTGAACCAGGCGGCCAGAGCCGGAGAGTTGGATGCTGAGCTTGAAGAACCGTCCGGTGGACTTGGCGATCAGCTCAGGCGTTCGCAGGACCGTATGGGGACCAGCCGTAACTTCGACCACGGAAATTTGCCCCAGGACCCTGGCCCGCATGGTCCCGTGGAAGTGGTTGTCTTTGGGATGTTCAGGGCCTTTGGCCAGTAATGGCACGAAGGATGCTGAGATGGCCCGGCTCCATTCCTGGAATGAATCCGCCACCACCGTGTGCACGGTTGCGGGGCCGGTCTCAGCCGCGACGGTCATCAAATTCCCTTTCAATGCCCGCCGTACCTGATGGCGCCGGTACTGAATGCCACCAGCGCGGACGTGAGCTTGCCCACGATTCTACACCGGGGGACTTTACGAGGGCTGTGCTTGCGTGCACTGACAAACACCTTGCCGTGTGAGACAAGTCACGCGGCGCCTTGGCGGAGGAAGATTGCGGAATGACCGACACCGTGCCGCGCAATCTCCGTCCGGCACCGAGGCAGGAGCACAACCAATGAGCGTGGATAACCCCGTTAAGCGCAAGATCGCCGGGCCCGCAGACACCAAGAGGCGTCTGGGCGTCCCGGCCGTGACCTTCATGATTATTGCGGCCTCCGCGCCGCTGACCGTCCTTGCGGGCGGGGTGACCACCACCTTCGCTGTCACCGGGGTGACAGGAGTCCCGCTTTCGTTCCTGATCCTCGGCGGGATCCTGGCACTGTTCGCAGTAGGGTACGCGGCCATGAGCCGTTATGTCACCAACGCCGGCGCCTTCTACGCCTACATTGCCCAAGGCATTTCAAGGCCGGCCGGTGTGGGAGCCTCGCTGGTCGCCTTGATGGCCTACAACCTTATGCAGGTAGGCATCTATGGGCTCTTCGGCTTCACCGTCTCCTCACTGCTCTCGGCAAGGCTCGGCATCAGCGTTCCCTGGTGGATCCCAGTGCTGGTCTGCATCGCAATTGTGGGCTGGCTGGGAGTTAACCGGGTGGATCTCTCGGCAAAGGTGCTGGGTGTCCTGGTGGCCCTGGAATTCCTGGTGGTCATCGCCTATGACGTCATCAGCCTGGCTGTGGCACCTGAAGGAGTGTCTGCAGGCTCGTTCAGCCCCGAAAGCCTGTTCGTCCCCGGCATCGGCGCAGTCCTTTCCTTCGGAATCGCCGCCTTCATGGGCTTTGAATCGGCGGCCATCTATGGCGAGGAGTCAAAAGATCCCCAGCGAACCGTTGCCCGTGCTACCTTCGCAGCGGTTGCCATCATCGCCCTCTTCTATGCCGCCTCCGCTTGGGCAATGACCGTCGGTGCAGGCCCATCTGCAGTCATTGAAACAGCCACCAACAGTGGCCCGGACATGATCTTCGCCTTCCTGGGCACCAACGGAGGCGTGCTGTTGAGTGATATCGCGCAGATCCTGTTCGTGACCAGCCTTTTCGCCGCCTTGGTCAGCTTCCACAACGCAGTGGCGCGATACTTCTTCTCGCTGGGCCGGGAGCGCGTCATCCCACCGTTCTTCGCAGCAGTCCGCACAGAGAGTGGCGCACCCTTTGCGGGGTCGCTGGCGCAAACGGTGATCGCCGTCGTCGTGACTGTTGCCTTCGCCATCGCGGGATCAGGTTCTGAACTTGGTGAACTGTATCCCGTGCTGACCATGTTCACCTGGCTGACAAACAGCGGTGCCATGGGGCTGGTCCTGCTCATGACCGTAGTGTCCGCCGCAGTGATTGGCTTCTTCCGCCGGAACCGGCATGGTGCCAGCCTGTGGGTGCGGGGTGTTGCGCCCGGCCTTGGCTTTGTTTTCCTGGCGGTAGTGTTTGTGCTCATCCTTGCCAACTTCAACGTCCTTCTCGGCCAGACGGAATCGACGGCGGCAACATTCGTCCTGCCGCTGGTAGTGCTGCTGCCGGGCCTGGTGGGAATCGCGTGGGGGCTGCGCCTGCGGCGCTCGCAGCCCGGACTCTATGCCCGGATCGGCCACGGCTCCGAAGACTGAGACTGTTTCGAAGGCTGAGACTGTTCCGCACGCGGAAGCACTGCACGAAAGAAAGCCCCGGCGGGTGACCAGTTCAAATCTGGTGCCGGGGCTTTCTTTCGTGTCTTGTTGCTGTGATTGAGTCAAACCGGGCCAGCTACACCGAAGGGTCAAGCTCCGGGCTGTGGTGGGTGATGCTGATCAACCGGCCGTGGGCGCCGAACGTGAAATGCACAGGCTTGGTGCCAGCCTCATCCCAGCCGAAAAGGCTGCCATGTGAGCGGATTGCTTTGGGGCTCCGATGATCGGCTATGGTCACGGAGCCGCACGGGATGACCTTTTCGCGCCAGGTAAAGACGAAAATACCGGGCCGGATTTCGAAGACGGTATTGGAATCGGTGTCTGCGAGGCCCCGCTCCGGTCCGGCGAGGCACTGCCAGGTGTACCAGGTAGGGCTGAGGTAGATGTGTTCGTAGGCGTGGGCATCGCTGTACACCCATTCGACGCGCCGCCCGATCAGGCCTGTGCTCTCCGCGATGGCTGTTCCATTGGCGCTGAAACCTTCGAGGGTTCCAGCGCGGAAATCGTGCTGGACTGCCGTTGAGCCGGGGGATGCGTGTCCCAGAAGAGCGCCGACGTAGAGCGCGCGTCCGTTGGCGAGGTCCAGGATCAAGGAAACGGCGAGGCCTTCCTCCACAGGACTGTGCCATTGGGCGTTGTAGAGCTCATCGGCTACGAGGAAGGCCTCATAGGATGCCGTCCCGCTGTTTCCAGCCGCAGCCCATTGGACTTCTTCGTCATCAAAGCTGAACGTCATGGGCACGCCATCGCTGCGGACGGCAAATTCCCGTCCCGCCAGATCCTGGACGGTGGGGGCTTTGTTGGCATCGAAGCCGGGCGCCAAACCGTCCAGGGGCAGCCAGTTGGAGGTATCAAGAAGATTCAGGCTCATGGGTTCCTTCTCAGTGCTCGAAGAAGGACAGGAAAATTCCTGTCCTTCTTCGAGTATTGGGTTCCCGCGGCTGTGGGTCTTGTGCTGTGGGGCAGGGCACTTGACCCAGAAGGAATGCCTGGCCTGCGGAGGAGGGGTTCAGGCCAACTGGCTCTCGATGCGCATGGCGCTGGCAGCCAACTCCTTACCCACGGCGTCGGCGTCCTGGTCGAGGCGGATGTAGACGACGGCGATTGCGGCCGGCCGTCCGCCCGGGACGTGGATGGGAGCGGCGATTGATGACAACCCGGCGATCACTTCATCGTGGCTGGTGGCGTAGCCGATGCGTCGGGCTTCGTGCGCCTCGGGGCGGTAGGGGATACCTGCTCCTACTTGACGCCAACGGTCCTCGGTCATGGTCGATTGGATGGCGATGCCGGGTGCGCCAATACCTATAGGGTGGCGGCTTCCGGGATGCTGGGCGAGTGCGGCGCCTGAATGCCGGGGTTCCACGGTGACCAGCGTGACGCATTCCTGGTGGTCCCAAACTGCCAGGAAAGCGGTCATGTGCAGGGTATTCGCCAGCTGGGTGAGCTCTGGAAGGGCAGCTGTTTGCAGGTTGCTGGAGACCCCACGTGCCAGGACGGCCAGTCCGGGGCCGGGCTGGACGCGGCCTGAATCGTCCCTGATCAACAGCGAGTGGTCTTCCAACGTCCGGAGGATGCGGTAGGCAACAGAACGGTGCACTCCCAGGGCTTCGGCGAGTTCAGCAATGCTAAGCGGGCGTTCGGCTTCGGCAAGGATCTCCAGTGCACGGATTCCCCGTGAGAGGGTTTGCGACGGCGGCGCCTGGGTTGCTGCTTCCTGCGGACTTTTGACGTCGCTGCGGGGACTCATGCAAACCATCCTATGTTGGCGGGTGACGGCATGCGGCGGTCAACTCTTGTGTTGCACACCTCATCAAGATATCGTTCCATATACGAATTGACTATTCAACTATAGAACAATTGTGTTCTTGAGCAGCATTTTTCCCGTTGTGGCGGGATAAAGGCTGTGCGCTGGGTCACGGTATGTAGTAGTCTTTCCTAACTGACCGTTCTGTCGGTTAATGCCAGCCATGCACCGACCAGTCACTCTCACCCCTGGAGTTCCAATGACCGCAACTTCCACTGTCGACTCTGCGTCGGGCCCAAGCAGTAAGCGCGAAGAGCGCCGGGTCCTGGCAGGGACTTTGGTCGGCACCACCATTGAGTGGTACGACTTCTTCATCTTTGCCCAGCTCACGGCAACGCTGTTGTCGCCGCTGTTCCTGACTCCCCTGGAAAAATCGAACCCCGGAGTGGCGCAAATTCTGTCCTTCGCCACCATCGGCATCAGCTTTCTCTTCCGGCCATTGGGGGCATTCGTTGCCGGACACCTCGGCGACAGGCTGGGACGCAAGGCGGTCCTGGTCATGACGCTTGTCATGATGGGGGCGGCGACGGCCCTGATCGGCGTGCTGCCCACCTACGGAACAATCGGGCTTTGGGCCCCGATTCTGCTGATCACCCTTCGGGTGGTCCAGGGCTTCTCGGCCGGTGGTGAGTGGGGCGGCGCCGCCCTGATGGCTGTAGAGCATGCTCCGATCAGCAAGCGCGGACTTTTCGGTGCTTACCCGCAGATCGGCGTGCCCATCGGCATGATCCTGGCAACCGGCCTCCTGTTCTTCCTGCAGTCGGGCATGTCAAAGGAAGACTTTGCAGCCTGGGGTTGGCGCGTGCCGTTCCTGCTTTCCGTGGTTCTGATCGTGGTGGGCTACCTCATTCGCCGCGCAGTCGGGGAAAGTCCGGTCTTCAAGGAAATCGCGCAGCGCAAGGCCGAAAGCAAGGCGCCCCTGAGCGAGCTGTTCCGGAATAACAAGAAGGAGGTCATCCTCGCGGCACTGATCTTCATCGCCAACAATGCCGCAGGCTACCTGTTGATCGCCTTCTTTATCTCCTACGCCACCAAGGCGCTGAAGATGCCGGCGCCCCAGGTCCTCCTGGCCACCACGGTTGCCTCCTTCGGGTGGCTCATCTTCACCATGGTGGGAGGCTGGCTTTCGGACAAGATTGGCCGCGTAAAGACGTTCCTGCTCGGTTACGGCCTGGTGTTCGCATGGATGATCCCCATGTTCGCTTTGATCGATTCCAAGGACATCCTGCTCTACGGAATAGCTTTGTTCGTCCTCACCATCGGGCTTGGCTTGTCCTATGGGCCGATGTCAGCCATGTACGCCGAGATGTTCCCTGCCCACGTCCGCTACTCGGGAATCTCCATCGGCTACGCCTTGGGCGCCATTCTCGGCGGGGCCTTCGCCCCTTTGATTGCCCAGGCTTTGTTGGACGCCACCAAGTGGTCCGGATCAGTGGGCCTGTACATCATGGGACTCTGCATCGTCTCAGCCGTGGGAGTGATTCTTGCCAAGGAAACCAAAGGCCGTCCCCTCGGCTTCAGTGTTCATCACTAGGCCAGCAACAGATCCAATCCCAGCAACAGATCCAATCCCAGCAACACAGTGATTCTCCGGGCGGGCGCGGTTGTAAAACCGGGCCCGCCCCGGGCGTTAAGCAGCTATTTCGCCCTTGGGGCCTCTGCACCTTCCAGCTGCTCCACGACGTCGTGATCCGTCAACTGTTCAAAACGCTCATAAAAGGCCCCAACAGCATGGAATTTGCCCGGCGTGTGCAGTGCCATCACGAAGTCGCACACCCGTGCCAAGGATGTTGCGGCTTCCAGCGAGGCCACGGGAACGGCGGCGACCACCGTGCGGGCACCTGATGCCCGCACAGCCTCCACGGCAGCGCGCATGGTGGCGCCGGTAGCCAGGCCATCGTCCACCAGAATGACGGTCTTATCTCGAAGGTCGTTTTCGATTCCAGGGTATTGCCGTGCGCGCCGAAGTAGTTCGGCGCGTTCATGTGCCTCTACTGCATCCAACGCCGCCTGGCTGATGCCATGGGCCAGGACATGTTCCTTCAGCGGCTTGTTGACGATGCGGACGACGTCGCCCTCGCACCATGCAAGTGCGCCGTAGGCAGTCTCCTCGCGGCCAGGTATGCCAAGTTTGCGGACCAGGATGGTACCGAAGGGCAGGTACAACGCGGAGGCAGCCGCCACAGCCAGGGGGACACCTCCGCGGGCCAGGCCAAGGACGATCGTGTCTGGCCGTTCCCTGAACTGGGGGAGTCCTTCGGCAAGGCGCCGGCCGGCTTCCGCCCGGTCCTTGAAACGCATGCCCATTTGCCCCACTTCCACGTAATTTGGCTGCTTCCAGCCTACCGTTCAAAGCTTGCCGGGTGAGGCATCCGCTGGAAGCATGGGCTTGTGAACAAGCCCATTGGATATTGGATCAAAAGGCTCGACGCCGCGCTGGAACTCCAGCTTGATGCCACTCTGGCCCGGGTCAAGCTGAGCCGGCGGCAGTGGCAGGCCTTGGGCACTTTGGCAGAGGGAACGGTCCGTCCTGATGAGCTGGATGAGATCCTGCGCCCGTTCTGGGGCAATGACGCGCGCCTGCGGGAGCGGGAGCTTGCCTCGTTGGTGGGCAGGGGCATGATCACGATGATTGATGACCGCCTGGCGCTCAGCGAGCTCGGCCGCGAAAAATACCACGAGGCCCTCCGCTATGTGGAAGCCGCCCGCCAGGACCTTTCCATGGGCATAGGAATCGATGAATATGCCATGGCCTTGAGCGTCCTGGAGCGAATGAGCCTTAACGCGGAGCGGTTGAGCCGTTAGCGCCGGCCGGCGCAATCGCTACGCGCCCAAGATCACTACCCGCCCAGGATCACTACACGCTCAGGAACTCGATGGCCGCGTCCTTGAAAGCCCGGCTGGTGATCACGTTGGTGTGCGTGCGTCCCGGGACCACCAGGGTCTCCACCATGGCACCGCGCTTGCCGGCAATGGACGCAAGCTCAGGCATGGTGGCCGCGCGATCGTCTTTCTCGCCGGCAACCAAGAGAATGGGCACGTGCGGGGCAGCTTCGGCAGGATCGAAGGGCTCACCCTTGATGGCCTCGATCAGCGAAAGCATGGCGAACAGGTCATTGCTCGGCAGCAACTGTGCCATCTTAAGCAACCCCGCAGTGGACTGGTCCTCAATAGGTGTGCCATCGGCCAGGTGCCGCTGGGCGGCGGCGAGGTCGAAGGCTGCCAGGGGATCCGCTGAACTCGGTCCGCCCAGGACGATCCGGTGAACCAGGTCCGGCTGTGTCGCGGCGAACTCCCAAGCCAGCCGGGATCCCAACGAGTAGCCCACGATGTCCAGTCCCGTGGAAGGATCGCCGTCGCGCAGGGGCCGTGCGCCGGCGTCGGTCACGATCTGCAGGAGGTCGGCGCGGATCCGGCTGGGGGTGTAGGAATCCAGGTCCTCGGGGGAATGGCTTTGGCCGTGACCGGGAAGATCCACGGTGATGACCCGACGGCCGGCTTCCTGCAGCGTGGTGATCCAGCCACTGTCCGCCCAGTTGAGCTTGCTGGATGAGGAGAAACCGTGGATCAACAGGACGGGTCGCAGTCCGGCATCGGTGGCTGGTTCATGCACTTCAACGAACAATTCGGGGTCGGTGCCCTCAACTGTGTGCCTGTGCTGTTCCACGGTGTGCCTGCCGGTCATCATGTCAGTCCTCATCGAGTACGGCGCTCAGGCGGACCCGGCGCTTGGGTGCTTCGTCCTTTGGAACAGTGCCCACGATCCCGGCGGTGTCATCCGGTACCTCGAACACGATCAGCGGTTCGCCGACGTTGATGGTGTCACCGGGCGCCCCGTGAATACGCACCACTTTACCTGCCTGGGGGCTGGGCAATTCGAGGGCCGACTTGCTTGTTTCGAGCTCGACGAGGGGTTGGTTGCGTTCCACCTGTTGGCCCGGTGAGACCAGCCAGTCCAGCACGGTCGCCTCGATGAGGCCTTCGCCCAAATCGGGGAGCGGGAAGGAAATTTCAGCCACGGCGGTACTCCAGTACGCGTTGGATCCCAAAGAGGATGCGGTCGATGTTCGGAATGTATTCGTCTTCGAGGTCGCCGGAGGGATAGGGGACGTCGAAGCCGGTCACGCGCTCCACCGGAGCCTTCAGCGTGTCGAAGCAACGCTGCGTGATGAGTTGGGCGACCTCGGCACCAAGGCCTGAGGTCAGGGGCGCTTCATGGACGACGACGGCGCGTCGCGTCTTACCGACGGACGTCGCCAGGGCTTCGGCGTCGATCGGCTTCAGCCAGCGCAGGTCCAGGACCTCGACGTCGATGCCGTCCTCGGCAGCAAGTTCGGCAACCTGGAGGCAGCGGGCCACCATGGCACCCCATGCGACGAGGGTCAGGTGTCGGCCTTCCCGAACCACGCGGGCTCCGGTGGGACTGCCGCCGTCGGACGCCTCTGTGCCGGGAGTCGCGGAGGTGACGTCCACCGGACCTTTCTGCCAGTAGCGGGACTTGGGCTCCATGAAGATGACAGGATCCGGCCGAGTGGCTGCGTACTTGAGGAGGTGATAGGCGTCGTGCGGGTTGGAGGGAGAAACCACTTTCAGCCCGGGAACGTGCGCAAAGAGTGCTTCGAGGCTTTCGCCGTGGTGTTCGGGGGCGCGGATTCCGCCGAAGCTGGGAACCCTGAGCGTGATCGGCATCGGGAGCGTGCCGCGGCTGCGGTAGTTCATGCGCGCGATCTGGCAGATGATCTGGTTGATGGCCGGGTAGGCGAAGCCGTCGAACTGGACTTCCGGGATGGGGTGGAAGCCCGCCATGGCCAGGCCCACCGACATGCCCAGGATGCCGGACTCGGCCAGTGGAGTGTCAAAGACGCGCTCCTCGCCGTGCTTGGCCTGGAGGCCATCGGTGATGCGGAAGACGCCGCCGAGGCGGCCGCAGTCTTCACCGAAGATGACAGTTTTGGGATCGTCGGCCAGGATTTCGTCCAGTGCGCGGTTGAGGGCCTGCTGCATGGACATCTGCAGAACGGGCGCAGCCGTGTCAGTCGCGGTCCCCGGCGCTTCTGTGATCGTCTCAGACATGTTCGGACTCCTTGCGCCACGCTGTGGCCTGGGATTGAAGGGTGGGTGTTGGTTCCTGGAAGACCAGGCTGAACATTTCGGCCCCCGGTCGTGGGCCAAGGGCCTCGATACCCGAACGAATGGCTTCCTCTTCCTCCTCGGCTCTCCGTTGTGCTTCGGCGAAAAACGCTGCATCCGCTACTCCGTCGGCGAGCAGGCGCTGCCGGAACCGCTCAAGGGGATCCTCGCCCGCCCCGAGCCGTTCCTCATCCAGGGTGCGGTAACGTCCGGGGTCGTCCGCCGTGGAGTGGGGCCCGCGGCGGTAGGTCATCGCTTCAATGACAACCGGCCCGTGACCCGCGCGGCAATGGGCGAAAGCCGAACGGGTGGCCTCGAAGACTGCGACGACGTCGTTGCCGTCCACCTGCAGCGAAGGAATTCCGTATCCAGCCGCGCGCGCAGCGACTGAGCCGCCGGCAACCTGGCGCTCCGTGGGGACGGAGATCGCCCAGCCGTTGTTCTGGATGAAGAAGACCACTGGCGCCTTCATCACAGCGGCAAAGTTCATGGCCTCGTGGACATCGCCCTGGGAGGATGCTCCATCGCCGAAGTACGTCATGGCAACGCCGCGTTCGCCGTCGGGCTTTCCGGAAAGGGTTTGGCCGTGGGCCCAGCCGACAGCATGCAATACGGATCCCGCCACTACAGCCTGGATGGGAGCGAAGCGGGATTCCAGCGGGTTGTACATTCCGCCATGCCACGTGGCTTTGTGCGTGGACATGTAGCCCACCATGTCCAGGCCCATTGCCCGGGCCACGCCCATCTCGCGATATGTGGGGAACACGAAGTCCATGGTCCGGTCAACGGCGTATCCGCTGCCTACCTGCGCGGCTTCCTGGCCCAGCTGGGGCGCATAGCCGGGGATGATGCCCTGGCGCTGCCAGGCGACGGCTGCTGTGTCCAGGTGGCGGACGGAAGCCATCAGGGCGTAGAGCTCACGGAGCTGTTCGTGCGTGAGCGGCGCCGCATCCTCATCGACGGCGGCGAGCAGGTGTTTGGTAGTCATGGCTGTGACCCTAGTCACCGCTAGCGGGTGTGCGCAATCAGCTCAGTTTCAAGGAAACACTTTGTACAATTTGGATACGCAAAGAGGTCCTGCGCAAAACAAATTGCGCAGGACCTCTTGGTTTCAATAGGCAGGTGGCTACTTGATGTGCACGGGCTGCTTACCGGCCTTCGCCTTGGCGTTGAGGAAGCATCCGGCGGCGATAACCAGGATCAGGATGAACGTACCGATCAGCTGGCCGGCGCTCTCAGGGTTGGCAAAGCCCACCACGAGGATGATGCCCAGCAGGACGATCCCCACGACCGTAAGCACCGGGAAGCCCTTCATGCGCAGCGGCAGCTCGGTTCCTTCGCGGTCGGCCCTGCGGCGCAGGATGAACTGGGAGACCAGGGCGGTGCCCCACACCACCAGGCATGTGGACCCGACGAGGTTCAGGAGCGCAGGCAGTACGTGCTCGGGGAAGAGCAGTTCCAGGACGGTCGCGATGAAGCCGAACGCAACGGAAATCCCGACGGCGGCCACCGGCACCTTGGAGCCGCTCAGCTTGGACAGGAAACCAGGAGCCTCGCCGCGCTCGGACAGGGAGAAGATCATCCTTGAAGCGCCGTAGAGGTTGGCGTTCAGGGCTGACAACAGTGCGACGACAGCGACGAGCGTGATCGCAGCGCCCGCTCCCGGGATACCGGCGAGGTCCAGTACGCCCGCGAACGGGGACTTCAGGCCGTCGGAGCCAACGGGAAGAGCCGCTGCGATGACGAAAACCGAGCCGATGTAGAAGACCAGGATGCGCCAAACCACTGTCCGGATGGCCTTGCCGACGCTGTGCGCGGGGTTCTCTGTTTCGGCAGCGGCGACGCTGACGATTTCCGTTCCGCCGAAGGCGAAGATCACCACGAACAAAGCAGCTGCGATGCCGCCGATTCCGTTGGGGGCGAAGTCTCCGAAGGCCGAGAGGCCCGGCGAGGCAACGTTGGGCAACCAGCCGAACAGCAGGGCTGCGCCGATGAGGAGGAAGATGACGATTGCCGCGACTTTCAGGATCGCGAACCAGAATTCGAACTCGCCAAAATTGCGTACGCCCACGAGGTTGATGCCGGTGAACGCCACCATGAACACCAGTGCGAGCACCCACACCGGAATCACTGGCCAGACGGTAAAGAGCAGGCCTGCCGCGCCAAGGGCTTCGGCTGCGATGACCACCACCAGTTGCAGCCACCAGAGCCAGCCAATGGTGCCGCCGGCGGTCTTGCCCATGGCTTTTTCGGCGTAGACGGAGAATGCTCCGCTGTTGGGGTTTGCGGCAGCCATCTCGCCCAGGGCCCACATGACCAGGATGATCAGGGTACCCGCTACGAGGTAGGAGATCAGGACCGCCGGGCCGGCGGCCTGGATGCCTGCGCCGGAGCCGAGGAAGAGGCCTGCTCCGATGGCGCTTCCGAGCCCCATCATGGTGAGTTGGCGTGGCTTAAGTGAATGGCCAAGGCCGGATGTTGGCGCAGGAGCCGCGATGGACTTCGTTGTCATACGTGTCTACCTTCTATGGATTTCATACTCGGTGTAGCGAGCCGGCCTCTTGGGCTGAGCAAGCTGGGCGTCGACGACGCAGCAAGAGCCGTGGAATAATTCTCGCAGTTTGTAAGATACATCACTTTTTGCTGTGGCGATGTGATGGGTAAGAATCCCCGGGGACAGGAACTTTGATGCTGGTCGATGCGCTTGATGCAAAAATTGTACGTTTCTTCACTGATTCGCCGAGGTCTTCCGTCTTGGAGGCCTCCCGTGTGCTGAGGGTTGCCAGGGCTACGGTGCAATCCCGGATTGACCGAATGATCGAGAACGGAGTGATCGGCTCCTGGGTTCCGCAGCCGGATCCTGCTAACTTCGGCTTCCCCGTGGTGGCATTCTGTTCGGTCACCATCACCCAGGAGATCGGTCACGACGCCATCATCCAGAGCCTGAGCGCCATCCCGGAGATCATCGAAGTGCACACCGTGACGGGGAATTCGGACCTCATGGTGCGTATCGCGGCCCGTTCCAATCCGGACATGCAGCGCGTGTTGGATGCCATGATCGCCACTAAATCCGTGGTCCGTTGTTCGTCCGTCATTGTGCTCAACAGCCACATCCAGGGCCGGACCCTGCCGCTGATGGAAGCCGCCGCCAAGTCAGTGTGACGCAAAGCATTTTGCCTAGAGGCTGCGGAGTCGTACCATTAGTTCTAGTCATAGTGACTTTAACTAAGGTTCCAGTGCGTGGAGGACGATCTCCAGGCGGCGACAAAGCGAGGTGAACGCCGTGAATCCGATATCAGCCAACGTTGCTGAACGCCGCCTGGCGCCGCCGTCGTTGGCCATTTCGACGGTGATTTTCGCCCTCCGTCCCAGCGAAAAGTCCGGCCGTCCCACGCTGTGGCTTCCGCTGGTCCGTAGGATCCGCGAGCCCTACAAGGACATGTGGGCGCTGCCGGGCGGTCCTTTGGCGCACGACGAGTCCCTTCAGGACGCGGCATCGCGCAACCTCCGGGAGACAACGGGCCTGGCGCCGCAATATCTTGAGCAGCTCTACGCTTTCGGCGGCCTGCACCGATCACCCAGCCAGCGGGTCGTCTCGATCGTCTACTGGGCCCTGGTCCAGCCGACCGAAGCCGCCCTCGCGGACGAATCGGAAAACGTGCGGTGGTTCCGGGCAGACAGGCTCGGCGAACTCGCCTTCGACCACAACGCGATCGTGGACTACGCACTCTGGCGGCTCCGCAACAAAATGGCCTACGGTTCCATCGCCTACCACCTGCTGGGAGAGTTCTTCACGCTCGCGCAGGTCCGCGAAGTCTACGAGGCCGTCCTGGACCGTCAACTGGACCCGGCGAACTTTCGCCGGCACATCAAAGCCACACCGGAAATTGAAGAAACCGGTGAATACCTGCAAGGCGGAAAACACCGTCCGCCACGCCTCTACCGCTTCACCGGCACGCCCGGCCTCGGGCCAGATAACAGGAGTACACCATGAGCAGCGTCAACACTGCCGTCCAGCTGATCACGCGGGAGGAAGCCGAGAAGGGGCTTTCCGCCGCCGGATCCACCTGCAGCCCGGCCCTGGCCAAAGGCCCCTGGGAGTATGACCTTGCCGAGGCACTTGCCGGTGCCCCCGCCTACGGACCAGGAGCCTCCAGCAGCGACGTCGCTCCCAAGGAAACGCCGCGCCAGGGACAGCTTCCGGACGAGTACAAACGGGCAACGGATGCCGAACTGGATGCCCGGATCCGCGCTGCCAAAAAGACGCTCGGGGACCGCGCCGTGATCCTGGGCCACTTCTACCAGCGTGACGAAGTGATCCAGTACGCCGACTTCGTGGGTGACTCTTTCCAGCTGGCCAACGCTGCGCTGACAAAGCCCGACGCCGAAGCCATCATCTTCTGCGGCGTCCACTTCATGGCAGAGACTGCTGACATCCTGTCCACGCCGGAACAGGCCGTCATCCTGCCGAACCTCGCGGCTGGCTGCTCCATGGCGGACATGGCTGATGAGGACTCGGTAGAGGAATGCTGGGAACAGCTCGAAGAAATCTTCGGCACGGACACTGATGCCCAGGGCCGCGTTCCGGTCATCCCCGTCACCTACATGAACTCCTCCGCTGCGCTGAAGGCCTTCTGTGGCCGCAACGGCGGAATTGTCTGCACGTCCTCCAACGCCAAGGTTGTCCTGGAATGGGCCTTCGAACGTGGGCAGCGCGTCCTGTTCTTCCCCGACCAGCACCTGGGCCGCAACACGGCAAAGGCCCTCGGCGTCCCGCTCGAGCAGATGCCCATGTGGAACCCGCGCAAGGAACTGGGTGGCAACGACGAACAGACGCTGCTGGACGCCCGCGTGATCCTCTGGCACGGCTTCTGCTCGGTCCACAAGCGCTTCAACGTAGGCCAGATCGAGAAGGCCCGCGTCGATTTCCCCGGCGTGAACGTAATCGTGCACCCCGAGTGCCCCATGGAGGTCGTGGACGCCGCGGACTCCGCAGGTTCCACCGACTTCATCAAGAAGGCCATCGCTGCCGCCACCGAACCCACGACGTTCGCCATCGGTACGGAAATCAACATGGTGAACCGGCTCGCTGCGGAAAACCCACAGCACACGATCTTCTGCCTGGACCCCGTGATCTGCCCCTGCTCCACCATGTACCGCATCCATCCCGGCTACCTCGCATGGGTGCTGGAGGAACTCGTCGAAGGACGCATCGTCAACCGCATCACCGTGGATGACGCCGTGCAGGAAAACGCCAAAATTGCGCTCGAGCGCATGCTGGCAGCCAAGCCTGCCTAACCCGCTACCCACACCGGTCTACCGGACGATCCGAATCGAGCCTCACATGACCTCAGGAAGCCTTGCTGAAGGGCGCACGCCCAAGCGGCTGATCGTCGTCGGAAGCGGCATCGCGGGGCTGTATTCAGCCTTGCTGGCCGCCGAAGCCGGAGTAGAAGTGGTGCTGCTGACCAAGGGTGCACTCGCGGACAGCAACACCTACTACGCCCAGGGCGGGATCTCCGCCGTGTTGGACGAGCCAGCTCCCGGTGACACGGTGGCTGCGCACATCGCCGACACCCTCAAGGCAGGGGCAGGCCACTGCAACGAAGAGGCGGTGCGGGTGTTGTGCACTGAGGCGCGGTTGGACATCGCGGGACTGGGACGGTTCGGCGTGCAGTTCGACCTCGACGACGACGGCGACCCCGCCTTGGGCCTCGAGGCCGCCCACTCAGCTCCGCGCATCCTGCACGCCGGCGGCGACGCAACCGGTGCCGGGGTGGCCGCAGCGCTGATCCGCGCCGTGCTGGATGCACAGGCGGCTGGACGGATCACGGTGATCGGACACGCGCAGGTCACCTCGCTTTCGCTGGATGGCGCCCGCGTTATGGGGTGCAGCTTCATCCACGACGGGCAAGAGCTCGGCCTCCAGGCAGACGCCGTACTCCTGGCCACCGGAGGAGCAGGCCAACTGTTTGCGCAGACCACAAACCCCTCCGTGGCCACCGCCGACGGCCTTGCGCTCGCATGGCGTGCCGGAGCCGCCGTTGCAGACCTTGAGTTCTTCCAGTTCCACCCAACATGCATGGTGATACCGGCCGAGGCCAGGGAGGCAGACGGGAACAACGAACCCCTGCTGATCTCCGAAGCAGTGCGGGGGGAAGGGGCCATCCTGGTCGATGCCGGTGGACACCGGTTCATGCCCGGCTATCACCCTGATGCAGAACTCGCGCCCAGGGACGTCGTCTCCCGCAGCATCGCACTTCACCTGGCCCAACTCGGCGACCCCAACGGCCACGTGTTCCTCGACGCCACCGTGATCGAAGAACAGCGTGGCCAGGGCTTCCTGGCCAGGCGCTTCCCCACCCTCAGCAAGCGGACGCGCCAAGCTGGTGTCGACTGGACCCGGCAACTTGTCCCCGTAGCACCCGCGGCCCACTACTGGATGGGTGGTGTGGTGACCGACCTCTACGGCCGCACATCTGTGCCGGGCTTGCTCGCCGCGGGCGAGGTTGCCTGCACCGGAGTCCAAGGCGCCAACAGGCTGGCCAGTAACTCTTTGCTCGAAGGGCTCGTGTTCGGGCGGCGTGCTGTTGAAGCGTTCTTGGGGTCGACTAACGGAGTCCCTCTGCGTGCTAACTCGGCCGCGGGCGGCCTCGCTTTTACGCACGCTGCCGGGTCCCCGCCAGCCGACCAAGAAGACGCCGGCTCCCACGCGACAACGGCGCTGTCGGGGCCTCCGGCCTCGCCTGTCACTTCGGTTTTCGAAATGGATGCTATCCCGGTTCCTATTTCTTGGGAGTTTGAGTCTTTGCCGGGTCCGGGTGCTCGTGAGACGTCCTTTGGGCACGCGGGGGTGTTTTCGCGGCAGGCACTTCGCCGGCTGATGACTGCCAAGGCCGGCGTGCTGCGTACCGGTGGGTTGTTGGCAGAGGCCGCTGAAGTTTTGGGTTCCTGGGAGGGCGAAGTTGTTCCCCTGGAGGTGCCTGATTCCCTTGATCCCCGGGAGCATGAGGACTCCAACCTGCTCCTGGCGGCACAGTTGCTCGTTCATGCGGCCCGGGAGCGGCGGGAGTCGCTGGGGGCGCACTACCGCAGTGACGGCGTCAAGGAACCAGCCGCCGTCGAGGATTTTGACAAGCGTTACACCATGAGCCGGAAAGCGAGCCTCGTCAATGACTGACCTGACCTCCATGACCAACCTGACCCTCCCCGCAGCACCTGTACGGGACATCCTGGAGCGGGCCTTCGCGGAGGACGCACCCAGCGGTGACATCACCTCGCAACTGCTGATCCCCGCCGGCGCGCGTGCCACGGCGGTCCTGAATGCCCGCGTCCCGGGCGTCTTCAGCGGTGGAACGGTCTTCCGCGACGCCATGAAGCTCGTTGACCCGGACACCGAGGTGGAATTGCTGCTCGCCGACGGCGAAGGGTTCGACGCCGGAACCCACCTCGCGCGGGTCACCGGCAGTGCACGCTCGGTACTGTTGGCAGAACGCGTCGGACTCAACCTGGTGCAGCGGATGAGCGCCATTGCCACCAAGACCGCAGAATTCGTCAGGTTGGTTGAAGGAACGCGCGCCCGGATCACGGACACCCGTAAAACCACGCCCGGTTTGCGTGTCCTGGAACGCTATGCCGTGCGCTGCGGCGGGGGAGCGAACCACCGCTACAGCCTCTCGGATGCCGTCCTGGCAAAGGACAACCACTTGGCTGTCATGACCGGCGGAGACTCCGCGAAACTGACTGAACTGCTCGCGGCCGCCAAAGCCCAGCTGGGACACACAACTCACTTTGAAGTTGAGGTTGACCGGGCAGACCAGATCGAACCCGTCCTGGCCGCGGGAGTGGACACCATCATGCTGGACAACTTTTCCATCGATGAACTCCGGGCAGGCGTCAAACAGGTAGACGGACGGGCAAACGTGGAAGCCAGCGGAAACGTCAACCTCAACACGGTGGCAGAGATCGCCGCGACAGGCGTGGATGTCATCTCGATCGGCGGGCTGACGCACAGTGTTTCGGCACTGGACCTCGGGCTGGACATTGAGCTGCGGACTGATGCAGAGCCGAAAGCAGTCTGACTTCCATGATCTTCCTGGACGCTGCAGCCACCACGCCGGTCCGGCGCGAAGTACTCGAAGCCATGTGGCCGTACCTCAGTGGCGGGTTTGGCAACCCATCCAGCCACCACAGCCTGGGTGAAGCGGCCGCCACTGCGCTCGCAGAGGCGAGGTCCGCCGTCGCGAAGGTGCTCAATTGCCGCGCGGGCGAGGTGACCTTCACCTCGGGCGGCACGGAGGCTGACAACCTGGCCGTCAAAGGGATCGCACTGGCCCGGCATGCGGCCGATCCCTCGCTGAAACGGGTAGTGATAAGCGCAATCGAGCATCCTGCAGTGGAGGAGTCCGCCCGCTACCTCGAACGCGTGCATGGCTTCACGGTGGACGTGGTGCCGGTGGACACGGACGGACTCGTCTCAGTGGACGCGCTCCGGGCCGTACTCCGGCCGGAGACAGCCTTGGTGAGCATCATGTATGCGAACAACGAGATCGGTACGGTCCAGCCCGTTGCGGACCTCGCTGCCGCAGCCCACGGGATGGGCATCCCCTTCCACACTGATGCCGTCCAAGCGGCCGGCTGGCTGAGCGTGGACGTCAAGGCCCTGGGCGTGGATGCGCTGAGCCTTTCCGGCCACAAGCTGGGCGCGCCCAAGGGATCCGGTGTCCTGTTCACGAAGGGTCGGATGCGCGTGGAGCCGTTGGTTCATGGGGGAGGCCAGGAGCGGGGAAAGAGATCCGGAACGGAGAATGTAGCCGGGGCCGTGGCATTGTCCACGGCACTGACGTTGAGCCTGCGCGAGCAGCCGGAGTTGGCGGCCCGGGTTTCGGAGCTGAGGGAGCGGTTCGTCGCGCAGGTCCTCCAAACCGTCCCGGGCGCCATACTGACAGGGCATCGAAGCCGGAGGCTGCCATCAATTGCATCGTTCTGCTTCCCTGGAACCAGCGGCGAATCAGTCCTGCTTGAGCTGGAACGCCTTGGCGTGGTCTGCTCCAGTGGTTCCGCCTGCGCGGCGGGATCGGACGCCCCGTCGCCGGTGCTCTTGGCGTTGGGCATGGTCCCGGAGGTAGCGCAAACAGCCGTGCGCTTCAGCTTCCCCTCAACTGTTACCGAAGCCGAACTCGAGCAAGCTGCCGGAGCCGTGGAAACCGCCGTCGGGCGTGTCCGGAACCTGGCAACACCGCAACCGGGCTAGTTACACGTGGCGGGCGCGGCGGAAAATCCAATGCCTCAAAAGGGTGAACCGGACGCCTGTGGCAACGAAGCCGGAAAGCGTCGTGGTCCAGAGTTCTTCGCTGACAGTAGCCTCGGGATGGACGAGATGCAGGATGCCCAGGCTCCCTCCAGTGATGACCAGGGCAATGCCTATGACGATCAACCCATGCATGTGGTCCTGGCCGCGTTTCCTGCTGCCGCTGATCTTGAAGGTCAGCCTGCGGTTGAGCGCTGTGTTCATGATCGAGGTCACGATCAACGCCACGGCGTTGGCGAGCTGGGGGTCAATCCAGGGACGCAGCAGCGCGTAGAGGGCAAGCGAACTTGCTGTGCAGAGAATTCCGACGCCGGTGAATCGAAGCAGTTGCCGCACCACGGGGTACTTGAGCAGGCCGCGATGCCTCTTCCTGGGGGGCTTTTGTAAGGGAGGCGGGCGCAGTTCGGTGGCGTCTGCGGCTGTCTCCATGAGGTTAAGCCTGACACACTATGCGGGCACACCCTCCCAGGAAGCGGTGGTGACGGGGTTGGCGAGCTCCCCAATTCCTTCCACCCGGCACACCACGGTGTCACCTGGCTGAATGCGCGCGCATTCGGCGGGGAAGCCAGTCAGGACCAGGTCGCCGGGGTGGAGGGTCATGAACGAGGTCAGATAGACCATGATCTCGTCCACTTTCCAGCCGAGGTCCGCCGAGCTTGCGGTTTTGAGCGCGGTGCCATTGTGGACGATCCCGATGGAAAGATCTGCGGCGTCGAGGTCGGTGACGATCCACGGACCTGCAGGCGTAAAGGTGTCCTGGCTCTTCGCGCTGATCCAGAGTTCGTCGGTCTTTTGGAGGTCGCGTGCGGAGACATCGTTCCCGATGGTGTAGCCGAGGATTGCCGACCCCGCCGTTTCCAGCGTCAGGCCTCGCGCTGTACGTCCGACGACGACCGTCAGTTCGGCTTCCGGGTCAACATGACCAACGTTCGAACTCAGCTGGATCGCTTCGCCGGGGCCGATCACGCTGGAGGCGGCCTTGTGAAATGCCTGTGGTTGAAGGTCCCTGCCAGCCTGCCCGGTGTTGTGGGCCATGCCAAAGACGTTGGCCGGCACTGAGGGTGCGAGGAAAGTGAAAGAACCCTCGTTCACCCCCGTCCCCGGTTCCCAACCGAGCCGCGTGGGGCTACTCGCGTTTGCCCGTGATGCCTCGAAGGGCGAATCGATAACAATCCAGTTCGTCCCCGCTTCGGATTCGAAGTCATGGGCGTCGTTGGCAACGAAGAATTGCTCGTTGGGATCCTGTGAATCCAAGGGGCGGACGCGGGCGATGCGACGGGGAAGGCGGAAAGTCATGATGACATCCTACGTCCTGCAATCTGCTGTGGCCCGCTTTACGCCCTAAGACCAGGCGCAGACGTGGCCCCACAACGGGTCAGGCAAGCTGCGCCGATCCGAAAGCGACGCTGAAACGGTCACACCAGAGCACCACCGATGACAGGCCTGAGACGTCCACCCCGGATGGGATGACGTAGTTCTGGTTGCCGTGCGTGGCCTTGATGGGGCCGAGGTCCACATACCGACCCGAGCGGTACTTGTACCAATCGCCTCCTGCTTCAAGGCTGCTAAGCCAGACCTTGACGTCCGGCCCGTCGCTGCTGGCAAGGTTTTCCAACCTCAGCACACGGGAGCCATCGGGCAGTTCCAGGAGCTGTGCAGTACCGGAAGTCTGATGCTCCTGGGATTGGAAATTGCCGAAGCCCAGCACCACAGGTTCCGTCTTGACTGCCGGCGTGGAGGCAGAGGTGTTGGGGGCAGGGGAGCCACTGCCCTGTGCGTCGGAAGTCAGTGCATCGGACGTCGGTGCATCGGACGTCGGTGCATTATTGGGAGACGCCGACGTTGATGAAGGAGGATTCCACGGCAGGGCCTCGTTCACGCTGCTGCTCGTAAACAGCCGCCAGGGCTGGAACAGCGCGGCCCCAACGACGACCAGGACCACGACCGCCACGCCCACCACGGTGGCAAGGACCCTGTGGCCACGGATCATCCGCCCAATTCTGTCCATGCTCCAAGGCTAGGCTTTTACGGTCCGGCCCACAGTTCCCACAACTTACGGTTCCGTGACGCTGACCCCGTCCTTCCCAGGCGCCGCAGTGTCGGTCCGCACCGCGGCTGGCTTCGGGAGGCGTTAGCCTTCTCCCAAATACAGTTCACCCACTGGTACCTCCGCTGCGAGCCGGTTGGCCGGTCCGGCAAGGGGGCACGCCCAGGCTTCGTTATAGGCGCAGGACGGGTTGTAGGCGAAGTTTAAGTCCACGATGAACTCCTGCCGTTCATCGATGCGGCGAACACCGTGGTAAGCGCCCTTCACGGTGTCCAAAAGGTATCTTCCGGCGCCGTAGCTTCCACCCTCTTTGCCGGCAGTAGCGTCGCGCAAAGGCACGAAGATGCCGCCCCCATAGCTTCGCAGCCGCCAAACAGCCAGGGACCCGAGCCCCGGCAACTCAAAGGTTCCAATCCTCACAAACGGAACTACGCCGTCGGTCCCTGTCTGAACATTCATTTCCTGTCCCGTTCCCTCCGGCGACAGCGGAACGTACATCCGGAAGGCGGGATCGTAGTCGGCCGTACGCAGCCCGGAGAAGGATGCTTTCATCTCCGCTGTCAGGGCGGATGCGGGATGGGTAGCAAACATCCGGTCCCGCTCCTGGCGCCAATAGTTGTGTGCATCGAACGGATCCGTAGCCGCCAGCTGCCGCACTTGGTCATAGAGGGCGAAGGTCCGAAGCCGCCAGTCCGCAACGTCAACGGCGGACATGGCGGGCATGTTGTCCTCGAATGCGTCGTGCTGATCGGGAGCCATGTCTTCAGCCTAGTTGTATTGACCTGAGAGGTTGGTGACGCGGCTGGCCGGTGTCTGACCCTTGAGGGCAGTGTGGGCTCGGTGGTGATTGTAGGCATGGAGCCACTCG